>NZ_CEEDHK010000002.1:0-145046 GCF_979254655.1 Pseudomonas sp. AC229
AGCGATGGCTCGGTAACAGTGGGACGAAGCGAGCTTGCAGGGAACAGTCACGCTGTGATCTGGACCGCGCCCAACGCACTTATGGATCTGGCAACCCTTGGCGGTTTGTCATCGAGCGCAGCGGATGTAAATGCCGACGGTTCGGTGGTCGTGGGCAGTTCACAGATCAATAGCGGCGAAAACCGCGCCTTTCGCTGGACCAACATGACCGGGATGGTAAACCTCGGCGTGTTGACCGGAGAAACCAACAGCTTCGCCACAGGCGTCAGCGACGACGGCAACACCGTAGTCGGAACTAGCGGCAACCGCGCATTCATCTGGAACGAGTCCTTCGTGTTACCCGGCTTGGCCGGTATGCAAGACCTCAACTACTTGCAAACTTCCATCATCCGCAGCGCCGTCACCGTCAGCCATCTGACCGCCAGCCAAAACCGCCGCCTGCGCGACCTCGCTCAGGAACAATGCCAACCCGGCGCCGCGCAGACTTATTGCTTGAGCCTGGGCAGTCAGAACTACCGCGGTGATGCCGACAGCAGCGCCACGCAAAAGAACCTCAACCTGGCCGCCGGCATGCGCCTTAATGAGCAGTACTCGGCGGGCGTCACCGGTAGCCTGGGCCGCGCGGATTTGAACGTGCAAAGCGCCGAGCAGAAAAAGGCGTTCGCGTTGGGTGTGTGGGGCGCGTTCCAGCAAAACGCGGATGACACCGGCTGGGGCGCCGCCGCCAGCGTGGCCGTCGGCCAGAGCCAGAACAGCTTTGATCGCGGCATGGCACTGACCGACGTGCAGCGCGCCCGCGCCAATCTGGATCTCACCGGCACGGCCTTGCGCGTGGCGGGCAACTTTGGCATACGCGTGAATACGCCGCTGGGTGATTCGCTGATTACGCCGGAAGTTGCCCTGAGCCACGTCAGCACCCACCAAGACGGCTTCACCGAACGCGGCGTGGCCTTTCCTCTGACGGTTAAAGGTTCGACCGAGCAGCGCACCTACGCCACCTTCGGTGTGCGCAGCGCCACTCAAGTCAGCCCGAAAGGCACGCTGAACCTGGCGTTGGCTGTCGACACCTTGCTGAGCGATAACACGCAAGGCATCGAAGGCCGCTCGAAGGTGCCGGGCTTAAGCCGCTTCAACCTCGACAGCAGCGTGGATCAACGGCGTGTCATTCCCACGGCCACGGTCGGTTACAGCCACGCGCTCACGGCTAATTCCGCGTTGGGCGGCGGCGTGCAGGTGGCAACGTCCACTCATCAGGACGGTGCTCCGCTGTTCGGGCTGGGTATGCAATACCGCTATTCGTTCTAAGACGCTATCTGAAAAAGAGATAGCTCGCCTTCCCCCGCGTTAAAACTCATGGCAAGGTCGCCAATCGACCTTGCCGCGAGCTGCCTCCCATGATGACCCTGCGCCAGATCCGCCATTTCATTGCGGTGGCTGAAACCGGCTCCATCTCCTCTGCCGCCCAGGCAGTGTTTATCTCTCAATCCACGCTGACGCTGGCCATTCAGCAACTGGAGCAGGAAATCGGCGTCAGCCTGTTCAATCGCCACGCCAAGGGCATGACCCTGACGCACCAGGGCCACCAGTTTCTGCGCCAAGCGCACCTGATTCTGGCGACCGTGGACAACGCTAAACGCAGCCTGCAACAGAGCACCGACCAAGTCGCCGGCCAGCTCACCATCGGCGTGACTGGGCTGGTGGCCGGTTATTACCTGGCCGATTTGATTACCCGTTTCCAACGCGCCTACCCAAATGTGGAAATCCGCGTAATGGAAGATGAGCGCCCGTATATCGAGCATTTGCTGGTGAGCGGGGAAATCGACGTAGGCGTGCTGATTCTGTCCAACCTCGAAGACCGCCACGCCCTGCAAACCGAGGTGCTCACCCATTCGCCGCTGCGCCTGTGGCTGCCGCCGCAACATCCGCTGCTGGAGCACGACAGCATCAGCCTGGCCGATGTGGCGAAGGAGCCGATGATTCAGCTGAATGTCGATGAAATGGGCCTGAACGCCCAGCGCATCTGGTCGCGCGCCGGCTTGCAGCCGAACGTGACGTTGCGCACCGGCTCCACCGAAGCGGTGCGCAGCCTGGTGGCGGCGGGGTTGGGGCTGTCTATTCAGCCGGATATGACGTACCGGCCGTGGTCGCTGGAGGGCGACATTATCGAGGCGCGGGCGGTGGTGGATTTAACCCAGACGCTGGACGTCGGTCTGGCCTGGCGGCGAGGCACGGCGCGGCCTGCGCTGGTCGACCCGTTCCTTACGGTCGCCCGCGAGCAGCTCAATAACCGCAGGCCATCTATTTAATCGAACGCGGCGTTCGGTATTTAGAATTTGTCGCCTACCTTACGGCCCACTAGTCTCTGTTGCCATTCGTATCAAGGCGTTTCAAGGCTCGCCCGAGCCCTCAGCGCCTTAGAAAACAACAACAGTGAGCGAACTCGATGGCCGGTGCCGCCCCTTCCCCAACGTTTTGCAGCGCCCTATTGATCGATGGCCAGCTCGTCGCCGGTGAAGGTTTTGTAGAGCCGATTCTGAATCCCGCCACCGGCGAAACCCTTATTCGTATTGCCGAGGCTTCAACCGATCAGGTCGAAGCCGCCATTCATGCTGCCCACCGCGCCTCCGCCGGCTGGGCCCGCACTACCCCGCAACAACGCTCCGTCATCTTGCTGAAGATTGCCGATGCCATCGAGCAGCGCGCTGACCCATTGGCGCAGCTGGAGGCGTTGAACTGCGGCAAGCCGCAGCACCTGGCGCGCCAGGACGACCTGACCGCTGCCGTCGATGTGTTCCGATTCTTCGCCGGCGCCGTGCGCTGCCAGACCGGGCAACTGGCCGGCGAATACCTGCCGGGCTACACCAGCATGGTGCGGCGCGACCCCATTGGCGTGGTTGCCTCGATTGCGCCCTGGAATTACCCGCTGATGATGGCTGCCTGGAAAATCGCCCCGGCGCTGGCGGCTGGCAACACGCTGGTGTTCAAGCCATCCGAACACACGCCGTTGTCGATTCTGAGCCTGGCACCGGTGCTCGCCGAGCTGCTGCCGCCGGGCGTGATCAACATTATTTGTGGCGGCGGCGAAAGCGTCGGCAGCCATTTGGTCAGCCATCCGAAGGTGCGCATGGTGTCGCTCACGGGCGACATCGTCACCGGCCAGAAAATTCTTCAGGCCGCCGCCAAAAGCGTAAAGCGCACGCACCTGGAGTTGGGCGGCAAAGCGCCGGTGATTGTGTGCAACGACGCCGACCTGAAAGCCGTGGTCGACGGCGTGCGCACCTACGGCTACTACAACGCCGGCCAGGACTGCACCGCCGCTTGCCGCATCTATGCGCAAGCCGGCATTCACGACCGCCTGGTGGCCGAACTGGGCGACGCCGTCAGCAGTCTGCGCTTTGCCAGAAAACGCGACGCCGACAACGAGATCGGCCCGCTGATCAGCGCCCGCCAGCGCGACCGCGTGGCCAGTTTTGTCGAGCGCGCCCTGGGCCAACCGCACATCGAACGCGTGACCGGCGCCGCGGTGCATTCAGGCCCTGGCTTTTACTACCAGCCGACGCTGCTGGCCGGCTGCAAACAGAGCGACGAAATTGTTCAGCGCGAAGTGTTTGGCCCGGTGGTCACCGTGACCCGCTTCGACGAGTTGAGCCAGGCGGTGGACTGGGCCAACGACTCCGAATACGGCCTGGCCTCCTCGGTGTGGACGCAAAACCTCGACAAAGCCATGCAGGTCGCCGCCCGTTTGCAGTACGGCTGCACCTGGATCAACAGCCACTTCTTGCTGGTCAGCGAAATGCCCCACGGCGGGCTGAAGCGCTCGGGTTACGGCAAGGATTTATCCAGCGACTCGCTGGAGGATTACACCGTGGTGCGCCACATCATGGCGCGCCACGGCCAACTGACCGATTGATTGACGCAAGCCCCAACCAGCTCGGCTTAGACCGGGCGGTTAAACAACAAGAAGTCCCGTAACACGACGTTCAACTGCCCCAATAAAACAGAGAAGAGGGATACCTAAATGTTCGTGAAAAAAACCGCTTTATTAAGTGCGCTCACCACCGCCCTGCTGGCCAGCGCCAGCTTGCAAGCGGCCGAAACGCTGAAGGCTGTCGGTGCTGGCGAAGGCGCGCTGGATATCATCGCCTGGCCTGGTTACATCGAACGCGGCGAGACCGACAAGAACTACGACTGGGTGACCCAGTTCGAGAAAGACAGCGGCTGCAAAGTGAACGTGAAAACCGCCGCCACCTCGGACGAAATGGTCAGCCTCATGACCAAGGGCGGCTACGACCTGGTCACCGCCTCCGGCGATGCCTCGCTGCGCCTGATTTATGGCAAGCGTGTGCAGCCGATCAACCCGGAATTGATCCCCAACTGGAAAACCCTCGACGGCCGTCTCAAAGACGCGCCGTGGTACGTGGTCGATGGCAAAACCTACGGCGCGCCCTACCAATGGGGCCCGAACGTGCTGATGTACAACACCAACGTGTTCAAGAAAGCGCCGGACAGCTGGAGCGTGTTGTTCGAGGCCCAAGACCTGCCCGACGGCAAGCCAAACAAAGGCCGCGTGCAAGCCTACGACGGCCCGATCTACATCGCCGACGCCGCCCTGTACCTGAAAAACGCCAAGCCTGAACTGAAGATCAACGACCCTTACGAACTCAACGAAACCCAGTACAAGGCCGTGCTCGACGTGCTGCGCAAACAGCACGAGCTGATCCACCGCTACTGGCACGACACCACCGTGCAAATGAGTGACTTCAAAAACGAAGGCGTGGTGGCCTCCAGCGCCTGGCCGTATCAAGCCAACGCCCTGAAAGGCGAAGGCCAGCCGATTGCCACCGTGTTCCCGAAAGAAGGCGTCACCGGCTGGGCCGACACCACCATGTTGCACGCCGAAGCCAAGCACCCGAACTGCGCTTACAAGTGGATGAACTGGTCGTTGGAACCGAAAGTACAAGGTGACCTCGCCGCCTGGTTCGGCTCGGTGCCTGCGGTGCCGGTGGCGTGTAAATCCAGCGAGTTGCTGGGCGCTGAAGGTTGCGCGGTGAACGGCTACGACCAGTTCGACAAGATCGCCTTCTGGAAGACGCCGCAGGCTAAGTGCAAGACGCAGGATGCGTGTGTTCCGTATTCCAAATGGACGCAGGATTTCATTTCGATCATGGGCGGGCGTTAAACCGCTGCCCTCTCCCCCCGCCCCTCTCCCGCGAGCGGGCGAGGGGAGCTAAACCTCGTTTGACGCAAAGGCGCCGATTAGGCCCCCTCGCCCGCCTGCGGGAGAGGGCGGGGGGAGAGGGTTCGCCCGGCCTCCTCGATTAAGAAATCGTTTCGCGCTTCACCCCGGAGTTCCCCGCTATGACCCCTGCTGTGCAATTCACCGATGTGTCCCGCGTGTTCGGCGACGTCAAGGCTGTGGACCGTGTGTCCATCGACATTCAGGACGGTGAGTTTTTTTCCATGCTCGGCCCCTCCGGCTCGGGCAAGACCACGTGCTTGCGGCTGATTGCCGGTTTCGAGCAGCCGAGCACGGGCTCTATCCGCATTCATGGTGTCGAGGCCGTCGGCCTGGCGCCCTATCAGCGCGATGTGAATACGGTGTTTCAGGATTACGCCCTGTTTCCCCACATGAACGTGCGCGACAACGTGGCCTACGGTTTGAAGGTTAAAGGCGTCGGCAAGAGCGAGCGCTTGAGCCGCGCCGAAGAAGCCTTGGGCATGGTGGCGTTAGCCGGTTACGGGGAGCGCAAGCCGGTGCAGTTGTCAGGCGGGCAACGCCAGCGCGTGGCCTTGGCCCGTGCGTTGGTCAATCGGCCACGCGTGTTGCTGCTCGACGAACCCCTCGGCGCGCTGGATTTGAAGCTGCGCGAGCAGATGCAAAGCGAGCTGAAGAAGCTGCAGCGCCAGCTCGGCATCACCTTTATTTTCGTCACCCACGACCAGACCGAAGCGCTGTCGATGTCCGACCGCGTGGCGGTGTTCAACAAGGGCCGCATTGAGCAGGTCGACACCCCGCGCAATCTCTATATGAAACCGGCCACGCCGTTTGTGGCCGAGTTTGTCGGCACCTCGAATGTGCTGCGCGGCGAGTTGGCGCAATTGCTGACTGGCAGCGCGGCGCCCTTCTCGATTCGCCCGGAACACATCCGTTTGCAAGAGGCGGCGGGCAGTGATGCCAACGCCACCGAAGTGCTGGTCACCGGCCTGCTGCACGATGTGCAGTACCAAGGCGCCGCCACGCGCTTTGAAGTACGCCTGGAAAACGGCCAGAACCTCAGCGTGACCCAGGCCAATAATCAGTGGCAGCAAAGCGCGCCGGCGTTTCAGCCCGGGCAGCAAGTGAGCGTGCGCTGGGCCCGCGAGGCCATGGTGGCGCTGGTTGATGGGGAGGCTCGCTGATATGAGCGCCCTCGCTACGCCCTTGGCTGAACGCCGCCCTGGCGGGTTGCTGCACGGGTTGTCGAACGTGCTGTACCGCAAGCCCAATCTGTATTTGGCGATGCTGTTGGTGCCGCCGCTGCTGTGGTTCGGCGTGATCTATTTCGCCCCGCTGCTGACCTTTCTCTGGCAGGGCGTGTACACCTACGACGAAATGGCCATGGCCGCCACGCCGGACCTGACCTGGGCCAACCTGGCCGCGCTGTTCGAGCCGGCCAACTACGACATCATTCTGCGCACCGTGACCATGGCCATCGCCGTGTCGCTGGCCAGCGCTGCGCTGGCCTTTCCCATCGCCTATTACATGGCGCGCTACACCACGGGCAAAACCAAGGCGTTCTTTTACATCGCGGTGATGCTGCCGATGTGGGCCAGTTACATCGTCAAGGCCTACGCCTGGACGCTGCTGTTGGCCAAGGGCGGCGTGGCGCAGTGGTTCGTGGAGCAGCTGCATTTGGGGCCGGTGTTGCAATTCATTCTGGGCATTGCGGGCATTGGCGGCAGCACCTTGTCGACCTCGCAGCTGGGCCGCTTTCTGGTGTTTGTGTACATCTGGCTGCCGTTCATGATTCTGCCGATCCAGGCCTCGCTGGAGCGGTTGCCGCCCTCGCTGTTGCAGGCGTCGGCCGACCTTGGCGCGCGCCCTGCGCAAACCTTTATGCAGGTGATTCTGCCGCTGTCGGTGCCGGGCATTGCTGCCGGTTCGATCTTCACCTTCAGCCTCACCCTGGGCGATTTCATCGTGCCGCAGCTGGTGGGCCCGCCCGGGTTGTTTATCGGCAACATGGTTTATACCCAGCAAGGTTCGATCGGCAACATGCCGATGGCCGCCGCGTTCACCTTGGTGCCGATCGTGTTGATCGCCGTGTACCTGTCCATCGTTAAACGATTGGGGGCTTTCGATGCGCTCTGACGCTTCAGCTTCGCTGCCGCTGAAAATGGCGGCCTGGGGCGGGTTGGTATTTTTGCACTTCCCGATCCTGATCATCTTTATGTACGCCTTCAACACCGAGCAGTCGGCGTTCAGCTTTCCGCCGCAGGGCTTCACGCTGCACTGGTTCAGCGTCGCCTTCGCGCGGCCGGATGTGCTGGAGGCGATCAAGCTGAGCGCGCAGATCGCCTGCCTGGCCACGCTGATCGCCATGGTGCTCGGCACCCTCGCAGCCGCCGCGCTGTACCGGCGCGATTTCTTCGGCAAGGAAGGCGTGTCGCTGATGCTGATTCTGCCCATCGCCCTGCCCGGCATCGTGACGGGTCTGGCGCTGCTGACGGCGTTCAAAGCCTTTGGCATCGAGCCGGGCATTTTCACCATCGTGGTGGGCCACGCCACGTTCTGCGTGGTGATTGTTTACAACAACGTGATCGCCCGTTTTCGCCGTACTTCCCACAGCCTGATCGAAGCCTCGATGGACCTGGGCGCCGACGGCTGGCAGACGTTCCGCTACATCATTTTGCCGAACCTCAGCTCGGCGTTACTGGCCGGCGGCATGTTGGCGTTTGCGCTGTCGTTCGACGAAATCATCGTCACCACCTTTACCGCTGGCCACGAACGCACCTTGCCGCTGTGGCTGCTCAACCAACTCAGCCGCCCGCGCGACGTGCCGGTGACCAACGTGGTCGCCATGCTCGTGATGCTGGTGACCATGCTGCCGATTCTGGGCGCGTATTACCTCACCAAGGGTGGGGAAAGCGTGGCCGGTAGCGGCGGGAAATAAAAGCGAACTTGCGGGCTTTTGTAGGAGAGGCTTTTAGCCTCGAGCGGTTAAAAACTCGAGGCTAAAGCCTCTCCTACAGGGTCCTTACACAGACCTGAAAAAGGGGAATTAGCCATGCAAACCAAACTGCTGATCAACGGCCAACTGGTCGCCGGCGAAGGCGCCGCGCAAGCGGTATTAAATCCCTCGCTGGGCACCGAGCTGGTGAGCATCAATGAGGCCAGCGAAGCCCAGGTGGACGCCGCTGTGCGCGCCGCCGATGCCGCGTTCGACAGCTGGTCGCAAACCGCGCCGAAAGACCGTTCGCTGTTGCTGCTAAAGCTCGCCGATGTGATCGACGCCAACGCCGAAGAACTGGCGCGCCTCGAATCACAAAACTGCGGCAAGCCCTATAACGCCGCGCTGAATGACGAGCTGCCGGCAATTGCCGATGTGTTCCGCTTCTTCGCCGGCGCCAGCCGCGTGATGGGTGGCTCGGCCGCTGGTGAATACCTGCCAGGCCATACCTCGATGATTCGCCGCGATCCGGTCGGCGTGGTCGCCTCCATCGCGCCGTGGAACTACCCGCTGATGATGGCCGCCTGGAAACTCGGCCCGGCCCTGGCCGCCGGCAATACGGTGGTGCTCAAGCCGTCTGAGCAAACGCCGCTGACCGCCTTGCGCCTGGCCGAACTGGCCGCTGACATTTTCCCCGCTGGCGTGCTCAACGTGGTGTTCGGCCGTGGCCCAAGCGTGGGCGCGCCGCTGACCGGTCACCCGAAAGTGCGCATGGTGTCGCTGACTGGTTCGGTGGCGACGGGCAGCAACATCATCGCCAGCACCGCCGACACCGTGAAGCGCATGCACATGGAATTGGGCGGCAAGGCGCCGGTGGTGATTTTCGATGACGCCGATATCGACGCCGCCGTGGAAGGCATCCGCACCTTCGGCTTCTACAACGCCGGACAAGATTGCACCGCCGCCTGCCGCATCTACGCGCAAAAAGGCATCTACGAAAAATTCGTGACCAAGCTGGCCGAGGCCGTGAGCACCATTAGATACGGCGTGCAGGATGACGACAGCACCGAGCTTGGCCCGCTGATCACGCAGCAGCACCTGGACCGCGTAGCCGGTTTCGTTGAGCGTGCCCGCGCCATTCCCCATATCAAAGTGCTTACCGGCGGCAAGAAGGTCGACGGCCCGGGCTTCTTCTTCGAACCGACCGTGCTGGCCGGCGCGTTGCAGGATGACGAAGTGGTGCGCCGCGAGATTTTCGGCCCCGTGGTGTCGGTCACCGAGTTCAACGACGAAGCCCAGGCGCTGGCGTGGGCCAACGACTCCGATTACGGCCTGGCGTCCTCCGTGTGGACCCAGGATGTCGGCCGCGCCCACCGCTTTGCCGCCCGCCTGCAATACGGCTGCACCTGGGTGAACACGCACTTCATGCTGGTCAGCGAAATGCCCCACGGCGGCCAAAAGCTGTCGGGCTACGGCAAAGACATGTCCATGTACGGCCTGGAGGACTACACCACCGTGCGGCATGTGATGTTCAAACATTAAGGAAAGCCTGTAGGAGAGGCTTCAGTCTCGATTGGCCCGACATAACGCGCCCAAGCGCATCGAGGCTAAAGCCTCTCCTACATAAGGTCTTTGCAAGGTTTTATCCCCACTTTTCACCGTCCCGGCCGTTGCTGGCGTGCGCAGCAGCGGTGGTGAGCCGTGGCCGTTTGCGGGTGCGCAATGCCAATAACGACAGCCCAACCGGGCACATAAATAAATAGCTGCCATCACCTCGAGGAGCACTAAAAATGAGCGATCAATTCGCCGACAGCGACGCGGAGCAATTACGCGCGCTGGGCTATACGTCCAACTTCAAACGCAGCATGAGCGTGACGGAAAACTTCGCGCTGGGCTTTACCTACCTGTCGCCCGTGGTGGGCGTGTACACCCTGTTTGGCCTGTGCCTGGCAGCCGGCGGCCCGCCGATGTTCTGGGCCTATTTGCTGGTCGGCCTTGGGCAAATGCTGGTGTGCCTGGTGTTTGGCGAAGTGGTGTCGCAGTTCCCGATTTCCGGCGGCGTCTATCCGTGGGCACGCCGGTTGGTGGGCAAGCGCTGGGCCTGGATGGTCGGCTGGGTGTACGCCTGGGCATTGGTGGTGACCATTGCCGCCGTGGCCGTGGGCGCGGGGCCGTACATGGCGGCCATGCTCGGTTTCGAGCCAAGCAATAACACCAACATCGGTATCGCCCTGGTGCTGACGGTCATCGCCACGGTGGTCAACCTCAGCGGCACCAAGGTGCTGGCGCGCATCGCCATGTTCGGCTTTATCTGCGAACTGCTGGGCGCGTTGGTGGTGGGCATCTACTTGCTGATTTTCGAGCGTCATCAGCCGTTCAGCGTGTTGTTCAACACGTTCGATATCAGCATCGACGGCTCGTACCTGCCGGCCTTCCTCACTGCCTCGCTGGCGGGCATGTTCCTGTACTACGGCTTCGAGGCCTGCGGCGACGTGGCCGAGGAAACACCGAACCCGAGCAAGAGCATTCCCAAAGCCATGCGCATGACCATCTACGTCGGCGGCATCGCGGCCATGTTCGCCTGCCTGGCGTTGATTCTGGCGGTGCCAGACATGGCTGCCGTGATCAACGGCACCGACGCCGACCCGGTCACCACCATTCTCAACAACGCCTTCGGTGCCACGGGCTCGAAAGTGGTGATGGCAGTGGTCATGGTCTCGTTCATCTCCTGCGTGCTGAGTCTGCAAGCGGCGGCCAGTCGCCTGCTGTATTCGTATGCCCGTGACGAAATGATCATCGGCAGCAGCCTGTTGAAAAAACTGTCGCCGACCACCCATGTACCGACCACGGCGTTGCTGGTGTGCGGCGTGTTGCCGGCCATCGTCATCTGCCTGGGCTTTGTGCTGCAAGACGCCATCGCCACCATCGTCAGCTTTGCTGCCATCGGCATTTACCTGGCGTTCCAGATGATTGTCAGCGGCGCCTTGTTTGCCCGCCTGCGTGGCTGGAAACCCAGCGGTGCGTTCACCCTCGGCGGCTGGGGCATGCTGGTGAATATCGGCGCGTTGATCTACGGCGTGCTGGCGATCATCAACATGGCCTGGCCGCGCTCGCCGGATGCGGCTTGGTACGTGAACTACGGCATGCCGTTGTCCACCGCCATCGTGATTGGCCTGGGCGTGATTTACATGGTGCTGCGCAAGCCGTACGAACATGGCACTGCGCCAGCCGGCGATGCCTGGAAACTCAACAAGTAAAACCGCTAATGCCCGGTTCACGCCGGGCCCAGCGTGGCAGGATGTTTGTGCTTACGAGGTGCGCGCGATTGCGCGCCTCGTAATACAAGAGGCATGATGCGGCGAAGGCACCCACCGTCAGCTCGGAGCAGCCGGCAGTGACCGCTGCTCATGGAAGATGCCATGCCACACTCGATTTCGCGCCAAGGTCGGCCAATCCCCTCTCAGCGTTCAACACGACGGCCGTTCTGGCTGCTGGTGTTGTTTTTGCCGTGGTTTGCCAGTCAAAGCAGCCAGGCTGCCGTGCCGCCGCCGGCACATTTGCAGACCATCGATTTTCAGCTGCGCTGGAAACACCAATTCCAATTCGCCGGTTATTACGCCGCCATCGCCCAGGGTTATTACCGTGAGGAAGGCTTCGACGTGCGCCTGCATGAGGGCGCGCCGGGCAAAACGCCGGTCGAAGAAGTGCTGGCCGGGCGGGCGCTGTATGGCGAGTCCAACAGCGAGTTGCTGTTCGAGCGTTTGAACGGCAAACCGCTGGTGGCGCTGGCGGCCATTTTTCAGCATTCGCCTTCGGTGCTGCTGGCGCGCTCGGATGCCGGCATTCACACGGTGCACGATCTGGTCGGCAAGCGCGTGATGCTGATGAACGCGCAAACCGATGCCGACTTTCTCACCATGTTCAGCCGCGAAGGCATCGACCCCGCCAGCCTCGACTTGCAGCCCAGCAGTTACGACGTCAACGACCTGGTGAGCGGCAAGGTGCAGGCGTTCAATTCATACCTCACCAACGAGCCGTTTTACCTGCAACAGCACAACGTGGCTTACACCGTGCTGTCGCCGGCCACCTACGGCATCGATTTCTACAGCGACATTCTGTTCACCACCGAGGCCGAAGCCACCGACAACCCTATCCGCGTGGCCGCGTTTCGCCGCGCCACCTTGCGCGGCTGGCGGTACGCGATGGATCACCCGGACGAAATCATCGATCTGCTGCTGACCAAGTATCAGGTGAACAAAACCCGCGAACACCTTCAGTTCGAAGCGCAGGCAATGCGCGGCCTGATTCTTCCCGACCTGGTGGACATCGGCCACATGAACCCCGGCCGCTGGCTGCGCATGGCCGAAGCGTTCAAAGAACAGAACATGGTGGCGAACATGAGCCGCCTGGACGGCTTTCTCTACGACCCCAACCCGCCGCAACTGGTGGAACGGCTGCGCACCATCATCATGCTCATCAGCATTGGCTGCGCCGCCATTCTGGTGGTGGTGCTGATTTTGCTCAGCAGTCAGCGTCGACTGCAGCGCGAGATTGCCCGGCGCATCGTCGCCGAGGAAGAAGTGCGCGCCTTGGCGTTCCACGACTCGCTCACCGGCCTGCCAAACCGCAACAGCTTTATTCCCTACGCCACGCAAAAGCTGCTGACCGCCAAGCGCAACGATGAGCGCCTGGCCCTGTGTTACCTGGACCTGAACAAATTTAAGGAAATTAACGACTCCTACGGCCACCAGGCCGGCGATGCGATTCTGGTGCACGCGGCGCAAGCCATCAGTGCCAACATTCGCGAGGCCGACATGGCCGCGCGCATGGGCGGCGACGAGTTTGTGGTGCTGCTTGACGGCGTGCACGACGCCGATGACATCTACCGCCTCACCGAGCAGATTTCCCACGCCATCGCCCAGCCCATGCTTTGGCAGGGTCGAGAACTGAGCGTGACGTGCAGCCTGGGCGTGGCGATTTATCCGCAAGCGGGCGAGCAGCTGGACGAGCTGATGTCCAAAGCCGACTCGGCGATGTTCTATAAAAAAGCCGCGATGCTGGCCCTGCGCTAGGGCCGCTGCCAGTCAACTAGCCTGAACCATCTGCGGCCCAAGCCGGTCCACCCTTTCAGTTACCTCTGATTGAAGGAACGGCTATGAACACGCAAAAACGCTACGTCCCGCAGGAAATCGACGACATCGAAGACCGCATGGGTTCCATCGAGCAGTTGGACTTCGACGACCGCAACGATGAGCGCAGCGGCCAGGTAGGCGACCTTAAATCCCCGGAAGAAATCGCCCGTGAGCAGCCGGCCAAGCGCGTGCGTGAAGCCGGCCAGAGCGGCGGCGAAACGTTGGGCATCGGTGAAAACGAAGACGGCGTGAGCATGGACGACCTGAGCCCGGAAACCCTGATCGACGAAACCGGCGCCCGCTCACCCAACGAGCCAGGCGGTAGCACGGCGGCAGATTGGGATTTGAGCATTGTCGATGAGGCGGATATCGGCGAGGGCTATGGGCTGGATGAGGAAGAGTTGGCGCATGTGAAGCCGTTGGATGGGAAGCCGGAGTAGATCGGTTTTGTAATCCGTCGCTGCTTTCGCGTGGGGTTAGTGGGCTGTGCACGTCGCGCCATTCTGGATCCCTGCGTGCGCGAGGATGACGGGGGGGTTGATAAGAACGCCGTCATCCTCGCGAAGGCGGCGGTTCGACGACTCGAGATCCAGAATCGATCGGCTGACGGTGATTGCCCGACAAGCCTCAAGTGCCCCCCTACCGCGCAGCAATATGCGCAATCATCAACTGCACCGTCTCCTGCCCGCGATACTCGTTAACGTCCAGCTTGTAAGCCAACTCCACCCAGCGCACGGTGGGGTTCGGCCATACCTCGCGGTCGATGCCAAACGCGATGCCGTCCAGCTGCACCGAGCCGCACTCGCTTTTGAGCACCACTTTTAAATGCCGCTCGCCGACCACCCGTTGCTGCACCACTTGAAACACGCCATGAAACAACGGCTCTGGGAAATGTTGCCCCCACGGTCCAGCGTTGCGCAGGGCGCGGGCCAGTTCCAGGTGAAACTCTTCCACGGCCAGTGCGCCGTCTGACAGCAGCCGGCCGGTAAGGTCGTCTTCTTGCAGGTGACGGCGCACTTCGGTGTCGAAAGCAGCGGCAAATGCGGTGAAATGTTCTTGCGGCAACGACAGCCCGGCGGCCATGGCGTGACCGCCGAACTTGCTGATCAGGCCAGGGTTTTTGGCGGCCACGGCATCCAGTGCATCGCGAATGTGAAAACCCGGCACCGAACGGGCCGAGCCTTTGAGCACGCCATCGCCGGCATCGGCAAAGGCAATGGTCGGCCGGTGATAGCGCTCTTTCAGGCGCGAGGCGAGGATGCCGATCACCCCTTGGTGCCAGTCTGCTTCGAACAGGCACAGGCCAAACGGCAAGGTGTCCAACGGCAGGTCTTTGAGCTGGGCCAACGCTTCGCGCTGCATGCCTTGCTCGATGGCTTTGCGGTCTTGGTTAAGCTGGTCGAGCTGCACGGCCATGTCGCGCGCCAGGGCTTCGTCTTCGCACAACAGGCATTCGATGCCCAGGCTCATGTCGTCCAGCCGGCCCGCCGCGTTCAGGCGCGGGCCGAGAATAAAGCCCAGGTCGGTGGAAGTGATGCGCTCGGCCGGCCGCCCCGCCACCTCCAGCACCGCACGCAAGCCAGGGCGCGCACGGCCTGCGCGAATCCGGGCGAGGCCTTGGTGCACCAGAATGCGGTTGTTGGCGTCCAGCGGCACCACGTCGGCGACGCTGCCCAAGGCGACCAGGTCGAGCAATTCAGCCAGGTTCGGTTCTTTGATACCGGCACGGGTGAACCAGTCCAGCTCACGCAGCCGGGCACGCAGGGCCAGCAATACATAAAAAATCACGCCAACGCCGGCCAGCGCTTTGCTCGGGAAGGTGCAGCCGTGCTGGTTCGGGTTGACGATGGCGTCGGCGGCGGGCAGTTCAGGGCCGGGCAAGTGGTGGTCGGTGACCAGCACGTTCAACCCGGCAGCCTTGGCCGCCGCCACGCCTTCAACGCTGGAGATGCCGTTGTCCACCGTCAGCAACAACTGCGGCTCGCGCTCCAACGCGACGGCGACAATTTCCGGGGTCAGGCCGTAGCCGTATTCAAAGCGATTGGGCACCAGGTAATCGACGTGGGCCGCGCCCAGCGCCCGCAAGCCGAGCACGCCGACGGTGCTGGCGGTAGCGCCGTCGGCGTCGAAGTCGCCGACGATCAAAATGCGCTGACGCTGCTCCAGCGCCTGCACCAGCAACGCCACAGCGGCGTCGATGCCCATCAGTTGCTGGTAGGGAATCAGCTTGGCCAAGCCTTTATCCAATTCCATGGCGGACTGCACGCCACGGGCGGCATACAAGCGGGTCAGCAAGGGCGGCAGATCGCCGAGGTTGGGCAAGGTGGCAGGTAACGGGCGGGCTTCGATGCGCATGGGTTTTGGCAGGTTCTACACAAGTAAAAAGGCATTCAACGGGGCGACCCCATCACGCGGAGGAGTCGGCGCGGGCGCGCATCAGGCATTCGGCCGGCGGGCACCTTCGATGTTCCAGTGCGGCTCGATTTCGCTGAGGCGCAGTCTAAACCGTTCCACCTGTTCGGAGAAACGCATGGCCAGCCAATGCAGGCCTTGCAGGGTGCTGTCCTGACCAAGGGGCGTGGGCTCAGCGCCAACCAGGCTGTTGGACGCCTCGTTACGCTGCAACAGCAGGCCCACCCGGCCAAAGCGCAGCGCCCGTGCGGTGCGCAGCAGTTGCCGGCGCACCGCCACTTCACGCGGTGTGCAGGCCAGTTCGAAGCCCGCTGCGGGTTGCGAGTTAATGAGCATTTCCAGCGTTTCAAGAATCGAGCGGTGCAGACGTTGCAGCTCTTCCAGGCGCGCGAGCGGCACGCGGGTTTCCTTGGCCACCGACTCCATCAGCGCCCGCGCCTGCACCAGCCGTTGGCTCATGACCACAAAGCGCTGGCCCGTTTGTTCGACGGACTGCGGTTTGCCGTCCAACAGTGCGCCGTAAAGACGCGCGCAGTCGCGCAGGTTGTCGGCCAGGCGATAACGCCACGCGTAGACCGCGTATTGCGGCAGCACGAACGAGAAGGCTACGGCGATGGAAATGCCGATCAGCACGTTGGCGGTGCGCCATAAGCCGGTACTGAAATCCAGATCGCCGTGACCGGCGACGATGACCATGGTGATGGCCGTCAGCAACGCGACATAACCGGGCCGGCCGATGGCGTAGTAGGCACAGGCACCCGCGCTGATCGACATGAGCGTGAAGAACAGCAGCAGCGAACCGGACAGGTTCATCAGCACAATTAACCCCAGCCCGATAGCGGCGCCGAGCATGGTGCCCAGCGCGCGCTCCATGGCTTTCTTGCGCACATTGCCGTAGTGCTGCAACCCGCCGACCACCACCAGCAGCGACACCGAAGCCCACACGCCGTGGGGCAGGTTGATACCCGTGGTTAGAACAACGGTGGCCGCCATGGCCAGGCCCACGCGCACGGCGTGGATCATGTTGGCGTGTTTGTAGCGAACGTAGGGCGAGGTAATCGCCTGTATCAGCCGCGCCAGGCGGCCGCGTCGTTGCGCTGCGGTCGGTGAAGTCTTAGAACCCATGGTGCCGTGACCTCGGTTAACCCTCGGCGGCGTTTATTCGCCGCGATCGCCCATCAGCCATTCCAGTTGCACTTCGTGCTGGCCACGCTCGTCGGTGACGTAAATGGTGCCTTCGCTGATCATCACGGCCCAGTTGATGGCGCGCGGCATGTCTTTGGCCAGGTTCTCCAGCGCCTCTTGCGGCACGGCGGCGATGTTGACGTTTTTCAGCATTTTCGCCGAGTCCACCACCTTGCTCTGCCACACGCGCAGGCTGCCGTAGGCCAAGAGGCTGGTGCGTTCGGTGCGGCGCGAACACCAGGTCAGACGATCGGCATCCGGCAAGCCAACTTCGATCCAGTGCAGCACGCGGCCGTCCAGGCTCTTCTCCCACAGCGCCGGTTCATCGACATCCGACAAGCCACGGCCAAAGCTCAATTCTTCGCTGTACCACAGGGCGTAGGCCAGCAGCCGCACGGTCATGCGCTCTTCGGTTTCCGAAGGATGGCGGGCGATGGTCAGGCGCGATGTGGCGTACACGCCCCGGTCGAGGTCGGTGAGGTTGAGGTCGACTTTGTAGGTCGTGGAAGGCTGGGCCATGGTCGGGTGTCTGGGCAGGGGAAAGGTCGGCAAGTCTACCGCAAGCGACCGCTGCGGGTTAGAGTCGCGGCCATTGTCTGCCGCCGGATTGCGCCATGAACCTTGCCAACAAACCCCTCGCCGGGGTGAAAGTCGTTGAACTGGGCACGCTGATCGCCGGGCCGTTCGCCTCGCGCATCTGCGCCGAATTTGGCGCCGAGGTGGTGAAGGTGGAGTCGCCCGATGGCGGCGACCCGCTGCGCAAGTGGCGCAAGTTATACGAAGGCACGTCGCTGTGGTGGTTTGTGCAGGCGCGCAATAAACAGTCGCTGACGCTTAACCTCAAACACCCCGATGGCCGTGAGGTGCTTCGCAAGCTGCTGAGTGAAGCGGACATCCTGATCGAAAACTTCCGACCCGGCGTGCTGGAAAAACTCGGTTTCGGTTGGGACGTTTTGCACGCGCTGAATCCAAACCTGGTGATGGTGCGGCTGTCCGGCTTCGGCCAGACCGGCCCGATGAAAGACCAACCGGGGTTTGGCGCGGTGGGCGAGTCCATGGGCGGGCTGCGTTATATCACCGGCTTCGAAGACCGCCCGCCGGTACGCACCGGCATTTCCATTGGCGACTCGATTGCCGCGCTGTGGGGCGTGATCGGCGCGTTGATGGCGCTGCGGCACCGCGAGGTCAACGGCGGCAAGGGCCAAGTGGTGGACGTGGCGTTGTACGAGGCGATTTTCGCCATGATGGAAAGCATGGTGCCGGAGTTCGATGTGTTCGGGTTTATTCGTGAGCGCACCGGCAACATCATGCCGGGCATCACGCCCTCCTCCATCCACACCAGCGCCGACGGCAAGCACATTCAGATCGGCGCCAACGGCGATGCGATTTTCAAACGCTTTATGCTCGCCATCGGCCGCGCCGACCTGGCGGACGATGCCTCGCTGGCCAGCAACGATGGCCGCGACCTGCGCCGTGATGAGTTGTACGGCGTGATCGACCGTTGGGTTGGCTCGTTGCCGCTGGAAGCGGTGTTGGCCGCGCTTAACGCCGCCGAGGTGCCGGCCAGCCGCATTTTCTCCGCAGAAGACATGTTCGCCGACCCGCAATACCTGGCCCGGGAAATGTTCCTCAGCGCCAAGCTGCCGGACGGCAAAGCCTTCAGGATGCCGGGCATCGTGCCCAAGCTGTCTGACACACCCGGCAGCGCCGAGTGGGTGGGGCCGCAATTGGGCGAGCATAACCACAGCGTGCTGGCGGGCTTGGGGTACAGCGCCGAGCAGATTGCCGCGTTGAAAAGCGCGGGCGCGATCTGACCGCGTCAGTGCCAGCCGGCGCGTGGTTCGCGAGCAAGCTCGCTGCTACAAAATCTCGTACGTCGGTGCCATCTGGATAAGCGCTCTGGACTCCGCCAGGCGCGGCCTTTATCGTTCGCCGACTGAGTAAAGGCGCGTTAGACGCTGACACTCTCCACGCTGTACTCCTGGTGCCCCCGGAGTGTTGTTCTGATGCCTTCACTGCCCTTTTTCCAACGCTTGCTGGTGCTCGCGCTATGCGCCGTCGCTGCCCTCCCCGCGTGGGCGCAGGATAAGCCACGGCTGATCTGGACGATGCGCGACATGCCGCCGTTCACCATTCTCGAAGGCCCGCTCAAAGGCCAGGGCATCGCCGACCGCATGATGAAACGGCTTATCGCCGACTTGCCCCAGTACGAGCACGTATTCAGCCTGGCCAACCGCGCCCGCGCGATGCAGATACTCAACAGCGGCGTGCTGACCTGCGATTCCGGTTTGCTCTGGAGCAAAGAGCGCGAGCAGGTGATGCATTTCTCGATTCCCACCTTGGGCATCCTCACCAACGGCATTGTGGTGCGCAAAAGCGATGAGCCAGAACTGGCCGCTTTTATCCAGGGCGGTGCGTTCGACCTCGAAGCGTTTCTGGCCGACGGCCGCTACAACGTCGGCACGCTGGTGGAGCGCAGTTACGGCAAGGTAATCGACGCCGAACTGCAGCAGGCCAAGCCGGAGCGAATCGTGGTGCACCACGGCATTGATGCCACCTTGAGCTTGCTGCGCATGCAGCAACACCGGCGCCTGACGGCGGTGCTCGGCTACTGGCCAGAAATGCGCTACCAGGGTGAGAACGCCGGCGTGCCGTTGGATGCGCTGAGCTTCTACCCGGTCAAGGGTGTGCCGGTGTATCAGCTGGCGTATGTCACCTGTTCGAAAACGCCGGAAGGCCTGGAGGCGATTAAAGCCATCAATGCGTCCGTGCGCCGGTTGCGTGAGGGCGAGGTGATTGAGCTGTACGCGCAGTGGCTGAATGGGGCGACGCGGGAGGCGTATTTGAAGGCGGCGAAGGGATTTTTTAAGGAGTGAGCGTCTGGGGCTGAAAACCCTCTCCCCCGGCCCCTCTCCCGCAAGCGGGCAGAGGGGAGCAAAGTGCATCGAGGCAAGAAGCGCGATCCGCCCCCTCTCCCGCTTGCGGGAGAGGGCAAGGCCAAACGCAAAACTCCAGCCAGAAAAAAGGCCGGCACCACAGAAGTGGGCCGGCCTTTTTCGTTACCGCTCGCGCTTACAGCGGCTTGCCGCGATTGCCGTGTTCGCTCACAAAGCTCTGCATGGCTTTGATGTCGTTCGGCAGCACGGTGCAGCGCTCGTCACGATCAAACAGATCTTGCAGATGCGGCGGCAAGATCGGGCCTTTGCCGACGCCGGCTTTTTCCACCGCTTCGGGGAATTTCACCGGGTGGGCGGTGCCCAGCACCACCATCGGCGTGCTCAGGCTGCGGCGGCATTCGCGCGCGGCTTTTACGCCAATGGCGGTATGCGGGTCGAGCAACTCACCGCTTTCGGCGTACACCTGGGCGATGGTTTCGCAGGTTTCTTCGTCGCTGACGGCCAGCGAGTCGAACAGCTTGCGTGCTTCGGTCCAGCGATCCTGGTCAACGCTGAAACCACCGCCTTTCTTGAAGGTGGCCATCAGGTCGAAGATCGCGGCGCCGTTGCGGCCGTGCAGGTCGAACAGCAGGCGTTCGAAGTTGGACGACACCATGATGTCCATCGACGGCGACAGCGTGGGGTGCAGCGTGTCTTTCACATACTGATTGCCGCTCATAAAGCGGTGCAGGATGTCGTTGCGGTTGGTGGCGACGATCAATTGGCTGATCGGCAGCCCCATGTTGCGCGCCAGGTAGCCGGCGAAAATGTCGCCGAAGTTGCCGGTCGGCACCGAGAACGCCACCGAACGCGCTGGGCCACCCAATTGCAAGGCGGCGTGAAAGTAGTAAACGATCTGGGCCATGATCCGCGCCCAGTTGATCGAGTTCACCGCCACCAGACGCGTGCCTTTAAGGAAGCTCTGGTCGGCAAAGCTGTCTTTGACCATTTCCTGGCAGTCGTCGAAGTTACCTTCCACGGCGATGTTATGAATGTTGTCGCCGAGGATGGTGGTCATCTGCCGGCGCTGCACTTCCGAGACGCGGTTGTGCGGGTGCAGGATGAAGATGTCAACGTTCTCGCACGCCTTGCAGCCTTCAATGGCGGCCGAACCGGTGTCGCCGGAGGTGGCGCCGATGATCACCACACGCTCGTTGCGCTTGGCCAGCACGTAGTCGAGCAGACGCCCGAGCAGTTGCAAGGCGAAGTCTTTGAACGCCAGGGTCGGGCCGTGGAACAGCTCCAGCACCCACTCGTTGCCGTTTAGCTGACGCAGCGGCGCCACGGCGCTATGGGCGAATACGCCGTAGGTTTCTTCGAGAATCTTTTTGAAATCGGCATCCGGAATGCTGTCGGTTACAAACGGGCGCATCACGCGGAATGCCAGCTCGTGGTACGGCAGGCCGGCCCACGAGGCGATTTCTTCCTGGGTGAAACGCGGCAGGTTTTCCGGCACGTAGAGGCCGCCGTCGCTGGCCAGGCCAGTGAGCAGCACGTCTTCGAAATTCAGCGCAGGCGCTTGGCCGCGGGTACTGATGTAACGCATGGAGAAATCCTCAGCTCAGTTGCTCAACGCGAATACGCACAACGCTGCCAACCACATCGCTCAAGGCCTCGAGGGCGGCGATGGCGTCGTTCATGCGTTGTTCTACTACGCGGTGAGTGACCAGAATCATGGGCACCAGGCCGTCTTGTTCTTCGACTTCCTGCTGCATGATCGATTCGATATTGATGCCGCGCTCCGACAGGATGGTCGCCACCTGGGCAAGCACGCCGGGGTGATCTTTGGCCTGAATGCGCAGGTAGTAAGCGCTCTCGCAGGCTTCGATCGGCAGAATCGGGTGGGTAGACAGCGCGTCCGGCTGGAAGGCCAGGTGCGGCACACGGTTTTCCGGGTCGGTGGTCAGGGCGCGGACCACGTCGACCAGGTCGGCGATCACCGACGATGCGGTGGGCTCCATGCCGGCGCCAGCGCCGTAGAACAGCGTGCTGCCAGCGGCGTCGCCGTTAACCATTACCGCGTTCATCACGCCATTGACGTTGGCGATCAGGCGGTCGGCCGGGATCAGCGTCGGGTGCACGCGCAGCTCGATGCCAGCGGCCGTGCTGCGGGCCACGCCCAGGTGCTTGATGCGATAGCCCAGCGCTTCGGCGTAGTTCACGTCAGCGGTGGTCAGTTTGGTGATGCCTTCGGTGTAGGCCTTGTCGAACTGCAGCGGAATACCAAAGGCGATGGAGGCCAGGATGGTCAGCTTGTGGGCAGCGTCGATGCCTTCAACGTCGAAGGTCGGGTCGGCTTCGGCATAACCCAGCGCCTGGGCTTCGGCCAGCACGTCGGGGAAGGTGCGGCCTTTTTCACGCATTTCGCTGAGGATGAAGTTGCCGGTGCCGTTGATGATGCCGGCCAGCCAGTTGATGCGGTTGGCGGACAAGCCTTCACGGATGGCTTTGATCACCGGAATACCGCCGGCTACGGCAGCTTCGAACGCGACAATCACGCCCTTTTCGCGCGCTTTGGCGAAAATCTCGTTGCCGTGCACGGCGATCAGCGCTTTGTTGGCGGTGACCACGTGCTTGCCGTTTTCGATGGCTTTGAGCACCAATTCATGGGCAACGGTGTAGCCGCCAATGAGCTCGATGACGATGTCAATTTCAGGGTTGGTGGCCACCGCGAACACGTCGTTGGTGGTGGCAATACCGGTAATGTCGCACTGAGGGTTCTGCGAGCGCAGCGCAATCTGCGCCACTTCGATGTCGCGCCCTGCGCGCCGGGCAATTTCCTCGGCGTTGCGCTTGAGCACATTGAACGTACCGCCACCGACGGTACCCAGCCCACAGATGCCTACTTTGACCGGTTTCACCCTGAACTCCCCAGAACTTACTGCGTGAAACGGCCCGGTATTAGCGGGCCGTAAAGATAAAAGAGCCGCACCTTACGAAGCGGCCCGGGTTTAGTCAATCAAGCTACGAGTGCCGCGTTGCAACGAGCGCAGCGGTTTTCACTTGGCCTTCAAAGCCAGAGCGGCAACCTGCGGCGCCGGCTGGTAACCGGGAATCAACTTGCCGTCTGCCAGCACGATGGCCGGCGTGCCGTTGACGCCGATGGACTGGCCGAGGGCGAACTGTTTGTGCACCGGGTTTTCGCATTTGCTGGCTTTGATGTCTTTGCCGTCAACCATTTGGTCCATGGCTTTGCGACGGTCGCTGGAGCACCACACGGCCTGCAATTGCTGGTCACCTTCGGAACCCGGGCCTTGACGCGGGAAAGCCAGGTAACGCACTTCCACACCGCGACGGTTCAGCTCGGCGATTTCGCCGTGCAGTTTGTGGCAGTAAGGGCAGGTGGTATCGGTGAACACCGTGATGTGGGTTTTGGCTTCGCCAACGGCCGGGTAGATGACCATTTCGGCTGTGGGGATGGCATTGATGGTTTTGGCGATGCCTTCGCTTTCGGCTTTTTCGGTCAGGTTGACGGGCTTGCCGTCGTTGACTTCGAACAGGTAGCCCTGCATCACGTATTTGCCGTCGGCGCTGGCGTACAACACGCGGCCACCTTGCATGCGCACTTCATACAACCCATTAAGCGGGCTGGCGGCGATGCTTTCGATGGGAACGTCCATTTGCAGGTTTTCGAGGGTTTTGCGGATGGCCTGGTTGGCATCATCGGCCCACGCAACGCAGCTGCTCACGGCGATAAGGGCAGCAGCAATAATTCGGGTGACGCGCATTGGATACTCCTGGAAAACGCGGCGAAACAGCGAGGGCGAAGCCTACCATACAAGCCCGGCAAAGGCCGACCGCAGCGGGTCGGAAGGTGCAACCGCCTGTGAATGGATGCTCAGCCGCGCGGGTGATGACGGGCGTGTAGTTCCTGCAAGCGGGCGCGGGCGATGTGGGTATAGATCTGCGTGGTCGACAGGTCGCTATGGCCCAGCAGCATTTGCACCACACGAAGGTCGGCGCCATGGTTGAGCAAGTGGGTGGCAAAGGCGTGACGCAAGGTGTGCGGCGACAGCGCCTTGCCGATACCGGCGACCTTGGCGTGGTGCTTGATGCGGTACCAGAACGTCTGCCGGGTCATTTGCTCGCCTCGATTGCTGGGGAACAGCACATCGCTGGGGCGCCCTTCCAGCAGTTGCGGCCGCGCCTCGCGCACGTAGCGCTCGATCCAAACAATCGCTTCTTCACCCAGCGGCACCAGGCGTTCTTTGCTGCCTTTGCCGAATACGCGCAAAACGCCTTGGCGCAGGTTCACTTGCTCTAGCGTCAGGCTGATCAACTCGGTCACCCGCAGGCCGCAGGCGTATAGCACTTCAAGCATGGCGCGGTCGCGCAGGCCTATGGGCTCGGCGGTTTCCGGGGCGGCCAGCAGCGCATCGACGTCGGCTTCAGACAAACTTTTAGGAAGCGGGCGACCCAGCTGCGGCATGTCGACTTGCAAGGTGGGATCGACGGCGATCAGGTTTTCGCGCAGCAAGTACCGGTAGAAACCGCGCACAGCGGAGAGAAACCGCGCGGTCGAACGTGCCACATATTTCTGCTCCAGGCGCCAGGCCAGGTGGTCGAGCAGCACGTCGCGGCCGATGTCCGGCAAGTTCAAACCGCGCTCCTGCAACCAGCCATTGAAGTGGGCCAGGTCGCTGCGATACGCCGAGCGGGAATGCTCGGACAGGCCTTTTTCCATCCACAGCGCGTCGAGAAATTGGTCGATAAGAGGGTGATCAAACGCCGACATAAATAGTCTGTATGTGCCCAGGGAGAGCGCGCTAGTCTTTCACAGCCGCGCCTCGCGTCACAGGCTCAACGCCAAGGAAACCCCATGACTGAACAACATATTCTGTTGGCCCTCGGTGGCATCGGCGCCGCCGCCCTGCTCTGCCAGTGGCTGGCGTGGCGCCTGCGGTTGCCGGCCATTCTGTTTTTGCTGCTGGCCGGCATCAGCGCCGGGCCGGTGTTGGGTTGGCTTGACCCACAGCTGTTGTTTGGCCCGGTGCTGATGCCTCTGGTGTCGTTGTCGGTGTCGCTGATTCTGTTCGAGGGCAGCCTGACCCTGCGTTTCAGCGAGTGGAAAGAAATCGGCACGGTGGTGCGCCGCCTGGTGACGGTCGGCGCGCTGTCGACCTGGGCGGTGATCGCCGTCACCAGCCATTACCTGCTCGGTCTGGAATGGAACCTGGCGGTGCTGTTCGGCACGCTGACGCTGGTAACCGGCCCCACGGTGATCGTGCCGATGCTGCGCGTGGTGCGACCCAAAGCCTCTATTGCCAACATCCTGCGCTGGGAAGGCATCGTCATCGACCCGATTGGCGCGCTACTCGCGGTGGTGGTGTTCAGCTACATCATCAGCAGCGACGGCAACGGCATTCTCAGTGGCTCAGGCACCTTCGCCGGCGTGATCGCCAGCGGCCTGGTGTTCGGCCTGGCCGGCGGCTGGCTGTTCGGGCAGGTACTGCGTCGGCACTGGCTGCCGGAATACCTGCAGAACTTCGCCTCGTTGGCGGCGGTGCTCGGTGTGTTTATTGCGGCCAATCAGGTGATGCATGAGTCCGGGCTGTTGGCGGTCACGGTGATGGGCGTGCTGTTGGCAAACATGAAGGGCGTGGACGTTAAAGAGATCCTGCACTTCAAAGAAAACCTCAGCGTGCTGCTGATTTCCGGTCTGTTTATTTTGCTGGCTGCGCGCCTGGACTTGCAGGCGCTGATCGCCTTCGGCCCTGCGGTGATTGTGTTGCTGCTGGTGATTCAATTCATCGCCCGCCCGCTGAACGTGGCGATTTCCACGTTCCGCTCGAACCTCGACTGGCGCGAACGCGCGCTGCTGGCCTGGATCGCACCGCGTGGGATTGTGGCGGCGGCGGTGTCGGCGATTTTTGCCATTCGCCTGGGCGAGGCTGGGCATCAGGGCGCTGAATTGCTGGTGCCGCTGACGTTCGCGGTGATCATCGGCACGGTGGTTTTGCAGAGCGCCACCGCGCGGCCGTTGGCTCGCCTATTGAAAGTGGCCGAGCCCGCGCCCAATGGCTTTCTGATCGTGGGCGCCCATCCGCCCGCACGCGCCATCGGCAAGGCGCTGCAACAGCTGGGCAGCCGCGTGCTGCTGGCGGACTCCAGTTGGGAAAACGTCAGCGCCGCGCGCATGGACAACCTGCCGACCTACTTCGGCAACCCGGCTTCACAGCACGCCGAAGCGCACTTGGACCAAGTGGGGCTGGGCTTTTTGTTGGCGCTTTCCCCGGCTGGCGAATTGAACACGCTGGCGTGCATGCGCTTTCGCCATGAGTTTCACCGGCGCAATTTGTATGCGCTGGCGAGCGGCCTGGAGAACAAACGCAGCGACAAGCACCGCGCCAGCGATGAGCACCGGGGCAATGTATTTGCCAGCGCCGATCTGACTTACGGCAAGCTCGCCAGCCGCCTTAACCAGGGCGCCCAGATGTACCAGACCACGCTCACCAGCGGCTTCACCTGGGCGGACTACCAAGCGCTGCACGGCGACCGCGCGTTGCTGCTGTTTGCTCGCGACAATCAGGGCCACGTACACGTCGCCACCCCGGCGCAAAGCCTGCAACCGCAGCCGGGTTGGGTGCTGGTGGCCATGATCAACCCGCAGCCGGAATAGGCGTCCGACGGCTGGCGCGCAAATGCCTGAGTCACCCTATCTTTGGGTGGGTGACAGTCAGGGTTTGCGCAGCGATGATTTCATCACGCCACTACTGCACCGGACGTCCCATGGCCACTCAACAGAATTCCCGCCTCGGTCAGATACTGCTGAACAAAGGACTGATCAGCGCCGACCAACTTGCTCAGGCTATTCAACTGCAAACCAGCAGCCGCAAGCGCTTGGGGGAAATCCTCATCGAGCAGGGCCTGGTCAGCGACCGTCAACTGAGCAAGGCACTGAAAAAGCAAAGCAACCTTCGCGTTGCGGCCACGTTGGTCGCGGCGTTGCTTAGTCCGTTCCAGATGGCCAGCGCCGACCTGCACCGCCCGGCGCCGAGTAGTCTCAGCCGCACGCTGCAACCGCTCGATGATGCCGAGATGAGCAACGTCAGCGCTCAGGGCCTGGACGATGTGCTTCAGGGGTTATTTCTGCAGGCCGAGAGCGGCGACGGCGTGGGCACCGCCGCCAAACTGGCGAAGCTGGTGATGCCGGTGCTCAACAGCCTGGATGCGGAAACGTCGATGAAAGACGTGCGTTATGACACCAGCAAACTGACGTCTGTGCGCAATGCCGACGGCAGCGTGAACGTGCGTTTGCCGAGCTCGATTGGTGAGCTGCGTTTCGACAATGTGCGGGTAGCGGGGGCCAATACGAGCCAGAGCATGGGCAGCGTGACGCTTCAGGATATCGATCTGTCGCAAGCATCCCTGCGCATCAGCCTAAGACCATAAATCTCTGTAAGAGCGGCTTCAGCCGCGATGCTGCCAACAAAACATCGCGGCTGAAGCCGCTCTTACAGCTGGTCGGCATATTCAGAACCCCGGCAAAACCGGCACCGGCTGTTTGTTGTCATCAATCGCAACAAAGCTGAACACGCCGGTAATCGCTCGCTCGCGGCCGTCGCTGTACATGCTTTCGACAAACACCTCGACCTCGACCTTCAGGCTGGTGTTGCCAACCTTCACTACGCGCCCTACCAACTCGACGATTGAGCCGGCTGGAATCGGGTGTTTGAAATCGATGCGGTCCGACGACACCGTCACCAGCGGCAACCGGCAAAAGCGGGTGGCGGCAATAAACGACACTTCATCCATCCACGCCAACGCGGTGCCGCCGAACAAGGTGTTGTGGTGGTTAGTGGTCGGCGGGAACACGGCTTTGGTCACGCGGGTTTCCGAGCGCTCGGTGCGTAGCTGGATTTCTTGCTCTCTGGGGGTCATACGAACAGGTCCTGCGCAAACGGTTGGTCAAATCACGGGCAATAAAAAAGCAGCCCGTAGGCTGCTTCTTTTGACAAGGAAGACTGGGATTAAACCAGTTTTTCCTTGATGCGAGCTGCTTTACCAGACAGGTCACGGAGGTAGTAAAGCTTGGCTTTACGTACGTCACCACGACGCTTGACGGCCAGGCTGTCAACCAGCGGGCTGTAGGTCTGGAAGGTACGCTCAACGCCAACACCGTTGGAGATTTTACGTACGGTGAAAGCACTGTTTACGCCGCGGTTGCGCTTGGCGATTACAACGCCTTCGAAAGCTTGCAGACGCGAACGGTCGCCTTCTTTCACTTTAACCTGAACGACAACGGTGTCGCCTGGAGCGAAAGTCGGGATTTCTTTGCTCATCTGCTCGGCTTCGAGGGCCAAGATAATTTTGTTAGTCATGCTGTGCTCCTAAGACAAACCACCGGTTTGCCATCGATACGTTAACTATCGTCCCGTTGCCGGATGTATTCCGCCAACAGCTTTTTCTCTTCTCCAGAAAGCGAGCGGCTTTCCAGAAGATCAGCGCGTCGTTCGCTGGTCCGACCAAGGGACTGTTGCAAACGCCAGCGCCGGATGTGTGCGTGATTGCCGCTAAGCAACACGTCGGGAACACGCTTATCCGCATACACCTCCGGTCGGGTGTAGTGCGGGCAGTCGAGCAAGCCATCCGTAAAGGAGTCTTCCTCGGCCGAATCTGCATGACCCAACGCACCGGGCAGCAGACGCGTTACCGCATCGATCAGAACCATTGCCGGCAGCTCACCGCCGGAAAGGACGTAATCCCCGATCGACCACTCTTCATCAACATGCGTTTCTATAAACCGCTCATCGATGCCTTCATATCGTCCGGCAATGAGGATCAAGGTCTCCTCTTTTGCCAGTTCTCGCACGGCTGACTGAGTCAACTGGCGGCCTTGCGGCGACAGGTAAATCACCTTTGCCTGCGCTCCAGCGGCCTGCTTGGCATCGGCCAAGGCGCCCTCCAGAGGCTTGATCTTCATCACCATGCCGGGGCCACCGCCGAAAGGGCGATCATCCACGGTTTGATGGCGATCTTCGGTGTAGCTTCGTGGGTTCCAACAGGTGAGCTGCAAAAGCCCCTGTTTCACCGCGCGGCTGGTAATGCCGTATTCGCTGATGGCAGCAAACATTTCAGGGAACAAACTGATGACTTCAACACGCAGGCTAGCCATATCTCTACTAACCGTTGCTTAAAAGTCCGCATCCCAGTCAACCCGCATTTCACCGGCTGCCAAGTCGACCGACAGAACACAATGCGCCGTGTAAGGCAGCAAGCGTTCGCGATCATCCAGGCTGCCCGCGCAGGGCTTGACCACCATCACATCGTTAGCGCCGGTCTCCAGCAGGTGGTCGATGATCCCGAGCAGTTGCCCGAGTTGGTCGATCACTTTCAAACCTTTGAGCTGGTACCAGTAGTACTCGCCATCGGTCAGATCTGGCAGCAGGCTGCGGGCAACACAAATGTCGAAACCCGCGAGAAGGCGAGCTTCTTCACGGTCGTCGAGACCCTTCAGCTTTGCTACGAGGACCTTGTTTTGCATGCGGCCCTGGGCTAACTCAACCTGTCGTACATCACCTTCGCGTTTGAGCGTCCAGTGTTTGTAGTCCAGCAGGTTGTCAATCGGATCGGTAAAGGAGAAGACCTTCACCTCGCCGCGAACACCATGCACCGAAACAATCTTACCAATGACGATCAAGTCATCAGCAGGAGCGGGCGTCGCGTTCATGCGGCTTAGGCTGCTGCCTTAGCGGCATCCTTGAGCAACTGAGCAACGCGCTCAGACGGCTGTGCACCCTGGCCGAGCCAGTAAGTAGCACGCTCTTGGTCTACGGACAGACGGATCTCTGCACCGGAAGCGATTGGGTTGAAGAAACCAATACGCTCAACAAAACGACCGTCGCGCGCATTGCGGCTGTCGGTCACGGTGAGGTGGTAAAACGGGCGCTTCTTGGAGCCGCCACGGGCAAGACGGATGGTTACCATGTGAACATCGTTCCTGTAGTCGGTGCTGCAAAACTAAAATTACATGCCAGGCACTAGGCCCGAAAGGCCGCATATTCTAAGGATTATCGGGATTTTTGCAAATCTCTTTTTGCCCTGCCCCGATCACAACCGCTACGCCCCCCGCCCAATGTCGCTTTAGAGCGTAGCGAGCGAAGGACTGGCACGGCAAAAACACGCCAAAAAGCGGAGTTAGCTTAAGGCCAATGAGCATTCCGAGCCTATTTCCAACGCCGCCTGAACGAGCGCAGCAGCTATAAACGGACTTAGAGCTTAGGCATGCCGCCGCCGGGAAACATCCCCCCCATGCCGCGCATCATCTTGGCCATACCGCCTTTTGCAGTGACTTTTTTCATCATCTTCTGCATTTGCTTGTGCTGTTTGATTAGCCGGCCGATGTCTTGCACTTGAGTGCCGGAGCCCATGGCGATGCGACGTTTGCGCGAACCGCTGATTACGTCCGGGTCGCGGCGCTCTTGCGGCGTCATGGAGTTGATGATCGCCTCCATCTGCTTGAACTGCTTCTCGGCCGCGCCCTGGGCGTTGCCCATCTGCGACAGGTTCATGCCGCCAATGTTGGGCAGCTTGTCCATCAGGCCGCCAAGGCCGCCCATGTTCTTCATCTGTTGCAGCTGATCGCGGAAGTCTTCGAGGTCGAAGCCTTTGCCCTTTTTCAGCTTCTTGGCGAGCTTGTCGGCCTTGTCGCGGTCGAGGGTCTGCTCGGCCTGTTCGATCAGGCTGAGCACGTCGCCCATGCCGAGGATGCGTGAGGCGATGCGGTCCGGGTGGAACGGTTCGAGCGCTTCGCTCTTCTCGCCCATACCGATGAATTTGATCGGCTTGCCGGTAATGGCGCGCACCGACAACGCCGCACCGCCACGGGCATCACCGTCAACCTTGGTCAGCACAACGCCAGTCAGCGGCAGTGCATCGCCAAAGGCTTTGGCGGTGTTGGCGGCATCCTGACCGGTCATGGCGTCGACCACGAACAGCGTTTCAACCGGGTTGATCGCGGCGTGAACGGCCTTGATCTCGGCCATCATTTCTTCGTCGATGTGCAAACGACCGGCGGTGTCGACGATCACCACATCGATGAATTTGATCTTGGCTTCGCGGATGGCAGCAGTGGCGATATCCACCGGCTTCTGGCTGATGTCAGACGGGAAGAACGTCACGCCGATGTCGTTGGCCAGCGTTTCCAACTGCTTGATGGCCGCCGGACGATAAACGTCAGCCGACACCACCATCACGGTTTTCTTTTTGCGCTCTTTTAGAAAGCGCGCCAGCTTGCCGGCGGTGGTGGTTTTACCTGCACCCTGCAAACCTGCCATCAACACCACAGCGGGCGGCGTGGCGTTCAATGCCAGATCTTCGTTGGCGGCGCCCATCAACTCTTCGAGTTCGAGACGGACGATTTTCACGAACGCCTGGCCTGGCGTCAGGCTTTTGGAAACCTCGGTGCCGACGGCGCGTTCTTTGACTTTATTAACGAAGTCTTTCACCACCGGCAGCGCGACATCGGCTTCCAGCAAGGCCATGCGCACTTCGCGCAGGGTGTCCTTGATGTTGTCCTCGGTCAGCTTGGCCTTGCCGGTGACGTGGCGCAGGGTCTGCGAGAGGCGGTCGGTTAGATTTTCGAACATGCGCGTTCCTTTCAGGCGGTCTGGCGCCGGGTTGAGCTTGCGGCAAGGGCGCGATTATAACCAAGACGCCTGCATGCCGACACCGCTGCCGGTCTTTCGTGAAACGCGCGTTTTATGCCACACTCTCGCCCTTTCGGGCTCGCCTAACACGGACTTATGCACCCTCTGCTGCCAAGCCTCGCCGCTGCCTTTCTTTATATAGGCGCTACTGCTTACCAAGGCCTGCGCCTTTCCCAACGCGCACTGCCCTCCAAACGCGTGCTCGCCCCGCTGGTGTTACTGGCGTTGTTCTTCCACGGCGGAACGCTGTTCGCGCAGCTGAATGCCGAAGCTGGCCTGGCGCTGGACTTTTTCAATGCCGCCAGCCTGATTGCCTACGCAGCGATTCTGCTGACCATCGTCGCCAGCGCACGCATTCCGGTGCTCAATCTGCTGCTGCTGTTCTTGCCACTGGGCTGCCTGACGGTGCTGCTCGCCCAGTTCGTGCCCGCCGGCACCGTGCCGGTGATCAACGAAAAACCGGGCATTCTTGCGCACATTCTTCTGTCGATTCTGGCCTACGGCATGCTTACCATCGCCGCGTTCCAGGCGTTGCTCTTGCTGCTGCAAGACCACCAGCTCAAGCACAAGCACCCCTCCGGTCTGATCAAGAATTTCCCGCCGCTGCAAACCATGGAAAGCCTGCTGTTCGGGTTCCTCTGGGCTGGCTGGGCGCTGCTGAGCCTGTCGTTGATTTCCGGCTGGCTGTTTCTCGACAACCTGTTCGCCCAGCATCTGGTGCACAAAACCTTCCTTGCTTGCGTGGCCTGGCTGATCTTCGCCGTGCTCTTGTGGGGTCGCCATCAGCGCGGCTGGCGCGGGCACAAGGCAATTCGCTGGACACTGGCCGGCTTCTGCCTGCTGATGCTGGCGTATTTCGGTAGCAAACTGGTACGTGAATTCATCCTGCATATCTAGGCCGCGCCGTGTCTGAGTTGAATCCGCAGTACCTGCTGGGCCTGCTGGCGTTGCTGATCGTTTTATCAGCATTCTTTGCCAGCGCCGAAACCAGCCTGTTAAGCCTCAATCGCTACCGCCTGCGCTACCTGGCGAAACAAGGACGTCGTGGCGCCAAGCGCGCCAGCACCCTGCTCAACCGCCCGCAATTGCTGCTCGGCGTGCTGCATTTCTGCAACACGCTGGTGACCGTGCTCGCCACCACCGTCGCCGCTTTGCTCGCCACGTCACTATGGGGCGAACTGGGCCTGATTCTCTCCACCCTCGGTCTCACCCTCGCGTTGCTGCTATTCGCCGACATCACGCCAAGAACCCTCGCCGTGCTGCGCCCCGAAGCGTTCGCGTTCCCCTTCAGCGCGCCGCTGCGCCTACTGGTCGAACTGCTGGCACCGCTGGTGTGGCTACTGAATGCAGTGAGCAACGGCTTGCTGCGCCTGTGTGGTATCGACCCCACGCGCAAGCGCAAAGACGGCTTGAGTCCAGAGGAACTGCGCAGCGTGGTGCGCGAAGCCACGCACGAGCTGCCAGAGAATCGCCAGAGCATGCTGTTGAGCATTCTCGATCTGGAAACCGTGACCGTTAACGACATCATGATTCCGCGCAACGAGGTCACGGGCATCAACCTCGACGACCCGCTGGAAGACATCATTACCCAGCTGCGTACCACCTCGCACACGCGCCTGCCGGTGTTTCGCAGCGACCTCAATCAGGTTGAAGGCGTGGTGCATATGCGCCAGATCGCGCGGCTACTCACCCACGATCAGTTGACCATCGAGGCGCTTAGCGCGGCAGCCCACGAGCCTTATTTCGTGCCGGAAAGCACGCCGCTGTCGACCCAGCTGCTGAATTTCCAGAAGCAGAAACGCCGCATCGGCATCGTGGTCGATGAGTACGGCGACGTGCAGGGCATCGTCACGCTGGAAGACATCCTTGAGGAAATCGTCGGCGACTTCAGCAATCAGGACGCTTTGCGCAGCCCCGATATTCACCCGCAGGAAGACGGCACCCAAGTGATCGACGGCGCCGCGTACATTCGCGAAGTGAACAAGGCGCTGGGCTGGAGCCTGCCGTGCGACGGACCGAAAACCCTCAACGGACTCATCACCGAAGCGCTGGAGAATATTCCCGACAGCGCCGTATGCCTGAAAATCGGCCCGTATCGCCTGGAAATTCTGCAATCCACCGATAACCGTGTGAAAAGCGTGCGCGTCTGGCGCCCTGCCCCACGCGTGACGCCGAGCGAAAACGCCCAATAGGCGCACCACTGGCGAAAAGTGTAATTGTCAGCGCCTGCGCCGGGCTTTTATAGTCGTCGTACCTCTCGCCCGCCTGCCATCCGCAGACCGGCCCGTGCCGCACCGAAGGCCCCACAAAGTCCCCTTCTCAAGCGGCACACCGCCAGCGTTTTACCCCCATGCGCTACCAATAATATTCGCTTCGGCCATGGCCCCGCCCATGGAACCGAGCCCTGCCCAGTGAAGGCTCAGCATGACCAGCGCTATCGCAACCCCCGCCCGCGACGACAGCAAACCGGTGAACTCCACCACGCGCGTCGCCACCGCCAGTTTTATTGGCACCGCTATCGAGTTCTACGATTTCTACGTGTACGCGACCGCCGCTGCACTGGTGATCGGTCCGGTGTTTTTTCCCGCCGAATCGACCACGGCGCAAACCCTGGCGGCGTTTCTGAGTTTTGGCATCGCCTTCCTCGCCCGCCCTCTGGGCTCGGCGCTGTTCGGCCATTTCGGCGACCGCGTCGGCCGCAAGTCCACACTGGTTGCCTCACTGTTGCTGATGGGCGTGTGTACCACGTTGATCGGCGTGCTGCCGGGCTACAGCAGCATCGGTGCCTGGGCGCCCATTTTGTTGTGCCTGCTGCGCTTCGGTCAGGGCCTGGGCCTTGGCGGTGAGTGGGGCGGCGCCGCATTGCTGGCCACCGAAAACGCACCGGCTGGCAAACGCGGCTGGTTCGGCATGTTCCCGCAGCTTGGCCCATCGATCGGCTTTCTGGCCGCCAACGGATTGTTCCTGACGCTGGCCATGACCCTGACCGACGAGCAATTTCGCGAGTGGGGCTGGCGCATTCCGTTCCTGCTCAGTGCCGTGCTGGTGATGGTTGGCCTGTACGTTCGCCTGAAGCTGGAAGAAACGCCGGTATTTGCCAACGCCGTCGCCCGTCACGAGCGGGTGAAAGTGCCGCTGTTCGAGCTTTTCGGCCAATACTGGGCGCCCATGCTGCTGGGCGCGGGCGCCATGGTGGTGTGCTACGCGCTGTTCTACATCTCCACGGTGTTTTCCCTGAGCTACGGCGTGGCCAGCCTGGGTTACACGCGGGAAACCTTCCTCGGCTTGTTGTGTTTTGCCGTGGTGTTCATGGCCCTGGCCACGCCGCTGTCGGCGTGGGCGAGCGACCGTTATGGGCGCAAACCAGTGCTGATCGTGGGCGGCGTGCTGGCGATTTTGTCGGGCTTCTTGATGGAACCGCTGCTCACCCACGGTTCGACCTGGGCGGTGGCGCTGTTCTTGAGCATCGAGCTGTTCTTGATGGGCGTGACCTTCGCACCCATGGGCGCCCTGCTTCCCGAACTGTTTCCCACACGCGTGCGCTACACCGGCGCGTCGGCGGCCTACAACCTCGGCGGCATCGTGGGCGCCTCGGCGGCTCCGTTCTTTGCGCAGAAATTGGTGGCGATGGGCGGATTGAGTTGGGTGGGCGGGTATGTGTCGGCGGCAGCGTTGCTGAGTTTGCTGGCAGTGCTGTGCTTGAAGGAGACCAGCAAGGCGGACCTGCAGAAGATCGCTTAGCGGTCTGCTGCGCGTCGGCCAGGCTGCGTTGAATCAGATGCCCGGAATGCTCATTGACTACAGTCAACTCCGCTTCCGGTCACCTGATTCGCCTTGCCTGGCTCTAGCTCGCGAGACCGCTTAGCTATGTCCCTGTAGGAGCGAGCTTGCTCGCGAAGCCCTTGAATCAAAAGCTTCGCGAGCAAGCTCGCTCCTACGGGTACGGGTTACGCGTTACAGCTCGACCACTACGGCTTGCGCTGCACGAGTCGCTTTAGCGCGGGCGGCATCGGTGGATTCATCACGCGCCAGGGCAACGCCCATGCGGCGCTGACCGTTGACTTCCGGCTTGCCGAACAGACGCAGCGCGGTGTCCGGCTCGCTCAAGGCGGCGCCGAGGTTGCTGAATGCAGTTTGCGTGGAGCTGCCTTCTACCAGTACCACCGCCGAGGCCGATGGGCCCAGTTGGCGAATGGCGGGAATTGGCAGGCCGAGAATGGCGCGGGCGTGCAGGGCGAATTCCGACAGGTCTTGAGAAATCAGGGTGACCAAACCGGTGTCATGCGGGCGCGGCGAGATTTCGCAGAACCACACCTGATCGCCCTTCACGAACAATTCCACGCCAAACAGACCACGGCCACCCAGCGAACCGGTAACGGCCAGGGCGATGCGCTCGGCTTCGGCGCGCGCTTTGTCGCTCATCACCTGCGGTTGCCACGATTCCTGGTAATCGCCTTTGACCTGACGATGGCCGACCGGCTGGCAGAACGTGGTGCCGCCGACATGGCGCACGGTCAGCAGGGCGATTTCGTAGTCGAAGTCGATAAACCCTTCAACAATCACACGACCTTTGCCGGCACGGCCACCGGCTTGGGCGTAGTCCCAGGCGGCTTGCAGGTCGGCCGCGCTTTTCAGCACGGACTGGCCTTTGCCCGACGAACTCATGATCGGTTTGATCAGGCACGGAAAGCCCACGGCTTCAGTAGCCGCCTTGGCTTCTTCAAAGGTGTCGGCGAAGCGGTACGGCGAAGTCGGCAAGCCAAGCTCTTCGGCGGCCAGGCGGCGGATGCCTTCGCGGTTCATGGTCAGTTGCGCCGCGCGCGCAGTCGGAATCACGGTGAAGCCTTCGTTCTCCAGCTCGGCCAGGGTGGCGGTGGCGATGGCTTCGATTTCCGGCACGATGTAGTGCGGTTTTTCCAGTTCGATGACGGCGCGCAGGGCGGCGCCGTCGAGCATGTCCACCACGTGACTGCGGTGCGCCACTTGCATCGCCGGGGCGTTCGGGTAGCGGTCTACGGCAATCACTTCAACGCCCAGGCGCTGCAGTTCGATAACCACTTCTTTGCCCAACTCACCCGAGCCGCACAGCAAGACGCGCGTCGCGCTGGGCGACAAGGGGGATCCGATACGAGGCATGAGGTTTTCCTTCACGTTGCAGTTTGAAAAATAGAGGGTCATTAAACAGGTTTGCTGGTTTCAGTCAGCAGGCCACTGGCGCGCGCACGTTGCAGGCAGTAGCCGAGCACCAGGCGGCGCTCGGCATTGTCCATTCGGCCCCAGCGGGTAATTTCGTCGGCGGTGCGCTGACAGCCGGTGCAGACGTCATCGTCATCCAGCGCGCACACGCTCACACAAGGGGAGCGCACCGGGCGTTCGGCGTCCATCAGTCGTCCTGCTCCGCCAGGTCGCGGGCGTAGCGCTGCGAATTATGAACGTAGTGGGCGGCGCTGGCTTCGAGCATTTTCTTCTGTGCGTCGTTGAGCTCACGCACCACTTTGCCGGGCGAACCCATGACCAGCGAGCCATCGGGAATTTCCTTGCCTTCGCCGATCAGCGAGTTGGCACCGATGATGCAGTACTTGCCGATTTTGGCGCCGTTGAGAATCACCGCGTTAATGCCGATCAGGCTGTAATCGCCCACGGTGCAGCCGTGCAACATGGCGTTGTGGCCGATGGTGACGCCGGTGCCGATGTTCAGCGGAAAACCCATATCGGTGTGCATCACGGTGCCGTCTTGCACGTTGCTGTTGTGGCCGATGTGAATCAACTCGTTGTCGCCGCGCAGCACGGCGTTGAACCACACGCTGGCGCCGGGTTCCAGTTTTACCTTGCCGACCAGCGTTGCGTTGGGCGCAACCCAGCTTTCGGGATGGGTTTCGACACTCGACTGTCCCAAGCGGTATTTCATAAACGGTTCCTCACGGCGGCTTGTCTAACGAGCGGCTCAGCTCAGGCTGATGTAATGCTCTGGCGGTTGGTGCAGGGAAATGTTGGCGTCGTACAGCAGGTTGACCAGCTCGACCACCATGATCGCCGTCAGCCCCCAGATTTTGTATTCGCCGTAGCGGTAGCTCGGCACGTACCAATCGCGGCCGCGGTAGTCGATACGGTGGGTGACTTCGCGAGGGTCGCTGCGGAAGAACTCCAACGGCACGCTAAACACCGAGGCGATTTCGCCATCGTTGGCCTGGTACTCGACGAAGTCTGGCACCACGCCCACATACGGCGTGACCTGAATGCCGTGGCGCGAAACCAGGCTACTCAGGGGGCCGATAATTTCGACCAGACCCGGCGGCAGGCCGATTTCCTCTTGCGCTTCGCGCAGGGCGGTGGCGACCAGATCGGCGTCTTCAGGATCACGACGGCCGCCCGGAAAGGCCACTTCGCCGCCGTGGGTCGACAACCCACTGGCGCGCAGGGTGAGCACCAATTCGGGGGCATCGCTGCGGGTGATCGGCACCAGAACGGCGGCTTCAGGAAAGCTTCGGTCGGTGCCCAGAACGACTGGCTGGTAGTCGCGAACGCGCTGGAGCAACTCATCGAGCATGGGGAATTCTCGGTCTTTTGTTCTGCGGGGCATGATGGCATGAAAGCGCAAAGCTGCCCAAGCCCCGCACCGCCGACTGCTTGGCTTTGGCGGCCATGCCTTGCTCCTGACTGCCGGGCACGCGAAGATGCGCCACACAGCCGCAACCACGCCCAGGAGCCGGGATGAAATTTTGCAGCCAGTGCGGCAACAGCGTGTCGCAACGAATTCCAGAGGGTGACGGCCGCATGCGTTACGTGTGCGACACCTGTAACACCATTCACTACCAAAACCCGCGCATCGTCGCCGGCTGCGTGCCGGTGTGGGGCGATCAGGTGTTGATGTGCCGCCGCGCCATTGAGCCGCGCCGAGGCTTCTGGACGCTACCGGCCGGCTTTATGGAAAACAGCGAAACCATGGCCGAAGCCGCCATGCGCGAAACCGAAGAAGAAGCCTGCGCCCGCGTGCGCGACCTGCAGTTGTACGCGCTGTACGACCTGCCGCACATCAGCCAGGTGTACGTGTTTTTCCGCGCCGAGCTGGCCGATCTGGATTTCGCCGTGGGCGAGGAAAGCCTGGAAGTGAAACTGTTCGATGAGGCCGACATCCCTTGGTCCGAGCTGGCTTTCCCGACCGTAGGCCGTACCTTAGAATGTTTTTTCGCCGACCGGGTCGCCCAACACTTCCCGGTGCGCAATGAGCCGCTAGAAGCTCTGCGCCCACACTTCGTCTCTGGTAAACAGAGCAGCGTCTGAACACACAACACTCGAGCCGCTTCGCGCGGTTCAACACCTGGAAACTGCACCAATGCGCTGGTTGTTAGCTGCCGTCTGCCTGTCGTTTGCGATGCTCTCGCATGCCTCCACCACCGTAACCCTGGACGGCAAAACCGTGGACAAGGTGCTGGTGATGAAAGCCGAACACAAACTCGTACTGATGAACCGCGGTGAAACGCTGAAGAGCTACCGCATCTCGCTCGGCAAAGCCCCCAAAGGCGCTAAGCAACGCGAAGGCGACCACAAAACGCCCGAGGGCTATTACTGGATCGACTGGCGCAAGCCCAGCGACAAGTACAACCTCTCCATGCACATCTCCTACCCCAACATCAAAGACCAGGCCAATGCGCGCCAGGCAGGCGTACCGCCAGGCGGCATGATCATGATTCATGGCACGCCCATCGATGATGAGTTTCCGGAGTGGTACTTCCATACCCTCGACTGGACCGAGGGCTGCATCGCCATGAAGAACGATGACATGCGTGAGGTGTGGAATTTGGTGAAGGACGGGACGTTGATCGAGATTCGCCCCTGATTCGCTGTACTGCTTGCTGCAGGAGCGGCTTTAGCCGCGATGCTTTGGGGAGATAAAAGCATCGCGGCTAAAGCCGCTCCTACAGGGTTAGGAGCCGTAGCGAGAACAACAAAGGCTCCCGAGGGCGCCTTTTTTTATTCAGAAAACCAGGTCCGACAGGCGCCAGACCTCAAACGCCGGCGTCTCGTACGGATGCGCCTGGCGCAGCGCTTTCACTGCGTCGTGTATCAACTCATCCGCCACCACCAGCTCCACTTTCCATTCGGCCACGTGCTCCAGCACGCCGGTCTGTCCGATAAAGGCATTACTGCCGGGCAGCGGGCGGAACTGTCCTTGGCCCAGACCCTGCCAGCAGCAACTGTCGTAATTCCCTATGCGTCCTGCACCCGCTCCAAACACAGCATTCTTGACCACGTCCAGATGGCTTTCCGGAACGTAAAAACACAGCTTGTACATCGAGGTCTCCACGGAGCATTCACATGCTTTACCAATGCAGGAACCTGGCGCCAATTTCTCAGCGCGCAGTGATGGCATATTGCCTTATTCCCGCGTAAGGGCGCAATTTCACAATGCTTGTTGGAGTGCGCAGAGGCGCCAAGTGTTCAGCTGTTGTGTGCTAACGCGTTTATGTACCCGACCAGAAGCGCCGCCATTTCGCTCGCCACGACGGCGCCGGCGGCGCATGGCAGCCATCGCAAAACGGCAATTGCCGGGACCGCCCGCAGCGGCACAGCAACAGGCGTTGCTCACGCTTGGCAGTGAAGACCAGCGCGTATTCGCACGTGGAGGAGCAGTCAGGGAGCTGGGCTGATTGGCCACAGGTGCACAACCGCAAGGTGGCGCCGGCCTGAAGCAGGCGCACCTCGGGAAGTGACGGGGAATTTTCGTTAATGCCAGGAGCAGGATTGCCCTGCTCCCGTTGTTCGCTCACGGCGGTGAACCTATCAGTTCACCCAGACGCGGGCGTTGCGGAACATGCGCATCCAGGCGCCGTCTTCGTCCCACTCTTCCGGCTTCCACGAGTTCTGCACCGCACGGAACACGCGCTCCGGGTGCGGCATCATGATGGTCACGCGGCCGTCGCGGCTGGTGAGGCCGGTGATGCCACGCGGCGAACCGTTGGGGTTGGCCGGGTAGTTTTCGGTGACCTTGCCGTGGTTGTCGATAAAGCGCAGCGACACGCAGCCCGACAGATCCGCTTCCAGCAACGCCTCTTCGCTTTCGAATTCGGCATGGCCTTCACCGTGGGCGATGGCGATTGGCATACGCGAACCGGCCATGTCACGCAGGAAGATCGAGGCCGAATCCTGCACCTGCACCATCGCCACGCGCGCTTCGAATTGCTCCGAGCGGTTGCGCACGAAGTGCGGCCAGAACTCGCTGCCGGGCACCAGCTCGCGCAGGTTGGACATCATCTGGCAACCGTTGCACACGCCGAGGGTGAAGCTGTCTTTGCGCTCGAAGAACGCACTGAACGCATCGCGGGCGCGGTTGTTGAACAGCACCGATTTGGCCCAGCCTTCGCCAGCACCCAGCACGTCGCCGTAAGAGAAACCGCCGCAGGCCACCAGGCCCTTGAACTCTTCCAGGCTGACGCGGCCGGCAAGAATGTCGCTCATGTGCACGTCGATCGCGTTGAAGCCGGCGCGGTCGAAGGCAGCCGCCATTTCCACCTGACCGTTGACGCCCTGCTCGCGCAGCACTGCTACTTGCGGACGCACATTCTTCTTGATGTACGGCGCGGCGATGTCCTGGTTCACGTCGAAGCCTAGCTTCACGCTCAGGCCTGGGTTGGCTTCGTCCAGCAGCACGTCGTATTCCTGCTCGGCGCATTCGACGTTGTCGCGCAGACGCTGCACTTGATAGCTGGTCGCTGCCCACTCACGCTGCAACATGCGGCGCTCGCCGGTGAAGACCGACTCACCGTTAAAGCTGATGTTCACTTCGGCATTGTTCAGCGGCTGACCGATGACGGCCACGCAGTCGCCCAGGCCAGCAGCGCTGAACTGCGCCAACACTTCCGGGGTGGCGTCCTGGCGAACCTGGATTACCGCACCCAGTTCTTCGTTGAACAGTACGGCGGCGAGTTCTTCGCGGTTGTGCGCCACGGTGTCGAGCACGATGTTCAAGCCGCAGTGCCCGGCGAAGGCCATTTCCAGCACGCTGACCAGCACACCACCGTCGGAACGGTCGTGGTAGGCGAGCAAGCTGCCGTCGGCGTTCAGGCCCTGGATCACGGCGAAGAAGGCTTTGAGGTCTTCGGCGTCATCGACGTCCGGCGCCTGACGCGCCAATTGGCCGTATACCTGAGCAAGAATCGAGGCGCCCATGCGGTTCTGACCGCGACCGAGGTCGATCAGAATCAGGTCGGTTTCACCCTTGTCCATGCGCAGTTGCGGGGTCAGGGTTTTGCGGATATCCAGCACCGGCGCGAAGCCCGACACGATCAGCGACAGCGGCGAGGTCACGCTCTTGTCGGCGCCCTCTTCGCTCCAGCGGGTTTTCATCGACATCGAGTCTTTGCCCACCGGAATGGTGATACCCAACTCCGGGCACAGCTCCATGCCGACCGCTTTTACGGTGTCGTACAGGCGGGCGTCTTCGCCCGGGTGGCCGGCAGCGGACATCCAGTTGGCCGACAGTTTGATGTCGGACAGCTTGCCGATGCGCGCGGCCGCCAGGTTGGTCAGGGTTTCGCCAATGGCCATACGGCCCGAGGCCGGCGCGTTGAGCAGGGCCAGCGGCGTGCGCTCGCCCATGGCCATGGCTTCACCGCTGTACACGTCGAAGCTGGTGGCGGTAACGGCGCAGTCAGCCACCGGCACTTGCCACGGGCCGACCATCTGGTCGCGGGCAACCAGACCGGTAATGGTGCGGTCGCCGATGGTGATCAGGAAGCTTTTGCTGGCAACGGCCGGGTGATGCAGCACGCGCTCCACGGCTTCGCTGAGCTCGAGGCTGGCGGCGTTGAAATCGTCGCCCAGCTCGGTTTCACGGGTGGCCGAACGGTGCATACGCGGGGCTTTGCCCAGCAGCACTTCGAGTGGCATGTCGACGGCGTTGTTGCCGAAGTGGCTGTCGGCGACAGTCAGTTGCGGTTCGGCCAGGGCCTCGCCGACCACGGCAAACGGGCAACGCTCGCGCTCGCAGATGGCTTTGAAAGTTTCAAAGTCGGCGGCGTCGACGGCCAGTACGTAGCGTTCCTGGGATTCGTTGCACCAGATTTCGTGCGGGGCCATGCCCGGCTCGTCGTTCGGTACGGCGCGCAATTCGAAACGACCACCACGGCCGCCATCGTTGACCAGCTCAGGGAAGGCGTTGGACAAACCGCCCGCGCCCACGTCGTGGATAAAGCTGATGGGGTTCTTGTCGCCCAACTGCCAGCAGCGGTCGATCACTTCCTGGCAACGGCGCTCCATTTCCGGGTTTTCCCGTTGCACGGAGGCGAAGTCCAAGTCCGCCGAACTGGCGCCAGTGGCCATCGACGAAGCCGCGCCGCCGCCCAGGCCGATCAGCATGGCGGGGCCGCCGAGCACGATCAGTTTCGAGCCAACGGTAATTTCAGCTTTCTGTACGTGTTCAGCACGGATGTTGCCCATGCCGCCGGCGAGCATGATCGGCTTGTGGTAGCCGCGCACTTCTTCGCCGCGTGGCGTGGTGATGCTTTGTTCGAAGGTACGGAAATAACCGGTGAGTGCCGGACGACCGAATTCGTTGTTGAACGCGGCGCCGCCCAGCGGGCCTTCGATCATGATGTCCAGCGCGGTAACGATGCGCTCAGGCTTGCCGTACGGCGTTTCCCACGGCTGCTCGAAACCTGGAATTTGCAGGTTCGACACGGTGAAACCGGTGAGGCCCGCTTTCGGTTTGGCGCCACGGCCGGTGGCGCCTTCGTCGCGAATTTCACCGCCCGAACCGGTGGAAGCACCCGGGAACGGCGCGATGGCGGTCGGGTGGTTGTGGGTTTCCACCTTCATCAGAATATGCACCGGCTCCTGCACCGCGCCGTACTGGCGGGTTTCAGGGTTCGGGAAGAAACGCCCAGCGACCGAGCCTTCGATCACGGCGGCGTTGTCTTTATAAGCAGAGAGAACGCCTTCGCCGTGCATCTGGAAGGTGTTTTTGATCATGCCGAACAGGCTTTTTTCCTGGCTCTCGCCGTCGATATCCCAACTGGCGTTGAAGATTTTGTGACGGCAATGTTCGGAGTTGGCCTGGGCAAACATCATCAGTTCGATGTCGTGCGGGTTGCGACCCAGCTTTACAAACGCGTCGACCAAATAGTCGATTTCGTCGTCGGCCAGGGCCAAACCGAGGTCACTGTTGGCTTTTTCCAGCGCGGCGCGGCCACCGTTCAAGATGTCGACGGCGGTGAGCGGCTTGGGCTCGGCGTGGCTGAACAGACCGGCGGCGTGTTCCAGATCGCCGAGTACCAGTTGAGTCATGCGGTCGTGCAAAGAGGCGGCGATCAGCTCGGCCTCGGCGTCGCTGAATTGGCCGGCTACGTAGTAGGCGATGCCGCGTTCCAGGCGCTGGATTTTCGCCAGGCCGCAGTTGCGTGCGATGTCGCTGGCTTTACTGGACCACGGGGAAATGGTGCCGAAACGCGGCAGCACCAGGAACAGACGACCGCTTGGCTCTTGCACCGGCACACTGGGGCCGTACTTGAGCAAGCGGGCGAGCACTTTCTCTTCGTCGCCGGTCAGCAGACCGGTCACCTCGGCAAAGTGGGCAAACTCGGCGTACACCGCAGTAACGGCGGGGACTTTGGCAGTCAGCTGGTCGAGTAACTTGCCGTGGCGGAAGGCAGAAAGGGCTGGAGCGCCGCGCAGGATCAACATCTCGGGGAAAGCCTCGGGAAGGGGGATGCTTTGAGGCCGTGCATTCTAACGCAAACCTCCCGCCAAGGCACTCGCGACGGGGACCCAGTCGACAGTTTTGCGCTAGCAGAAGAGCGGCCCGGCTGTCGAGATATGGCGACTTCAGCGCTTTGCGTATACTCCGCCGATGCCTGCACACACCTCGCTGCACAAACGCCCCCAGAAATGGTTGGCGGCAGCCACACTCCTGCTGTTGCTCTGCGGCTGCAGTGAGCCTCAGCCGACAGCCCTCGAGCGCATCCAAAAGGATGGCGTGCTGCGTGTGCTCACCCGTAACAGCCCCGCGACTTACTTTCAGGACCGCAACGGCGAGACCGGTTTCGAGTACGAGCTGGTCAAGCGTTTCGCCGACGACCTGGGCGTGGAACTGAAGATCGAGACCGCCGACAACCTCGATGAAATCTTCACCCGCCTCAACCAGGAAAACGGTCCGGCGTTGGCTGCGGCCGGTCTGGTCAGCAGCAAGGGGCGGATGAATCAGGCGCGTTTTTCTCAGTCGTACCTCGAAGTCACCCCGCAGATCATCTACCGCAACGGCGAGAACCGCCCGACTCGGCCGGAAGATTTGCTCAACAAACGCATCATGGTGCTTAAAGGCAGCAGCCACGCTGAACAGCTCGCCACCCTTAAAGGCCAATACCCCGAACTGAACTACGAAGAGTCGGACGCCGTAGAAATCGTCGACCTGCTGCGCATGGTCGACGAAGGCCAAATCGACCTGACGCTGGTAGACTCCAACGAGCTGGCGATGAACCAGGTGTATTTCCCCAATGTGCGCGTGGCCTTCGACTTTGGCGATGCCAACACCCTGGGCTGGGCGCTGCCGCCGGGCACCGACGACAGCCTGCTCAAGGAAGTGAATGCCTTTCTTGAGCGGGTGAAAATCAACGGCGTGCTGCAGCGTTTGAAAGACCGTTATTACGGCCATGTGGATGTGTTGGGCTACGTCGGCGCTTACACCTTCGCCAAGCACCTGCAACAACGGTTGCCGCGTTACGAGCAGCACTTTCGCCAGAACGGCAAAACCTATGAGCTGGACTGGCGCCTGCTGGCGGCCATCGGTTATCAGGAATCGCTGTGGCAGCCCAACGCCACCTCGAAAACCGGCGTGCGTGGTCTCATGATGCTGACGCAAAACACCGCCGAGGCCATGGGCGTTTCCAACCGCCTGGACCCGAAACAGAGCATCAACGGCGGCAGCAAATATTTCGCCTCGATTCTGGAAAACCTCGCTCCCGAACTGACCGAGCCGGACCGCACCTGGTTTGCCCTGGCGGCCTACAACATCGGCATCGCCCACCTTGGCGACGCGCGCAAGCTGGCCGAAGCCGAGGGGCTGGACCCGAATAAATGGCTGAACGTGAAGACCATGCTGCCGCGCTTGTCGCAGAAGCAGTGGTACAGCAAAACCAAATACGGCTATGCCCGTGGCGGCGAAACGGTGCACTTCGTGCAGAACATTCGCCGCTACTACGACATCCTCACCTGGGTGACGCAACCGCAACTGGAAGGCGGGCAGATGGCTGAAGGCAATCTGCATATTCCCAGCATTGAAAAGCCCAAGCAGGACGGTAACGGGCCGGCGGCGCTCTAAACATTGTGCTTTGGGAATGCCGTCATCCTCGCGAACGCGGGGATGACGGATGATTGTTTTAAAGAGTTATTCGACTTTCGCCCGCCGCTGTTTGAAAAACTCACTCAACACCGCGCTGCACTCCTGCGCCAACACCCCGCCTTCCACCATCACCCGATGGTTAAGAAAGATCTGGTCGAAGAACTTACCCCGGCTCTGCACGGCGCCAGCTTTCGGCTCGGTGGCGCCGAACACCACACGGTGGATGCGCGCATGCACCAGCAACCCGGCGCACATGCTGCACGGTTCCAGCGTGACGTACAGCGTGCTGCCGGGCAGCCGGTAGTTTTCCACGGCAGCAGACGCCGCGCGGATGGCGACCATCTCGGCATGGGCGCTGGGATCAAAGGTGGTGATCGGGCAGTTGAAGCCGCGCCCGATCACTTCACCGTCCTGCACCAGCACCGCGCCCACCGGCACCTCGCCAAGGCTGGCGCCCTGCGCGGCGAGCGCCAGGGCCTCGCGCATAAAGTGCGCGTCCTGGCTGCGGTCGATGATTTGCACTTTTCTCATGCCGTACCTGATCCGTTCACTCGACGAGGATGGAAGCCATCAGCCCGGTTTCCATATGGTCGATCACGTGACAGTGGAACATCCACACGCCTGGATTATCGGCGACCAACGCCACCCGCGCATTTTCGTTCTTGCCAAGCAGATAGGTGTCGGTGAAGTACGGGATGATTTTCTTGCGGTCCGAACTCAGCACTTTGAAGCTCATGCCGTGCAGGTGAATCGGGTGTTGGTACTGGGCCATGTTGCGAAATTCGAGGATGTACGTCTGCCCCAGCTTCATTTTGGCGATGGGTCGGTCGGCGCAGGTTTTGTCGTTGATATCCCAGGCCTTGCCGTTGATTTGCCAGAACGCCGGCGCGCGGCCGTTGGTGGTGACCGACACAGCGCCCACCCACTCGAACTTGAAGTCGAGCACTTCAGCGTTGTGCAAATCCGGTTCCGGAATCGGGTTGGCCGGCAGTTGCGGCGGCCAGTCGCCAGCCACTTCGTCGCTGGGCACCGAGCGAAACGTGGCCAGGCGTACCGGGCCGTTGCGCAGCGGCAACTCAACGCCCGCCTCGGGCACTTTCAACGCCAGGCACACGCGCATACCTGGGCCGATCCAGTATTCCTTGCCGAACGGGCGCGGCTCGATCGGGTTGCCATCCAACGCATATAAACGTGCATCTGCGCCTGGCAAGTTGAGCCGGTAGGTCACGGTGTTATCGAGGTTGAAGATGCGCAACCGCACAATCTGCCCAGCCGGCAAATCGATAGTCGGCAAGTGCTCAGCGTTGATCGTCGAATAGCTGCCCGCCGTACCGCCGCGCGCTGCTTCACGGGGAATGCTGAACGGCGTGAACGCGCCTTCGGCATCGATGTGCCAGGTTTTCAAACTCAACGAACGCTCGTGCTTGAAGCCGGTCGGCTCGCGCTCTTCCACCACCAGCGGCCCGACCAGGCCGTGGCCCAATTGTTGGCTGCTCAACACATGGGGGTGGTACCAGAAATTGCCGGCGTCCTGGGTGCGGAACTGGTAGTCGAAGTACTCGCCCGGCAATACCGGCAGTTGCGACACATAGGGCACGCCGTCCATTTCCAACGGCAGGCGGATGCCATGCCAGTGAATGGTGGTGGGTTCGCTGAGTTTGTTGATAAAGCGCACCCGCAACCAATCGCCCTGACGGCTGCGCAGCTCAACGCCTGGCGCCGAACCGTTATAGGCCCAGGCCGGGGTTTTGTGACCGGCCACCAACTCCAAATCCATGGGCGCGGCGATCAACTCGTAATCATGGGTCGTGCTGCCCAGCGGCCGTCCAAGCCAATAACGTACTCCTCCGGCACCAAGGCCAACGGCGCTCAAACCGAGCAGGCCACCGAGAATTTGTCGACGTGTAAAAGACATGGGTACAGACACCTTTTGACGATAAGGGACTTCGCTGGCCCATCAGGAATTCAGGTAGTGGCCGGTCTCTGGTGGACCGGCTTCGAGAAGCGGATTGGCACGCAAGGCCGCCGCGCATTATGACCGAAGGCCGCCCTGGCCTGCATGCTTCTAATCGCGTCCTCTGTGCTGCGAGCGCAAAAGCCCGCCTGGGCAAGGCGGGCTTTTGTCAGTGGACGAAGGCCATAAAAGCCTGGCGCCGGGTTACCAGTTGTAGCTGACCTTGGCGGTGATCTCGCGGCCGGGGTTGTAGAAGTTGGCAGTACCAGAACCTACTACGTGCTGCTCATCCAGCAGGTTGCTGACGTTGAGGGCCAGGTCGGTGCCTTTATAGATTTTGTAGTTGAGGGCGGCGTCGAAGAGGGTTTCGCCGTCCGTTTTGCCGAGGTTCTCGTTAGTGAAGTTGTACGACCCTAGATAACGAGCACCGAACCCCACACTAATGTCGGTAGCAGGAATGTCGTAGTAGCTCCAGAGCGAAGCAGAATGCTTCGGCGCAGTAGCAAGTTCATTACCTTTAATCGAGACCGTTCTGCCACCTTTGTCTACCTCTCCCTTAACAACTTCGGAATCAAGGTATGAGTAACCACCAACAAGGCTAACGTTTTCGGTCAGTTCGACTTTGGCCTCTAAGTCGAGGCCCCGCGCACGAGATTCACCAACGGTTTGCTGCTCAATCAAGCCACTGTCGAGCTGGACGGCACTGGACACGTTTTCCTGATTCAAATCGTAAACAGCGGCAGAGAAAAGCGCATTCATGCCCATCGGCGCATATTTAATTCCCACTTCGTACTGCTTGCCAGTCTTTGGATCAACCCCGACTTCAGGCGGCGACACCGACTCCACCATGCTGACGTAAGTAGAAAGCTCGTCGGAAACCACGTAGGTCAATGCCGCGCGGTAAGAGGTCTTGGCAATGTCGTCTTTTTCCTCAGTAGCCGCAGTTCCGAAGTAAGCCTTCTTGCTGGACAGCTCCATGAAGTCGCGGCGCGCGCCGACAGTCACGATAAAGCGCTCGTAGAACGACAGGTTCTGCTGCAGAAAAAGCGACTTAGTTGTGGCCTCATCCTTCCCGACCAGAAAGGGCACGGCGCTTGCCGCAACACCTGTATGTACCGGGTTGGCCACATTGATGGGCCTGGCCAGCTCGTAGACCGTAGTAGCGTCTGTCGAGGAGTCGAGGTACTCGACGCCCGCCAGAGTGCTGCTATCAATATTCTCGAATCGCTGATCGTATTGCAGCATCACGTTGCCGTTGAGCTGGTGAGCATCAGTGTCTGTACCGAACTTATAACGCTGAATCGTATTGCCGACGGTAGTGGAGGGGTCGTCGTAAAGGAACACGTAGCCAAAGTCGTCGGTAAGGTCGGTGTAACGCAGATTGCTGCGCACGACAAAGCCATTGTCGAAGTCATGGGTAATGTTGCTGCTGAGGCTAGTGCGCTCAACATCGTGGAAGTTATAGCTCGGCTCGCCAAAGAACTCGTCGCGGTCGTATTCCTTGTCCAGCGGATAGCCACCGCTGTTGGGTGAGCTCTCGGTTTTCAGATGATCCAGAATCACGGTGGCCGAGGTAAATTGGGTGGGGGCCCAAGTCAGGCCACCCATTACCAATTCGTCATCGTCCTGCGAATGATCGTACTCGCGCTCGCTGTCCTGCTTCTTGGCGGTGAGGCGACCAGCCAATGTTTTGCTGTCGTTAAGAGCGTCGCCAACATCAACGCCGACTTCTTTGTGATCGAACGACCCGTACGTTACGTAACCTTGGCCGAATGAATTGAAGCGCGGCTGTTTGCTCACAAAGTTTACAGAGCCACCCGCGTCTGCCGGGCCGAACAGTGTGGAGTTGGCGCCACGGATAATCTCGATGCGCTCATAGGCAAACGGGTCTTCGCGCACGCCGCGCATTGAACTCAACGTCAAACCGTCGCGGTAGGTGGTGGCTTGGAAACCGCGAATCTGGAAATAGTCGTTGCGATCATCAGAGCCGTAGAAGTCAGTAATCACACCCGGCGTGTATTGGAGCGCTTCTTCCGTGGTGTTAACGCTGCGCTGTTCCATTTCCTTCTGCGTAACCACAGAAACAGAAGCCGGCGTGTTGAGGATGCTGGTCGCGACCTTGCCGCCTACCCACAACTCTTGTGCCACGACAGTCTGCGAATCATCGCCAGCGTCGGCATTGGCGTTGACGATGATCGGCGCAAGGCGATATGCATCGTCTTCTGTCGCCGCCGACTCCTCGGCTTTCACACCCATAGGCGCCCCGGCTAATGGCACACAAAGCATCACGGCAGCGGCCGTGCGCTGCTTGGCCGAGCGGCCGTTCACGAACCCGGTTTTGTTTTTGCGCATGCTTGCGATCCTTGATCTTCAACAACGTCAGCCGAAGGAACTCAGTGCACCGCGAGCAAAGCGGCGCCATCCCAAAATTTTCGGAAGAGATTGTATTAGAAAATAACTCGCAAATGACAAAGATACGCAAACACAAACGAGAAAATATTTGCTTGAACGAAACGCGCGTTTACGCTCCATCGATCCCGCTTAGTGATCGACCCCGCGTGCAGTCTGATATCGCTCGACAACAGTTTCGCTAGCAGCTTGCGCAGCCTGAAAAGCACGGAAAACCGCATCGACAACTTCAGCCCAAACCCCAGGGCTTGCGAGAATCGGCATTTCTTTGGCGAGGACATTGCTCAACTCGCCAGCGTTCTGCTCAATCGAACGCAGCACCCGGTCGGCCTGTTGATCCGGCATCTCTACCACTTCCTTCAACGCAGCCCGGGCTCGCATATGGCTGCGCAGGTAGCGAGACTCTTCGCGCATTTGCTCCGTCAGCGTTCGTTCGATGATGTTGGCCATGAACACAACATGCGGACCGAGGTCCGGATAGCGCCATGTAGGCGTTGCCTGCTCGGCGCCGGTGAAGGTGAAATTCGACACCACACCGTCCGGAAACGTGGTTTGCCTCGGTTCAAAAATCACATGTTCACGAACCGACTGCATAAGTGGTTTGGACACCTCGTCCAATACCCTGTCGTAACCACGGCGCTCGCCTGCATCGTCGGTGATGACAGCCGAAATGGGCAGAATCACAGGGTCCGGTATTACCCCGTCGCGTCGCAAAATGTCATTGACCAAAAAACGGTGGACCCGGCCATTGCCGTCCGCCAGGGGATGTATGTAGACAAAACCAAACGCGGCTACAGCGCTGCGCATTACCGCAGACTGCCCGGCAGTTTTAATAAGAAATGTGCGCAGACCATCTAGCATGGCGGTGACGTCTTGCGCCGCCGGCGCCACGTAATGCACCACCTCCTGATAGCGAACGGTCTCACCAACGAACACTGGCGACTGGCGAACGCCAAAGTGAGTCATGGTGGTGCGACCAAGAATTTCTCGCTGCAACTCTGCGAGCGTGGCGTCGGTTAGCGGCACCTCACCTTGGCCGGTGCGTCTGGCCATGGCGTCGGCAAAACGCTGCACTCGCCCCACCCGATCGGACTCGCCTTCTATAGCGAAGCTGGCTTTGCTTTCGCGCAGCGTCATCCATACCGCAGAGCGCATCAGCAGATCCTCACCAAATTCTGCGGTGAGCTCGCCGAACAACTGAGCCACGTCCAAACCGCAAGCAAGGCTAACGGCATCCGTTTTGACCAGAATGGGGCAGAAGACGTTGGTGCCAGGCAAGTTGTCATTCACTCGCCAGCGCTGCACCTTGACGATTTGCTCAGGAGACGCCGCTATCAGCTTCGCGGCGTCGATGGCATCGACATAGTTGCCACCTAAACGCTCGGGAATCTCCAACAGGCTGCCCGTTAACCACTCATATAGAAAGGCGGCGCGGCGCGCGTATTGGCCGGTGGGCTCAGCGTTTATCCAAGCCTGAACGAACTCAGGCCCGGTCTGTTGGAACAGCCGAGCCAAAAATTCCAGGTGGGTTATTTCGTGTCGCAGATGAAACTGCAAGTGAGCAACAGGCTCATCAGCCGGACGCATTACTTCGGTGTAGGTTTCCAGGCGAAAACCATCGCTCACCTGAGTCGCGCGTCGACCTCCCACTTGACTCAACACCGGAAGGCGAGCGAGAGGTATCACATCAAAGGCTTGAGCCAACCAGGCAGCGCCAATCGGATTCGCAGGCAGGTCGATCATCGATCCCTCTCCTGAGGAAAAAGAGTTTTCACCTGCGCAAAAGCGATAAACAGCATCGAAATTGGCGGCTAACGATTAAAGTTGCACAGAAATCGTTAAAAATCACCATATCCGCTTAAAAACGATTAATAAACTAGCGCGCCATCCATGGCAGCCAGTTAGGAGCGCATCAAGAGCGCTCGGTTATTCCCACTCAATCGTCGCTGGCGGCTTGCTCGACACGTCGTAGGTAACGCGCGAAATGCCTTCGATCTCGTTGATGATCCGGCCACTCACTGTTTCGAGCAGTTCGTAAGGCAGATGCGCCCAACGTGCGGTCATGAAGTCGATGGTTTCCACGGCCCGCAACGCCACAACCCAGGCGTAACGGCGACCATCACCGACCACGCCCACCGATTTCACCGGCTGGAATACAACGAAGGCCTGGCTGACTTTGTGGTACCAGTCGGCTTTGCGCAGTTCTTCGATAAAGATGTGGTCGGCACGGCGCAGCAGGTCGGCATATTCCTTCTTCACTTCGCCGAGAATGCGCACGCCCAGGCCCGGACCGGGGAACGGGTGGCGGTACACCATGTCGTACGGCAGGCCGAGTTCCAGGCCCAGACGGCGCACTTCGTCTTTGAACAGTTCGCGCAGCGGCTCGACCAGTTTCAGGTTCATTTCTTCCGGCAGACCGCCCACGTTGTGGTGCGACTTGATCACGTGCGCCTTGCCACTCTTGGCGCCGGCAGACTCGATCACGTCCGGGTAAATGGTGCCCTGGGCGAGGTACTTGATGTTATCGAGCTTGTTGGACTCGGCATCGAATACGTCGATAAAGGTGCGGCCGATGATTTTGCGTTTCTTCTCTGGGTCCGCTTCGCCGGCCAGGTTGTTGAGGAACTGCTCTTCGGCGTTGGCGCGAATCACTTTGACGCCCATGTTTTCAGCAAACATGGCCATCACTTGCTCGCCTTCATGCAGACGCAGCAGGCCGTTGTCGACAAATACGCAGGTCAGCTGGTCGCCAATGGCTTTGTGCAGCAGGGCAGCTACAACGGACGAATCCACACCGCCAGACAAGCCGAGCAGCACGTTGTCGGTGCCGACCTGAGCGCGAACCTGGGCGATGGCGTCTTCGGCGATTTTCGACGGCGTCCACAGCGCTTCGCACTCGCAGATGTCGAGGATAAAGCGCGACAGAATGCGGCCGCCTTGCTTGGTGTGGGTCACTTCCGGGTGGAACTGCACGCCGTAGTAACGACGGTCGTCGCTGAACATGCCGGCAATCGGGCAGCTCGGGGTGCTGGCCAGAATGTGGAAGTCTTCCGGCATTTTGGTGACCTTGTCACCGTGGCTCATCCACACATCGAGGCCGAACACGCCGTCGGCGTCGACATGGTCTTCGATGCCGTCGAGCAGGCGGCTTTTGCCGACCACATCGACACGGGCGTAACCGAATTCACGCAGCTCGGAACCTTCAACCTTGCCGCCCAATTGTTCGGCCATGGTTTGCATGCCGTAGCAAATACCGAAAACCGGCACGCCAAGATCAAACACTGCTTGCGGGCAACGGGGGCTGTTGGCGACGTGCACCGACTCCGGGCCGCCAGCGAGAATCACACCCTTGGGCGCGAATTCGCGGATCGCGTCTTCGTCCATATCGAACGGATGCAATTCGCAGTACACGCCAATCTCGCGCACACGGCGGGCGATCAGTTGGGTGTACTGAGAGCCGAAGTCGAGGATCAGGATGCGGTGGGCGTGAATATCGAGGGCCATGATTCAGTCTCGTCTAATCAATCGGTAACAGTCGTGGTTCAGAAACAACTCGGGGCTGAATAGAACAGCCCCGGTTGCTTAACGATTTGCGTGAAGGCTCAACCTACTCTGTAGTTTGGGGCTTCCTTGGTAATCTGAACGTCGTGCACGTGCGACTCGGCCATGCCCGCGCCGGTGATGCGCACGAACTCAGGCTCGGTACGCATCTGCTCGATGGTGGCGCAGCCGGTATAGCCCATGGAGGCACGCAGGCCACCCATCAGTTGATGGATGATTGCGGCCAGCGGGCCTTTGTAAGGCACGCGGCCTTCGATGCCTTCGGGAACCAGCTTTTCAGCACCAGCAGCGGAGTCTTGGAAGTAGCGGTCGGACGAGCCCTGGGTCTGCGCCATGGCGCCCAACGAGCCCATGCCACGGTAGGCCTTGTAGGAACGACCCTGGAACAGTTCAACTTCACCTGGCGCTTCTTCAGTACCGGCGAACATCGAGCCCATCATCACGCAGGACGCACCGGCAACGATGGCTTTGGACAAGTCACCGGAGAAGCGGATGCCACCGTCGGCAATCAACGGCACGCCGGTGCCTTCAAGGGCAGCGGCAACGTTGGAGACAGCGGAAATTTGCGGAACGCCAACACCAGCAACGATGCGGGTGGTGCAGATCGAGCCTGGGCCGATACCGACTTTCACCGCATCAGCGCCCGCTTCGGCCAGCGCCTTGGCGGCTGCGCCGGTGGCGATGTTGCCGCCGATAACCTGCACGTCCGGGAAGTTCTGTTTAACCCAACGCACGCGGTCGATCACGCCTTTGGAGTGACCGTGGGCGGTGTCGACCACGACTACGTCTACACCAGCAGCGACCAGAGCGGTCACGCGGTCAGCGGTGTCGGCGCCAGTGCCGACCGCCGCGCCAACGCGCAGACGACCTTGGTCATCTTTGCTGGCGAACGGGTAAGCCTTGGCTTTCTCGATGTCGTTAACGGTCATCATGCCTTTAAGGTTGAAGGCTTCGTCGACGATCAGAACGCGCTCGATGCGGTGCTTGTGCAGCAGCTCGCGGGCTTCCTGTTTGTCGGCGCCTTCACGCACGGTGACCAGACGCTCTTTAGGCGTCATCACGTCGCGGACCTTGGCATCCAGACGGCTTTCGAAACGCACGTCACGGGAAGTGACGATGCCCACCAGATCGCCGTTGTGCAGCACGGGCACACCGGAAATGTTGTTCTGGCGGGTGAGGTCGAACAGATCACGCACGGTGGCGTCGGCTTCGATGGTGATTGGATCTTTCACCACGCCGCTTTCGAAGCGCTTCACTTTGCGCACTTCGGCGGCTTGCTGCTCGATGGTCATGTTCTTGTGGATGATGCCGATGCCGCCTTCCTGCGCCATGGCAATGGCCAGACGGGATTCGGTAACGGTATCCATCGCTGCGGAAATCAGCGGAATGTTCAGTTCAATACCACGGGTCAGTCGAGTTTTGAGGCTGACGTCTTTGGGCAGAACTTCGGAATAACCTGGAATAAGAAGGACGTCGTCGAAGGTTAGAGCTTCTTGACTGATACGCAGCATGGCGGGGGCTCCCGGACGGGAAAATGGAAGCGCGCCATTATACCCACGCGGGTAGCTTGGCTCAATGCAAAAGGTGAATTAGATGAAGTAGGCTTTTCCAAAACAAACTCAACTGCTTTGCTCCCCTCTCCCGCGTGCGGGAGATGGGCAGGGGGTGAGGGCCAGCCGTCACGCAGATCAAAATCAACGGCCCCTCACCCTAGCCCTCTCCCTGAGGGAGAGGGGACCGACTGCGGTGTCACTCCCAATCCACCACCACTGCCCGCACCCCAAACCGCAACCGCTCGCCAAACTCTTCTATAAAGTAAGGCTTGAACCCCGCCTCGCCCCAGTTATTGAAAATAAACCCCAGGTTGGAAAACCCGCACGGCTGCAAAAACAAAAACCCATTGATGTCATCTTCGAACCCGCACAGCGGGCAGGTGAAGTTGTCGCTGACCTTGGGCATCCACTCGTCCAGGCTGTCGAACAGCGCCTCGCCCACTTCCTTGCGGCACTGCGGGCAGCCGGCTTCTTCGAGGAAGTTCTTCGTCGGCGTATAGATGCAGCGCTTGGTCACCACCTCCAAGCCATTCACCGGCTGGCCAAACGGCAATCGCTCGGGATGCAAAACAATGCGTCTGGCGCCAGGAGCAATGGCGTAGGCCATGCGGTTGCCGGTGCGCCCGCAGGTGCTCAGCTCGGGCTCGACAATGTTGCGCTGCACCAGCCAACGCAGCATCAACCGCGCCCGCGCTTCGTGGTTGGGAAAGGTGGAAATCTGTGGCACCAGAATGTGTTGTTGCTCAGCCATGCTCGGCCCCAAATACAAAACGACGTGCAGTTTAACAGCCCGCGCCTTTGGCTCACGGCGCGTAAGCCTCTATCATGCCCGCCATGATCAAAGACCCGTTCCAACGCCTCGGCCTTGACCGCGAAGTGCTCACCGTCAGCCAACTCAACGGCCGCGCCCGCGTGTTGCTGGAAGACGTGTTCAGCAATATCTGGGTCGAAGGAGAAATATCCAACCTGGCCAAGCCCGCGTCCGGCCATGTGTATTTCACCCTTAAAGACAGCAATGCCCAGGTGCGTTGCGCGCTGTTCCGGCAGAACGCCGCCCGCGTTCGCCAGGCCTTGCGCGATGGCTTGGCCGTTAAGGTGCGCGGCAAGGTTTCGCTGTTTGAAGGCCGCGGCGACTACCAGCTGATTCTCGACAGCGTAGAGCCGGCCGGCGACGGCGCCCTGCGTCTGGCCTTCGAGGCGTTGAAAGAAAAGCTCAGCAGCGAAGGCCTGTTCTCCGCCGAGAACAAAGTGCCCCTGCCCACTCACCCGCAACGCATCGGCATCGTCAGCTCGCCGACTGGCGCGGTTATCCGCGACATCATCAGCGTGTTCAGCCGCCGCGCGCCGCACATTCAGCTGACCCTGATCCCCACCGCCGTGCAGGGCCGCGAAGCCACCGGGCAAATTGTTCGTGCCTTGCAGCTCGCCGACCGGCGCGGCTTCGACGCCTTGATCCTGGCCCGAGGCGGCGGCTCGCTCGAAGACCTTTGGTGCTTCAACGAAGAAGTGGTAGCCCGCGCCATTGCCGCCTGCGAAACGCCGATCATCAGCGCCGTTGGCCATGAAACGGATGTATCGATCAGCGACTTCGTCGCCGACGTTCGCGCGCCCACGCCATCGGCCGCTGCGGAATTGCTGGCGCCCGACGCCAACGAGTTGGTGCAACGTTTAACCAGCCTGCACCGCCGCCTGGTGATGCGCATGCACAACCGCATCGAGCGCGAACGCCTGCGCCTGGACGGCATCAGCCGCCGCCTGCGTCACCCCGGCGAGCGCCTGCGCCAGCAAGCACAACGGCTCGACGACCTGGACATGCGCCTGCGCCGTGCCTTCGTCACGCATCGGCAAAATTGCCAGGACCGCCTGATCCGCCTCGACATGCGCCTGGCTGCGCAACACCCCGGCCGCGCACTGGCTTTATTGCGCCAACGCCTCGACGGCCTCAACGAACGCTTGCCACGCGCCATGCGTGAAGCGCTGAAAGACCGGCGCCAGCAGTTGCACAGCCAAGCGCAAACACTCAACGCCATCAGCCCGCTGGCAACGCTCGGCCGTGGCTACAGCATTTTGCTCGACGACAAAGGCCACGCCATTCGCAACGCCGCGCAAACCAAGCCCGGCCAGCGCCTCAAAGCGCGCCTGGGCGAAGGCGAGTTGGACGTGCGCGTAGAAGATAACCACCTGACCCCGGTGACCCTGTCACTGCTGGACTGACCTCCCACTCTTTATTCAGGCTTGCCCATGCGCGCTGTGCTGTTCTGCTTGTTTTGCCTCGCCCTCCCCGCCCACGCCGACAGTTACATCACGCGCCTGCTGAACAAGCCGGTGCCCGGCGGCGTGGCAGTTATCGACCTGGGCGCTGGCAACGGCACGCCAACCGCTACTTACCAAGGCAAGCCGGTGCTGGTAATCAATGAACAAGGGCAGCGCTGGCTGGCGATTGTTGGCGTGCCGCTGACCAGCAAAGCGGGCACGCAGAATGTGCTCGCCAAAGACGCCAGCGGCAACCGCACGCTGAGCTTTACCGTCGGCGCCAAGCGTTACGCCGAGCAACGCATCACCTTGAAAAACCAGCGCCAGGTCAACCCAAACCCGGCGGACCTCAAGCGCATCGAGCGCGAACTGGCCGAGCAAACCCGCGCTTACCAAACCTTCAGCCCCGGCACGCCCAGCAACCTGCTGCTCGACAAACCGGTGAACGGCCCGCTCTCCAGCCGCTTCGGCGTGCGCCGCTTTTTCAACGGCGAAGAACGCAACCCGCACTCCGGCCTCGACTTCGCGGTAGGCGCCGGCACGCCGATCAAAACCCCGGCGGCGGGCAAGGTGATTCTGATCGGCAACTATTTCTTTAACGGCAATACGGTATTTGTCGACCACGGCCAGGGCTTTATCAGCATGTTCTGCCACCTATCGAAAATCGACGTGAAGCTCGGCCAAGTGCTCGCACGCGGCGGCGTCGTGGGCAAGGTGGGCGCCACCGGCCGGGCAACCGGGCCGCATATGCACTGGAATGTCAGCTTGAATGATGTACGTGTCGACCCCGCCATTTTCATCGGCAAGTTCGAGCCGTAAGCCCAACCCAACGCCTGCACAGGACGATGCGCATGCAACAGCACTACGAAAACGCCGTGCAGTGGCTGGAACGCTTTCCTTATCTGTACAACCTGCTGGCCCTGGTGCTGCTGCTGTTTGCCGCGTGGCTGGCGAACTGGTTGATCAAGCGCGTGCTGGTGCGCGGCTTTTATCGAATGTTGCGCGCCACCCATTTGGGGCAGGACAAAGCCCTGGCGCGCTCGCACATCATTTCCCGTCTGGCCAACGTGGTGCCGGCGCTGATTCTGGCCAGCGGCATCGAGCTGATTCCCGACCTGCCCAAAGGTGTCATCACCGTCACCCGCAACGTGTGCGGCGCGTTTATTGTGTTGACCCTGGCGCTGGCCGTGAGCGGCGCACTGACGTTAGCGAACTCGTTCTACGAGCGCCGCCCCGACGCGCATCTGCGGCCGATCAAGGGTTACTTCCAGATCGTCAAAATCGCCATCTACGTGATCGCCACGGTGCTGATGATCGCCACACTGGTCGACCGCTCGCCGCTGATTCTGCTCTCCGGCCTGGGCGCCATGGCCGCCGTGCTGATTCTGATATTCCAGGACACCCTGCTCTCGCTGGTGGCCAGCGTGCAGATTTCCTCGAACGACATCGTGCGCGTCGGCGACTGGATCGAGATGCCGCAACTGAACGCCGACGGCGACGTGATCGACATTGCCCTGCACACCATCAAGGTGCAGAACTGGGACAAAACCATCACCACCATTCCCACCAAACGCTTTATCACCGACTCGTTCAAAAACTGGCGCGGCATGCAGGAGGCCGGCGGGCGGCGGATCAAGCGCAGCCTGCACCTGGACCAGAACAGCGTGCACTTTCTTAGCCCCGAGGAAATCGAGCATCTGCGTCAGTTCAAACTGCTGGCGCCGTACCTGAAAAGCAAAGAAAGCGAGCTGATGAGCTGGAACAGTCAGCTCGAGGAACCGCTGCGCGTGGCGGTGAACACCCGGCGCGTGACCAACATTGGCACCTTTCGCGCCTACGTCGAAAATTACCTGCGCCAGCACCAAGGCATCCGCCAGGACATGACCCTGCTGGTGCGTCAGATGGCGCCACTCGCCGACGGACTGCCCCTGGAGCTGTATTGCTTCACCAACACCACCGCCTGGGTGGCGTACGAGGCGATTCAGTCAGACATCTTTGACCACATGCTGGCGATTCTTCCGGAGTTTGGCTTGCGCGTGTTCCAGCACCCGAGCGGTGCGGATATGCGCGCGTACCAGGCCGCCATTAGCGAGCGGCCGGCGTCGTTGTAGCGGCCTTGGCCCGCGACCATTAAGCCCCAGGCGAACGCGACGGTGTACGCGCGCAATATTTGCCAAACAAGGACTCGTGTCGCACAAGTTTATTTCGCCAATTGGCCCGCTGCGCTACAAATCACCAAATTTTTCGCACCAGTTGCCATATTCAACCCAAGTGAATAGGGTTAACGGCATGAAAACGCCCCATACCCTCATTCTGCTGCGCCAACACGCCTGCCTGTGCCTGGTCAGTCCGCGACTGCAAAGCTGACTGCTCACCTCGCCGCGCTACGCTGTTATAGAAATCAAATATCCCGGTCGGCCACCCTCATCTGGCCACGCTTCATAAAGGAATTCGCCATGAGCATGCTCAAAAACCCGTCGCATAAATACCGCGCCTTCACGCCGATCAACATTCCCGACCGTACCTGGCCGAGCAAAGTGATCGACAAGGCGCCGATCTGGCTGAGCACCGACCTGCGCGATGGCAACCAGTCGCTTATTGAGCCGATGGATGCCGACAAGAAAATGCGCTTCTTCAAAACCCTGCTGGCCGTGGGTTTGAAGGAGATTGAAGTGGGCTTTCCGTCCGCCTCGCAAACCGACTTCGACTTCGTGCGTGAACTGATCGAAGGCGGCCATATTCCGGACGACGTGACCATTCAGGTGCTCACCCAGGCCCGCGAAGACCTGATCGAGCGCACCTTCGAATCGCTCAAAGGCGCCAAAAAAGCCATCGTTCACTACTACAACGCCTGCGCGCCGAGCTTTCGCCGCATCGTCTTCAACCAGGACAAGAACGGCGTAAAAGAAATTGCCGTGAACGCCGGCCAGATCATCAAGCGCCTGGCCGACGCAGCGCCTGAGACCCAGTGGGGTTTTGAGTACTCGCCGGAAGTGTTCAGCTCCACTGAAATCGATTTCTCGGTTGAGGTGTGCAACGCGGTGATCGCCGTGTTCCAGCCAACCCCGGCCAAGCCGCTGATTCTTAACCTGCCGGCAACCATCGAAAACGCCACGCCAAACAACTACGCCGACCAAATCGAATGGTTCTGCCGCCACGTGGATCGCCGCGACAGCGTGTTGATCAGCCTGCACACCCACAACGACCGTGGCACCGGCGTGGCCGCCACCGAGCTGGGCTTGATGGCCGGCGCCGACCGCGTAGAAGGTTGCCTGTTCGGCAACGGCGAGCGCACCGGCAACGTCTGCCTGGTGACTGTGGCGCTGAACCTGTACACCCAGGGCATCGACCCGCAGCTGGACTTCTCCGACATCGACACCGTGCGCAAGGTGGTTGAAGACTGCAACCAACTGCCCGTGCACCCGCGTCACCCGTACGTGGGCGACCTGGTGCACACCGCGTTCTCCGGCTCGCACCAGGACGCCATTCGTAAAGGTTTCGCCCAGCAGAAAGAAGGCGGCGTGTGGGAAGTGCCGTACTTGCCAATCGACCCGGCCGACATCGGCCGCAGCTACGAGGCGGTAATTCGCGTCAACAGCCAGTCGGGCAAAGGCGGAATCACCTTCCTGCTCGAACAGGAATACGGCATCAGCTTGCCGCGCCGTATGCAGATCGAATTCAGCCAGGTTGTGCAGAAAGAAACCGACCGCCTGGGCCTGGAAATGACGGCCGAGCAGATTTACAGCCTGTTGCAGAACGAATACCTGCAAGCGGCCAGCCCGTACGCCCTGAAAAGCCATCGTTTGCAGGAAGAAAACGGCATCTGCAATGTCGATGTCGACGTCAGTGTCAGCGGTGAATTGCGCCGTAAACACGGCACCGGCAAAGGGCCGCTGGAAGCGCTGGTCGCCGCCTTGCCGCAGAACCTGGAAATCATCGACTACCACGAACACGCCATCGGTGCGGGCGCCAATGCCAAAGCGGCGGCGTATATCGAAGTGCGCCTGAACGGCGGGCGTCCGGTATTTGGGGTTGGCATTGACGAAAACATCACCACCGCCAGCTTCCGCGCCTTGTTTAGCGCGCTGAACCGGGCGTTGAAGCAGGCTGAGGAAAGCTCGCAGGCGGCGTGAGTGGGTTGCGGTAGTGGGGAAAGGGCGCCTGGTGGGCGCCCTTTTTTATGGCCTTTGGAAACTGCGGAACGAAGGACGGAGGTTGCAGCCGGGGGGTGCGTCGCTGGACTTAACGACGTCCTCGCCCCCACCACCGTCACCCTCGCGCACGCGGCGGTCCGACGATTCGGGGTCCAGTATCGTTCAGGCGAACGGTGATCGATCCGAAAACCTGGATCCCGAATCGTCGGACCGCCGCCTTCGCGAGGATGACGGTGGTTTGGGCCAGGTCTACCGCCACCCAACAAAAAGCCCCGCATTTCGCGGGGCTCGTCTAATCCAGCAAAACGCCCTTACTGCCGCGCATTCAACTGCTGCTGAAGATTCTGCACCTGCGCCTGCAGCGTGCTGATGTTGCGGGTCATCTGCGCACGGAAGGCGTCGAATTCGCTGGTGTTGGCACTCGCCGCAGCCGGGCGGTTTTCCTGTTCGCTTTTCAGCACCAGCAAATCCTGCTCAAGCCGGCCGATGGCGACATTCGGATTGCCCTGTTTTTTCAACGCGTCAATGTCAGCGCCGAGGCTTTTGAGCTGGGCGTCGATCTTGCTGGTGTCACCCTGCGCCGCTTTCAGCGCGGCCTGGTCGCTGGCCACGGTTTTCAGTTTGCTGTCGAACTGCGCGGTGGCGTCTTGCTGGGTTTTCAGGTCGGCGGCGACTTGCTCTACGCGCCTGCTCTGATCGCCCTGCTTGCTGTTCAAGGTTTGCAGTTGCTTGGTCAAGTCGGCGACTTTGCTTTCCAGCCCTTTGACCTGCAAGCGCAAGGCTTCGCTGCCGCTGGTGACGTTGGACTCCGTGGCCACCACCTTGCCGGAAATATCCTGAATACGCCCGGCGGCATCTTCGCTGATGCGGGCGAAGCTTTCTTGCGTGGCTACCAGTTGCTGGCTCATCAGCTCGATTTGCTGATGGCTCCACCAGCCCAAACCGCCAAACGCGATCATCAGGGCGGCGACCAATGTCCACAGCGGCGCCGTGCTAGGGCCTTTGGCTTTGGCGGGCGGGCTTATATAGCCACGGTCCAGCGGCGCATGGCGGGCGTGGTCGTGGTGGTCGGCGGGAAAGTCGTGGTCGCGTGCGTCAGTGGTCAGGCTGGGAACGTTGTCCAGTTCATCGAGAGCGTCGTTACGCATGGGTCAACCTTTTGGGCACGCAGTGAATAATTGGAGCGACAGGGCGCGCAGTATACCGAGCGCAGCGGTGGTGCCCAATGGGGCATAACGCACCGCCGCCGCGCATGTAAAGCGCCTGAGACACCCATCGACCGCCTGCGGGGCGCGCAGTTCCTGGTTTTGTGAACTGGTACAGCATTTGCTATGACCCTGATGCTCGCCAACGAGCGGCGGATAACCCCGCGCCAGATCGGCCCAAGCCGGCAAACGCGCGGGTTATTCAGTCCGGAAAACACTGCCCGACCAGCACACGTTTTCACACCCAGGCTCCGCTTCGGCCTTGGGTTAACGGGGGAGAAATCGAATGGAACTGACTAAATCTGTACTCGATTGCATGCAAACACTGCGGCGCCGACTGCGGCAGGAACAACAGGTGGACGTGCGCCTCAGCCAGCCCGACGCCATCATGTGCATGCTGGTGGCCTGCGCGGCGTCCGATAACGAACAAACCCGCGAAATGGGCCACACGCTCAGTGAGCTGACCGACATCCGGCTCGCCCCGCCGGCACTCAGCGAAGCCGAACTGATCGCCAAGTACACGCGCTACGCCGGCCCGCTACGAGGCTGACGGAACGCGCTTAGCGAGCGCCTTCGCCGACCACTTTCCACCAAGTGCAAAACTCATCAAGCGCGGTCCAGATCGGGGTCTGGGGCGCGTAGTCGAGTTCGCGTCGGGCGCGGCTGATGTCCAGGGAAAAGTCTTTCGACATCACCGCCACCCCCAGGCGAAACAGGTTCGGCTGCGGCCGACCGGGCAGCAGTTTGCACACGGTTTCATTCACCGTAGCGGCGGCGTAGGCCAGGCCAACGGGCACGTGTTTGGTCACGGGCGGCAGGTCGAGCTGGCGTAACACGTAATTGACCACATCCCACAGCGGCACCGGTTCGCCGTTGCTGATGTTGTAGACCTTGCCCAACGCCGGCCCGCCTGCCAGCAGGCTGCTGAACAGCGCCTCGTTGAGGTTGTGCATGCTGGTGAAGTCGACGCGATTGAGGCCATTGCCGATGATTGCCAGGCGGCCTTTGCGCTGCATTTCGATCAAGCGGGGAAAGATGCTGGTGTCGCCAGCACCAGTGACGAAGCGGGGACGCAGGGCGATCACTTCCAGGCCGAATTCCTGCGCCGCCATCACTTCCTGTTCGGCGATGAATTTGGTCTCCCCGTAATGGTCGACGAACTTCTTCGGCACCTGCTCTTCGGTCAGGCCCACATGGGATTTGCCGTCGAAGTACACCGAGGGCGACGACAGGTGCACCAGGCGCCGCACCTTCTGCCCGAGACAGGCTTCGATCACGTTCTGGGTCAGCACCACGTTGCCGTTGTAGAAGTGCTCACGCCGCCCCCAGGTGCCAACCGCGCCGGCGCAGTGCACCACCATGTCAACGTCGTGGCAGAGGCTGCGCACCAGGCTTGGGTCGCTGAGGTCGCCTTGCACAAACTCGGCGCCACGCTTGATCAGGTGTTCCACTGCTTCCGGGCGCCGGCCGTTGATTCGCACCGCCAACCCTTGCTCCAACGCAAAGCGGGCGAAGCGTCCGCCGATAAAGCCACTCGCCCCGGTCACCAGAATCTTCATTCTCCCACCGCCCTGTTTTTTCTAATGGGCGTGACTGTAGCAAGCACAGCGGACCGGCGCTGTGACCTGCAGAGCCAAGATTCTGGCTTGGCACCTGCCTGGCGCACCTGATCAACAGGGGCATCAAGCTGTGCGGCCGTTCCTGAGTTCCGCGCGCACGCCGAGGCGCTCCGAGTCCTCGGGCGGAAAGCTCAGACGCTCAAAGCCGAAGCAGGCGCTTTAGACCACAGCCTTCCTCGGCCAGTGTTTCCACTGCTTCAAAACCCCACACAATCGAGAAAGGACGTAACCATGCATCAGAAAACCACTGCATCTGACCACGACCAACCCGTGCTGACCCGGGGGCTTCTGGGAAAGCACATTTTTGGTGAGCTCCTGCAATTTATAAGCGCCCCGTCGGTGCTTACGTTCGATGGCAAACCGTACGACGACAGTCAGGCCGAGCAGGAATATATAACCATCAACATCGACGGGAAGAGCTACGGATATATGAACGAACCAGACCCGGGCTTCAACACCTCCTGGTTCAACCCTAGTGACAACCAACATGTGATGACGGACGTCGACATCGCGTACGCCAAAAAGATTGATGTAGTTAGCGGTTCCTGATCAGAACCATCGCCAAACAAGCCCGTTTTGGCGGAAATGGGCCGCGCCGCTACGTACATCCGCAATATCGCTCGTACGCACGGCGCGCCCTAAATCTGAACCAGTATCTCTGAGGTGGCGCGCTGCAAGTGGCGGGTCATCTCGCCCAGCAACTCCCCGCCATTGCGCCAGTGGTGCCAGTACAGCGGCACGTCGATCAACCGATCAGGTTGCAGCACCTGCAAGGCGCCGCGCTCCAGCAGTTCGGTCACTTGCAGTTCCGGCACCAGGCCCCAGCCCAACCCCGCTTCGGCCATGCGTATAAACCCTTCGGACGAGGGGCATAGGTGGTAAGCAAACGCGCCGTCCACGCCCTGGCTGGCGAGGTAGCGATGCTGAAGAAAATCGTCCGGGCCGAAGACAATAGCCGGCGCCTTGGCCAAGCCTGGCGCGGTAATACCGCCGCCGAAATGCCGGGCGATAAAAGCAGGGCTGGCCAAGGCGCGATAACGCATAGCCCCGAGCGCCAGGCTGCGGGCGCCCGCCACCGGCTTGTCGGTGGCGCACACGCAGGCCGCCACGTCGCCACCGCGCATGCGTTTTAGGCCAACTTCCTGATCTTCCACCACCAGTTCCAGCAACACCCGATGATCGGCGCAAAAGGCAGTCACCGCCTTCGCCCACCACGTCGCCAGGCTGTCAGCATTAAGCGCAATGCGCAGCCGTTCAGGCGCCGCGCCTTCGTCCAGCGCCGGCACCTGGCCGGACAGGTCGCGCTCGAGCAAGCGCACCTGCTGCACATGGTTGAGCAAACGGCGGCCGATGTCGGTCGGCGCTGGCGGCGTGCCGCGCACCAGCACCGGCTGCCCGACCCGCGCTTCCAGCAGTTTGATGCGCTGCGAGACCGCCGACTGCGAGAGCCCCAAGACCTGCGCGCCGCGTTCAAAGCCGGCCTGTTCAACCACGGCGGCCAAGGCGGCGAGAAGCTTGTAATCGAACATTATCGAATTTCCTAATAGGCGATCAGCAGGATTCGTTTTCCTTATACAGCCTCGCCCCGCAGACTCGCCACACGAATCAGCATCAGGACATCTCTCTATGTGGCAGAGCTATCTCAACGGCCTTCTCGTGGCCGCCGGTTTAATCGTGGCGCTAGGCGCGCAGAACGCTTTCGTTCTGGCCCAAAGCCTGCGCCGCGAACACCACTTGCCGGTCGCCGCGCTGTGCGTGTTGTGTGATGCGGTGCTGGTGGTGGCCGGCGTGTTCGGCTTGGCCACCCTGCTCGCCCAAAGCCCGGTGCTGCTGGCTGTGGCGCGCTGGGGTGGCGCGGCGTTTCTGCTGTGGTACGGCGTGAAAGCACTGCGCCGCGCCTGCCAGCCGCAAGCGTTGAATGAGGCGGCCACTGCCGGACCGCGCTCGCGCAAGGCGGTGCTGATAACGGCGTTGGCGGTGACGCTGCTCAATCCGCATGTATACCTGGACACCGTCTTGCTGATCGGCTCGCTCGGCGCCCAGCAGGCGGCGCCCGGCGCTTATGCAGCGGGCGCGGCGAGTGCATCGTTGTTGTGGTTCTTCACCTTGGCGTTGGGGGCGGCGTGGCTAGCACCGTGGTTGGCGCGGCCGACAACATGGCGGGTGCTGGATGTGTTGGTGGCGATGATGATGTTCGTCGTTGCAGGGCAACTAATAGCCGGTGCGTGAGTCCACCTACAGCGACACCCGCTTGCGCGACTGACGCAGCCGTCTGCAACACAGCTCTGGGCCGGGCTTAACCACACAGTTGCTGCGTGGTTATGCCACAGGCCCGGTGCTATGATCCGACCCCTGCGGCGCAAAGAGTACAAACTCCCCGTCGCATGTTTGGCCGCCCGTGATCGGCCTTGCGCCTATACCGCAACTGACCCTGATTAGGAGAATCACCCATGGCTTTCGAATTGCCTCCGCTGCCGTATGCCCACGACGCATTGCAGCCGCACATCTCCAAGGAAACCTTGGAATACCACCACGACAAACACCACAACACCTACGTCGTGAACCTGAACAACCTGGTGCCAGGCACCGAGTTCGAAGGCAAAACCCTGGAAGAAATCGTCAAGACCTCGTCGGGCGGCATCTTCAACAACGCAGCCCAGGTCTGGAACCACACCTTCTACTGGAACTGCCTGGCGCCTAACGCTGGCGGCCAACCGACTGGCGCTCTGGCCGACGCCATCAACGCAGCCTTCGGCTCGTTCGACAAATTCAAAGAAGAATTCAGCAAAACCTCGATCGGCACCTTCGGCTCCGGCTGGGGCTGGCTGGTGAAGAAGCCTGACGGTTCCCTGGCTCTGGCCAGCACCATCGGCGCCGGCTGCCCGATCACCAGCGGCGACACCCCGCTGCTGACCTGCGATGTGTGGGAACACGCCTACTACATCGACTACCGCAACCTGCGCCCGAAATACGTAGAAGCGTTCTGGAACCTGGTTAACTGGGACTTCGTTGCGAAAAACTTCGCCTCGTAAGCCCAGCACCCGTTCTGAAAAAACCCGGCATTCGCCGGGTTTTTTTATTCGTGCTTCACAGCCTGCTTTGGTAGCGGTTTACGAGCGCGGGCCATTTATCGCAATCTCCACCCCCGACGGCGAGAAAAATGCTCAGCGGTCTAAAGTTGTGAAGAGCCCCGACCGACACAGTTCGAGCGCAACCGTCGCAGCTCAGCGCCTGGTTTGAAAAAGCGCTGGCGGCGCGACGCTCCTTCTTGATAATTTTTTCACTGTGATGGCCCTTTGACTGCTTCCTCACGATTGCTAATACTCCGTCGGTATGACGCCTGTGGTCTCGAACAAGGAATGGTCATTTGAAGCTGGAACTCAAACACAGCCTGTCGCTGAAACTGCTCCGCGTGGTGCTGTTATCGGCGCTAGTGGTCGGGGTGCTGTTGAGCTGCGCGCAAATCATGTTCGACGTCTACAAGACGCGACAGGCGATTGCCGATGACGCGCACCGCATCCTGGATATGTTTCGCGACCCTTCCACGCAAGCTGTCTACAGCCTGGACCGCGAGATGGGCATGCAGGTCATCGAGGGCCTGTTTCAGAACGAATCCGTACGCGTGGCCTCCATCGGCCATCCCAACGAGCCGATGCTCGCGGAAAAATCGCGCGAGCCGATGGTGCGCTCCACCCGCTGGCTGACCGACCCTATTCTTGGCGACGAAGCCACCTTCACCACTCAATTGGTTGGCCGCGGCCCTTACAGCGAATACTACGGCGACCTCGCCATCACCCTCGACACGGCCCGCTACGGCCAGGATTTCATCACCAGCTCGGTGATCATTTTTGTCTCCGGCGTGCTGCGCGCGCTGGCCATGGGGTTGGTGTTGTATCTGGTCTATCACTGGCTGCTGACCAAGCCGCTGTCGAAAATTATCGAGCACCTCACCAACATCAACCCGGACCGCCCCAGTGAGCACAAGCTGCCCATGCTCAAGGGCAATGAAAAAAACGAGTTGGGACTGTGGATCAACACAGCCAATCAGTTGCTCTCCTCCATCGAACGCAACACCCACTTACGCCGCGAAGCCGAAGACAGTCTGCTGCGGATGGCGCAGTACGACTTCCTTACCGGCCTGCCCAACCGCCAGCAATTGCAAACCCAGCTTGACCAGATTCTTGGCGATGCCGGACGCCTTCAGCGTCGGGTCGCGGTGTTGTGCGTGGGCCTGGATGATTTCAAAGGCATCAACGAACAATTCAGCTACCAGACCGGCGACCAACTGCTGCTCGCCTTGTCCGATCGCCTGCGCAGCCACAGCGGCCGCCTTGGCGCCCTGGCCCGCTTAGGCGGCGACCAGTTCGCCCTGGTACAGGCCGATATCGAACAACCCTACGAAGCCGCCGAACTGGCGCAAAGCGTGCTGGATGATCTGGAAGCGCCGTTCCTGCTCGACCAACAGGAAGTGATGCTGCGCGCCACCATCGGCATCACCCTGTTCCCGGAAGACGGCGACAGCACCGAGAAGCTGCTGCAAAAAGCCGAACAGACCATGACCCTGGCCAAGAGCCGCTCGCGCAACCGCTACCAGTTCTATATCGCCAGCGTCGACAGCGAAATGCGCCGCCGCCGCGAGCTGGAAAAAGACCTGCGCGAAGCGCTGACCCAAGGCCAACTGCACTTGGTTTATCAGCCGCAAGTGGACTACCGCGACCACCGCATTGTCGGCGTCGAGGCGCTGCTGCGCTGGCAGCACCCGCAGCATGGCTTGGTGCCGCCAGACACCTTTATTCCGCTGGCCGAACAGAACGGCAGCATCATTCCGATTGGCGAATGGATTCTCGACCAGACCTGCCGCCAACTGCGCGAATGGCACGACCAAGGCTTCACCGATTTGCGCATGGCCATCAACCTGTCGACCGTGCAGTTGCACCACGCCGAGTTGCCGCGCGTGGTCAACAACCTGATGCAGATGTACCGCCTGCCACCGCGCAGCCTGGAACTGGAAGTGACGGAAACTGGCCTGATGGAAGACATCACCACCGCCGCCCAGCACCTGCTCAGCCTGCGCCGCTCCGGCGCGCTGATCGCCATCGACGACTTCGGTACCGGCTATTCCTCGCTGAGCTACCTGAAAAGCTTGCCGCTGGACAAAATCAAAATCGACAAGAGCTTTGTGCAAGACCTGCTCGACGACGAAGACGACGCCACCATCGTGCGCGCCATCATTCAGCTGGGGAAAAGTCTGGGCATGCAGGTTATCGCCGAGGGCGTGGAGACGCTGGAACAAGAGGCGTACATCATTGCCCAGGGCTGCCACGAAGGTCAGGGCTACCTCTACAGCAAACCGCTGCCGGCGCGTGAGCTGACGCTGTTCCTCAAGCAATCACGCAGAATCAGCGACGCCAGCATTACGCTTTGATGCGTAGTTGTTTTTTGTTGGGGCGCATCGGCGGATGAATCTCGCCGTCTTTACCCCGTCATTCCCGCGAAGGCGGGGATCCAGAATTGCCCGGCGGACGCAGTCACCTGCCAAATTCTGGATCCCCGCCTTCGCGGGGATGACGGGTGTTGGCCTCACTGGGGCAGGTTGGGTCGGTCCGCGTGCGGTGAGCACAGCGAAGCCCAACAGGCACTGCCACCGCACTACCCCTGATAATTCTGCAACAACCAGTTAATCGCCAACGCCCCGGCCAAACACACCACCACACCCAATCCGGCCTGCCAATAAAACGTGCGGGCCAATTCATCTTCCCCGGCATTGGAAAGAATGAACGGCTGCGACGTCTCGGGCTGGCCCATAAAGTTGGTCGCTGGCCGCGCGCTGGTCTGCCGGTGCCGGTCTTCAGCTTCGAGCTGCGCAGCCAGGCGCACGCGGTTCCATTCCTGGTCGTCGAGCTGGCCGTCGGCGTTGCTGTCAAAGCGTTGCAACAAGCCGCTGAAATCCCCCTTCCACTCGCGAATCACCTCGCCCTGCGCGGCGTTCAGGTCCAGGCCCTGGCGTCCGCCGCCGGTGGTTTTGAAGTCGCCAATGGCGTACAGCGGCTGGCCAACGTGCAGGCGTTCTTCGGTGTAGCGGTACTGGTCGCTGTGGCTGAAGAAGGCAAGGAAACCGGCCTTCGCCGGCCCCATCGGGTGACGGGTGCTGCCGTACCAGACCTTACGGGTTGAAGGCCGAACCTGCGCGCCGTTGGGGTCGATCAGGCATTCGCCGGTGCTGTCAGAGAGTTGCAGCCAGCCTTCACTGGTGCGGCTGTCGACCACGCTCCACGAGCGGGTTTTGCCGTTGCTGCGCGACTCTTCCACCTTGATCCGCCACCACAAACACGGCGTGCCGCTGAGTGGCGCAATGGTTTGCGCCATGCCCGGCACCTCCTGCAGCACGCCGTAAAACTCAACATAGCCTTGCGCGGCGGAGCGGATTTTCGAGGTCGGTGTGTCGAGCATGTGCCGCGCGGCGCTGAAGCGGCTGATGCACCACCAGGCGCCACCGCCGCACATGGCCACGGCGAAGCACATCAGAAAGCTGAACTGCTGAATGTCCACGATTCAGCGCTTAACCGAACAGTGCTTTGACGTTGACGTCGGCCTTTTCCGCATCGCTGAATACCAGCAAGTCGGCGGGCTTGAAGTTGAAGGCGCGGGCCACGATCACATCGGGAAATTGCTCGATGCGCACGTTGTTGATATTTGCTGCCTCGTTGTACAGCTCGCGGCGGTCGGCAATGCCGTTTTCCAGGCCGCTGATGCGCTGCTGCAAGAACTGAAAGCTCTCGTTGGCTTTGAGCTGCGGGTAGTTTTCCGCCAGGGCGAACAACTGGCCGAGGCCGGCGCGCAGACCACTTTCGGCTTGGCCAACGGCGCTCACATCGCCCCGTTCGCGGGCCGTGCCCACGGCATTGCGCGCGGCAATCACCTGCTCAAGCGTGGTGCGTTCGTGCTGCATGTATTGCTTACAGGTTTCCACCAATTTGGGCAGTTCATCGTGGCGCTGTTTCAGCAACACGTCGATGTTGGACCACGCCTTGGTCACCCCGTGCTTGACCCGCACCAGCGCGTTGTAAATCGACACCGCGTACACCGCGATAAAAAACAGCACCACCAAGCTCACAACGGCCGTCACGCTCATAGCAGGATCTCCCATCCAAGCAGCATTCACGATGCTGGCATTCTAGCCACGAAGCCACCAACAAAGCAGAACTGGCGCACGCGTAAAAACAATAAATCGCGGCACAAGGCTTTGCACAAAATGAAAATCTTTCGCATTATGTGCGCGTTTTGCAGCCCAGACGCGCTGCGCAGTCACCCACCTCACGATGCAAAGGACCTCGCCATGATTCGTATGCCTCTGGCTACCGCCAGTCTGCTGGCCATCGCTATTTTTCTCGCCGGCTGCGGCGATGACAAGAAAGAGCAAGCCACTCAAGCAGCCGCTCCTGCTGCCAGCACCGCCACCGCTCCTGCTGCCGCCGCTACTGGCAAAGTCGATGAGGCTGCGGCCAAAGCCGTCGTCAACCATTACGCTGACTTGGCGTTCGCCGTATTCAGCGACGCGGCCACCACTGGCCACGCCCTGCAAAAAGCCGTAGACGCCTTTATCGCTGCGCCGTCTGCCGCTACTCAAAAAGCTGCACAAGACGCCTGGCTGGCCGCTCGCGTTCCGTACATGCAGAGCGAAGTGTTCCGTTTCGGCAACGCCGTGGTAGATGACTGGGAAGGTCAACTGAACGCCTGGCCGCTGGACGAAGGTCTGATCGACTACGTCGCCGCCGACACCCCGGCCGCGCAAGGCAACCCGGCCGCCACCGCCAACATCATCGCCAACAAAAGCATTCAGGTTGGCGACGACAAGATCGACGTCAGCGAAATCACCGGCGAAAAACTGGCCAGCCTGAACGAGCTGGGCGGTTCTGAAGCCAACGTGGCTACCGGCTACCACGCCATCGAATTCCTGCTGTGGGGCCAAGACCTGCACGGCACCGGCCCAGGTGCTGGCGAGCGTCCGGCTACCGATTACGCCACTGGCAAAGACTGCACCCACGGCAACTGCGACCGTCGCGCCGAATACCTGAAAGCCGCTACCGCGCTGCTGGTTAAAGACCTCGACAGCATGGTTGAGCAGTGGAAAGCCGGCGTTGCCGACAACTACCGCGCCACGCTGGTGGCTGAAGCCCCGGAAAATGGCCTGCGCAAAATGCTCTTCGGCATGGGCAGCCTGTCGCTCGGCGAACTGGCTGGCGAGCGTATGAAAGTGGCGCTGGAAGCCAACTCCACCGAAGACGAACACGACTGCTTCAGCGACAACACCCACAACTCGCACTTCTACAACGGCAAAGGCATTCGCAACGTCTACCTGGGCGAGTACAAGAAAGTCGACGGCACCACGCTGACCGGCCCAAGCCTGTCCTCGCTCGTGGCGAAAATCGACCCGGCCACCGACACCACCGCCAAAGACGACCTGGCCGCCACCGAAGCCAAGCTGCAAGTGATGGTCGACAGCGCCAACAAAGGCGTGCACTTCGACCAGCTGATCGCTGCCGACAACGCGGCAGGCAACCAGATCGTGCGTGACGCGATCGCGGCCCTGGTGAAACAAACCGGCGCCATCGAGCAAGCTGCTGCCAAGCTGGGCATCAACGACCTCAAGCCTGACACCGCTGATCACACGTTCTAAACGCCACCGATCTGGCACCTGAACGTCAAACGGATGCGCCCACAAAGCGCATCCGTTTTTTTATGCCAGTCGTTTGCCCGCTGTAGCGGCTGGGCGGCACGCAATTTTTAGCATCGGCCAAAAAGCCGCCCCCACAGAACGAAGACACACCAGCTGTAGGAGCGGCTTTCGCCGCGATCCCTGCAAACGAAAACGTCCACAGGTCTTCACATCTTTTTGACGCTGTGACAATTAACCTCCTCGGCAAACGCAAATCCCTCTTATTTGAAAGCGCCCTAGCTGCTAAGCTTGCGCGCTTGTTTTCGTGGTCTGGAACACCCCTTGATGCCTCGCGCGCGCCCTTCCCTGCTGCTTGCCCTGAGCGTGGTCACCTTTTGTGTGGCTGGCCTGAGCGCCTGCGATAAGTCGCCGCGCTTTACCGAGGCCGAGCCTGGCGAAGCGCTGTCTGGCGGTCAGGCCACGGTGGGCAAGCACAACCGCGACGCCTTCTCCCAACCCTCCGGCAACCTCACGCCCACTCGGCGTCTGGACTTCGCCGTAGGCAACAGTTTCTTCCGCAACCCGTGGGTCATCGCGCCGTCCACCACCATCGCCCGCGATGGCCTCGGCCCGCTGATGAACACCAACGCCTGCCAGAATTGCCACATTAAGGACGGGCGCGGCCATCCGCCGGTGGGCGATGACGTTAACGCCGTGTCGATGCTGGTGCGCGTGTCGCTGCCAGCAAGCGCCGAGCAGGCCGCGCTAATCGAAAAGGTCGGCGTGGTGCCGGAGCCGGTGTACGGCACGCAGCTGCAAGACATGTCGATTCCCGGCGTGGAGCCGGAAGCGCGCATTCGCGTCGACTACCAGACCCACCAGGTCGCGTTCAAAGACGGCACGCAAATCGAGCTGCGCCAACCGCTGCTGAAAATCAGCAACTGGGGCTACGGCCCGATCAGCGCCAACGCGCAGTTTTCCGCGCGCATCGCCCCGCCGATGATTGGCCTGGGCTTGCTCGAAGCGATCCCCGATGACGCCATTCTCGCCGTCGCCGCCGCGCAAAAAGCCGCCGACAACGGCATCGCCGGCCAGCCCAACCAAGTGTGGGACGACGTGCAGCAGAAAACTGTCCTCGGCCGCTTTGGCTGGAAAGCCGGGCAGCCCACGCTCAACCAACAGAACGTGCACGCCTTTTCCGCCGACATGGGCCTGACCACCACGCTGCGCCCCTTCGACGAATGCACGCCGGCGCAAACCGCCTGCAAAGCCGCGCCTGATGGTGGGATGCCGGAAGTCAGCGACCACTTGCTCAGTCAGGTGCTGTTCTACACACGCAACCTCGGCGTGCCAGCGCGGCGCCAGGTCAACGACCCGCAAGTGCTGGCCGGCAAAGGCCTGTTCCACCAAGCCGGCTGCCAGCAGTGCCACACGCCACAGTTCACCACCCGCAGCGACGCGGCCGAACCGGAGCTGGCCAATCAGGTGATTCGCCCCTACACCGACCTGTTGCTGCATGACATGGGCGCCGGGCTGGCCGACAATCGCCCCGAATTCAATGCCAGCGGCAACCAATGGCGCACGCCGCCGCTGTGGGGCATCGGCCTCACGCAAACGGTCAATGGCCACACCCAATTTCTGCACGACGGTCGCGCGCGCAACCTGCTGGAAGCCATTGTCTGGCACGGCGGCGAAGCGCAGGCCGCGCAACAGCAAGTTCTCGCTTACGATGCCGAACAGCGCGCTGCGCTGCTGGCGTTCCTGAATTCTCTGTAAGGAGCTTTTAGCCTCATGTTTGGGAAGAAGACGTTCCGCACCAAATTGCTCTTCAGCAGCATTGCCGCCCTCGCCCTGGGCGCCTGCTCGCCGACTGACCAGCAAGCGCAGATTTCCACCGCGCTGGCCAAGCAAGTGATTCTGCCCACCTACAGCCGCTGGGTTGAAGCCGACCGCGCGTTGGCCGCTAGCGCCCTGGCGTTCTGCTCCGGTAAGGCCGACGTGGAAAAAGCCCGTGCCGACTTCCTCGCCGCGCAAAAAGCCTGGGCTGAATTGCAGCCGCTGATGATCGGCCCGCTGGCCGAAGGCAACCGCGCCTGGCAGGTGCAGTTCTGGCCCGACAAGAAAGACCTGGTCGGCCGTCAGGTTGAGCAGTTGATCAAAGCGACGCCGAATATCGACGCCGCCGCCCTGGCCAAGTCCAGCGTCGTGGTGCAAGGCCTGTCGGCCTACGAATACATTCTTTACGACAGCAAGCTCGACCTCGCCGACGCTGAAACCAAAGCCCGTTATTGCCCGCTGCTCGAAGCCATCGGTCAACGTCAGCAAACCCTCGCCGAAGAAATCCTCGGCCGCTGGGACAGCAAGGACGGCATGGTCGACCAGCTGAGCAAATTCCCCAACCAGCGTTACGCCGACTCCCACGAAGCCATCGCCGAATTGCTGCGCGTGCAGGTCACCGGCCTCGACATGCTGAAGAAAAAACTCGGCGCGCCGCTGGGCCGGCAAACCAAAAACCTGCCACAGCCGTTCCAGGCTGAAGGCTGGCGCAGCAATACCTCGCTGAAAAGCATCGCCGCCAGCCTGGCCAGCGCCGAGAACCTTTGGAAAGGCGTCGACAACCACGGCATCCGTGGCCTGCTGCCGGACGAGCAAAAAGCCTTGGCGGAAAAAATCGACGCCGCCTATGTGGAATCCCGTCGCCAGCTCGACGCCATGGACCGCCCGCTTACCGAACTGCTCGCCGACGAAGCCGGGCGCAAAGCCCTGAATGACTTCTACGACAGCCTCAACGTGGTTCATCGCCTGCACGAAAGCGAGCTGGCCAAAGCCCTCAATGTTCAGCTTGGCTTCAACGCCAACGATGGTGACTAACATGCTCCGCCGCCATGTCCTGGGCCTCGGCAGCCTGCTGCTCGGTGCACTGACACTGGGCGGCTGGACCGTCAGCCGCAAAGGCCAAAACCCGCTGGTGCTGTCGGCGCGCGACGACAGCCATGGCAAACACTACGCCGTCGGCTATCGCCTCGACGGCACCCAGGTGTTCGCCACCGAAGTGGCGCAGCGCTGCCACGACGTGGTCGAGCACCCGAGCCAGCCGGTGGCGCTGTTCGTGGCGCGCCGCCCGGGCACCGAAAGCTACCTGATCGACCTGCGCGACGGCCGTCTCCTGCAAACCGTGCGCTCCCAGCCCAACCGGCACTTCTACGGCCACGGCGTGTTCCACAAAAGCGGCGAGTGGCTGTACACCACCGACAACGACACCAGCGATCCCGGTCGCGGCCTGCTCACGGTGTACCGCTACGACAACGGCCAGCTGCACCACAGTGGCGAACTCAGCACCCATGGCTTGGGGCCGCATCAAGTGTCGTGGATGCCCGACGGCGAAACCTTCGTGATCGCCAACGGCGGCATCCGCACCGAAGCCGAAAGCCGCAAGGAAATGAACCTGCACGCCATGGAACCCAGCCTGGTGCTGCTCCAGCGCGACGGCACGCTGATCTCCAAAGAAACCCTGAGCCAGCAAATGAACAGCGTGCGTCACCTGGCGATTGCCAGCGACGGCACCATCCTGGCCGGCCAGCAATTTATGGGCGATGCCCATGAGCCGGCCGAGCTTCTGGCCATCAAGCGCCCGGGCCAGCCCTTCCAGGCGTTCCCAATAGAAGCCGAACAACGCGACGCCATGGCTCAGTACACCGCCAGCGTGGCCGTGCACAGCGACCTGCGCCTGGTGGCGCTGACCGCACCGCGCGGCAATCGCTTCTTTATCTGGGACCTGGACAGCGGCGCCGTGCGCCTGGACGCACCGCTGCCAGACTGCGCCGGCGTCGGCGCGGTGAAAGACGGTTTCGTCGTCACCTCTGGCCAGGGCCGCTGCCGCTACTACGACTGCCGCAGCGCGAGCATCAGCCCGCAAGCGCTGGATTTGCCGGCGGGGCTTTGGGACAACCATCTGCACCTGAAGACGGCCTGAGCCTCTTTCGTTTCCAGGAATCGAGGCTAAAGCCTCTCCTACAGGTAAAACGCAGTCTCTGTAGGAGAGGCTTTAGCCTCGAGCTTTTCATTTGGCAGCCACGACCGCTCGTCATGGCCATCTGCCAGAATCTTCCTGCAGACTTAAGTCCAATCCCCTACAGCCGACTATATTCAAACAACACCTGTGCGCTCCGGGCCATTTAGCTCGGCGGACAGTTTTGGCGTGTCTGTCGTCATGAGCTACAGGGAAGTAAGACGCCTCGCACCTTGAGCGAACCGGTGTTTAGCCACCACTTTCCCGAGAGGCGTTTCCCTATGTTTTTACAAAACTCCCTGCGCGCGCAGATTCTTGCCCTATTGGGTGGGAGCCTGCTGCTCACCGTGATCATTGCCCTGGCCTGCTTCAGCTTTCTGTCCGGCGGCATTCAGAACTATCGCGGCCTGCTGGACGGCCCGTTGCAAGAGTCGCAACTGGTCGACCAGGCCAACCTCGAATTCAAATCCCAGGTTCAAGAGTGGAAAAACGTGTTGCTGCGCGGCAAAGACCCCGCCGCACAAGACAAGTACTGGGGCCAGTTCGAGGAGCAGGAACGCAAGGTTCAAAAGATTCTCGGCGACCTGATTGCTGAGTCAGGCGACGACGTTGCGCTAAAAAACCAAGTCGAAAAACTGCGCAGCGAACACCAGGCTCTCGGTGCCTCGTACCGCAAAGGCAAAGCGGCATTTATCGCCGCTGGCGCCGAGCCCACCGCAGGTGACAAAGCCGTACAGGGCATCGACCGCGCCACCAGCGATCAAATGGGCGCGCTGGTTACCCAACTACACCAGCGCAGCGAAGACCAGGCCGCCGCCATCAGCGCCAGCGCCGAACGCACCGTGTGGCTCGGCACCGCCGTGCTGCTGGGCGCCAGCGTGCTGATCGCCCTGCTCAGCCTGTGGCTGGTCAACCGCAACCTGATCACGCCGATCAAAAGCCTGATCGAACACATCGGCCGTCTCAGCCAAGGCAACTTCGGCCAGCGCGTAGACACCAGCCGCCGCGACGAGCTGGGCAACTTGGCGGTCGCTGCCAACACCCTGCGCGACTTTCTCGCCGATACCTTCACCCGCCTGCAACGCAGCACCAGCGAACTGGACAGCGCCAGCGGCGAACTCAACGCCATCGCCACGCTGATGGCCCAGGGCACCGCCGAACAATTCTCGCGCACCGATCAGGTGGCCACGGCGATGCATGAAATGTCGGCCACGGCCCAGGAAGTGGCACGTCATGCCGCCGAAGCCGCCGGCGCGGCCGATGACGCCGACCACTCGGCGCAGCAAGGCAGCACGGTGATGAAATCGACCATTCAGACCATCACCGCCATGAGCGGCGAAATCGCCAACACCGCCGAGGTTATTCGCCGTCTGGAAACCGACAGCGGTCGCATCGGCAAAGTGTTGGAGGTGATTCGCGGTATTGCCGACCAAACCAACCTGCTGGCGCTTAACGCCGCCATCGAAGCCGCACGCGCCGGTGAGGCGGGCCGTGGTTTTGCCGTGGTGGCCGATGAGGTGCGCACCCTGGCGCAGCGCACGGCGCAGTCCACCGCTGAAATTCACCAGATCATCGACACCGTGCAAACCGGTGCGCTGAACGCCGTGAAAGCCATCGAAAACGGCCAGAGCCGCAGCGAAGCCGGCGTGCAGCAAGTGACCGAGGCCGGGCAAATGCTCGACCGCATCACCCAGGCCGTCGAAGCCATTCGCGACATGAACCGCCAGATCGCCACGGCGGCGGAAGAACAGACGTCGGTGGCCGAAGATATCTCGCGCAACCTCACCGAAATCACCGCGATTGCCACCACCAACCAGGAAAACGTGGTGCGCACGGAAGCGGCGAGCGTGAACTTGAGAGGGTTGTCGGGGCAGTTGAGTGATGTGACGCAGCGGTTGAGCGCCTGACAGCTCAAAGGCAACGGCCCCTCTCCCCAACCCTCTCCCACAAGCGGGCGAGGGGGCTGACCGAGTCAGGTTTAAGCCCATACGTCACCCCTCTCCCGCGCGCGGGAGAGGGGCCGGGGGAGAGGGGCGGCCCAACACACTTTTCCACCGCAATCATTTGCAAATGCCGGGTTTTGACTTGCCAGTAACAGTGGGTCTAAGGTACGCGCCTTGCCTATTCCACAGGCCCATTTTCCCTGCCAAGGAACCGGAATATGTTGCTCCGCCGCTTTCTCATCACCCTCGTGGTGATGGCACTGGTTATTGCCGCGCTCGGCTATGGCTGGTGGACTCACCTGCAAACCCAAATCGCCCAATTCACCGCGCCCAAACCCGCCATCAGCATCTCCGCCGCTCGCAGCGGTGAGCTGCAATGGCAAAGCCGTCTGCCGGCCATCGGCACCCTCACTGCCCTGCAAGGCGTCGACCTGACGGTCGAGTCCAGCGGCACCGTGCGCGACGTGCTGTTCCGCTCCGGGCAGAAGGTCGAGCTGCACCAGCCCATTATTCAACTGGACAGTGAAGTGGAAACGGCCACGCTCGCTACGTCCGAAGCCGAGCGCGGCCTGGCCCAGGTTGAATTCGAGCGCGCGCGCAGCCTCGTCAGCCGGCAGGCGCTGTCCAAAAGCGAGTACGACCGCCTGGCGGCCGAATTGCAAAAATCGAACACCCGCGTCGCGCAGCTCAAAGCCATTTTGGCGAAGAAACGCATCGTCGCGCCGTTCGCCGGCACCATCGGTATTCGTCAGGTAGACGTCGGCGACTTCGTGTCCAGCGGCACCATCATCGCCACTTTGCAAGACGTCAGCAGCCTGTACGTCGACTTCTTCCTGCCGGAACAGTCGATACCGCAGCTCAAACTCGGCCAGCGCGTGCGCTTCGTGGTGGCGGCTTATCCGAAGGAAAGCTTTGAAGGCGAGATCAACGCCATCAACCCGAAAGTGGATAACAGCACCCGGAACGTGCAGATCCGCGCTGTGCTGAGCAACCCGGACAGCAAGCTGTTGCCCGGCATGTTCGCCAACCTTGAAGTGCTGCTGCCCGACCAGGCGCTGCGCGTGGTGGTGCCGGAAACCGCCATCACCTACACGCTGTATGGCAACTCGGTGTACGTGGTGAATGTGAAGAAGGATGAGCAAGGCCAGGACGTGAAAGACGACAAGGGCCAGCCGTTCCTGCAAGTCGAGCGCCGCTTCGTGGAAACCGGCGAGCGTCGCGATGGCCAGGTGGTGATTCTCAAGGGTCTGCAAAAAGACGAACAAGTGGTCACCGCCGGCCAGCTCAAGCTGGATAACGGCGCCCACGTGACCATCGTCGACGACCAGGCACTCCTGAACAGCTCAGCCAGCCGCTAATTCGCCGCTGGTTAAAGGAAGCACTTCATGGCTTTTACCGATCCCTTTATCCGTCGTCCGGTGCTGGCCACCGTGGTGAGTCTGCTGATCATCCTGCTTGGCTTCCAGGCATTCAGCAAACTGACCATCCGCCAATACCCGAAGATGGAAAACGCCCTGATCCAGGTGACCACCGCCTACCCCGGCGCCAACGCCGAGACGATTCAGGGCTATATCACCCAGCCGTTGCAACAAGCCCTGGCCAGTGCCGAGGGCATCGACTACATGACCTCGGTGAGCCGCCAGAACTATTCGGTGATCTCGATTTACGCGCGCATCGGCTCCGACAGCGACCGCCTGTTTACCGAGCTGCTGGCCAAAGCCAACGAGGTGAAAAACCAGCTGCCGCAAAATGCCGAAGACCCGGTGTTGAGCAAGGAAGCGGCTGACGCCTCGGCGCTGATGTACGTGAGTTTCTACAGCGATGAGCTGAGCAACCCGCAAATCACCGACTACCTGTCGCGCGTGATTCAGCCCAAGCTCGCCACCTTGCCGGGCATGGCCGAAGCGGAAATTCTGGGTAACCAGGTGTTCGCCATGCGCATCTGGCTCGACCCGGTCAAGCTCGCCGCCTACGGCATCACCACCCAGGAAGTGAACGACGCGGTCCGCAAAAACAACTTCCTCTCGGCCGCCGGTGAGACCAAAGGCGAGTACGTGATCACCAGCGTCAACGCCACCACCGACCTGAAATCCACCGAAGCCTTCGCGGCCATTCCGGTGAAAATCGTCGGCGATAGCCGGGTGCTGTTGAAAGACATCGCCCGCGTCGAAATGGGCGCGGAGAACTACGACTCCATCAGCTCGTTCGATGGCACGCCGTCGGTCTATATCGGCATCAAGGCCACGCCCAGCGCCAACCCGCTGGAAGTGATCAAGCACGTGCGCGCCGCCATGCCGGAGCTGGAAGCGCAGCTGCCGCCCAACCTGAAAGTGTCCATCGCCTACGACGCCACGCTGTTTATTCAGGCATCCATCGACGAGGTGGTGAAGACCCTGTTCGAAGCGGTGCTGATTGTGATCGTGGTGGTGTTCCTGTTCCTCGGTGCATTCCGCTCGGTGCTGATCCCGGTGATCACCATTCCGTTGTCGATGATCGGCGTGATGTTCTTTATGCAACTGATGGGCTACTCCATCAACTTGCTGACTTTGCTGGCCATGGTGCTCGCCATCGGCCTGGTGGTGGACGACGCCATCGTGGTGGTGGAGAACATTCACCGACACATCGAGGACGGCAAAACACCGTTCAACGCGGCCATCGACGGCGCCCGTGAAATCGCCGTGCCGGTGATTTCCATGACCATCACCCTGGCCGCCGTTTACGCCCCCATCGGTTTCCTCGATGGCCTGACCGGCGCGCTGTTCAAGGAGTTCGCCCTGACACTGGCCGGTGCGGTGATCATCTCCGGCATCGTCGCCCTCACCCTGTCGCCGATGATGTGCTCCAAGCTGCTGCGCCACGAAGAAAACCCAAGCGGCCTGGCACACAAACTCGACAGCATTTTCGACGGCCTGAAAGTGCGCTATCAACGCGTGTTGCACGGCACCTTGAACACCCGCCCGGTGGTGATATTTGTTGCCATTGTGGTGCTGTGCCTGATTCCGATCATGCTGAAAATGATCAAAAGCGAACTGGCGCCGGATGAGGACCAAGGCATCGTGTTCATGATGGCCACGGCGCCGCAGCCGACCAACCTCAACTACCTCAACGCCTACACCCAGCAGTTCCCGAAAATCTTCAAGGAGTTCCCCGAGTACTACTCCTCGTTCCAGATCAACGGAATCAACGGCGTGCAGAGCGGCATCGGCGGCTTCCTGCTCAAGCCGTGGAGCGAGCGCTCGCGCACGCAGATGGAGTTGCTGCAAGACGTGCAAGGCAAGCTCGGGGAAATTCCTGGGTTGCAGATCTTCGGCTTCAACCTGCCCTCGTTGCCGGGCACCGGTGAAGGCTTGCCGTTCCAGTTTGTGGTGAACACGCCCAACGACTACGAGTCGTTGTTGCAGGTGACCGAGAAGATCAAAACGCGCGTACAGCAGTCCGGCAAATTTGCCTTCCTTGACGTCGACCTGGCCTTCGACAAACCGGAAATCGTGGTGGATATCGACCGTTCCAAGGCGGCCCTGATGGGGGTCGACATGGAAGACCTGGGCGGCACGCTGTCCACGCTGTTGGGCGAAGGGGAAATTAACCGTTTCACCATCGACGGTCGCAGCTACAAAGTGATCGCCCAAGTGGAACGCGCCTACCGCGACAATCCGGGCTGGCTGAACAACTACTACGTGAAGAACGGGAGCGGCCAAATGGTGCCTTTGTCGACCCTGATCACCGTGCACGACCGCGCCCGCCCTACTCAACTCAACCAGTTCCAGCAGTTGAACTCGGCGATCATTCAGGGCTTCCCGATCGTCAGCATGGGCGAAGCCATCGACACCGTGCGCCAGATTGCCCAGGAAGAAGCGCCACGCGGTTTCGCCTTCGACTTTGCCGGCGCCTCGCGCCAATACGTGCAGGAAGGCAGCGCGTTGTACGTGACCTTCGCCCTGGCATTGGCGCTGATTTTCCTGGTGCTCGCCGCGCAGTTTGAAAGCTTCCGCGACCCGCTGGTGATCATGGTGACGGTGCCGCTGTCGATTTGCGGGGCGTTGATTCCGCTGTTCCTCGGCTATTCGAGCATGAACATCTACACCCAGGTCGGCTTGGTGACGTTGATTGGTCTGATCACCAAACACGGCATTCTGATCGTCGAATTCGCCAACCAATTGCGTCGCGAACAGGGCTTGTCCCGCCGCGCCGCCATTGAGGAAGCGGCGGCGATTCGCCTGCGTCCGGTGCTGATGACCACGGCAGCGATGGTGTTCGGCATGGTGCCGCTGATTCTCGCCACCGGCGCCGGTGCCGTCAGCCGCTTCGACATCGGCTTGGTGATCGCCACCGGCATGTCGGTGGGCACGCTGTTCACCCTGTTCGTGTTGCCGTGCGTGTACAGCTTGCTGGCCAAGCCGGATGCCGAGCCGGTGGAAATTGAAGACAATCGAGCATCCCATCCGGTTACTTCCTGACGTTTGAAGCCCCGCACCCGCGGGGCTTTTTTTTGGCCGTGTTTACTGCCGCACACGCGGCGATTTAGCCCACCGTCATTCCCACAAAGACGACGGTCCAACGACTCCGGAATCCAGGTTTTTTTAAGTTACGGTGTTCGACATGCGAGCCTGGATCCCCGCGTTCGCGAGGATGACGGCGGATTTGGTTTAGCCCACCGTCATTCCCGCGAGGACTGCGGTCCGACGACTCGGAATCCAGAGTTTTTCAAGTTACGGTGTCCGACATGCGAGCCTGGATCCCCGCGTTCGCGAGGATGACGGAGGATTTGGTTTAGCCCACCGTCATTCCCGCGAAGGCGGCGGTCCGACGACTCGGAATCCAGCGTTTTTCAAGTTACGGTGTCCGACATGCGAGCCTGGATCCCCGCGTTCGCGAGGATGACGGAGGATTTGGTTTAGCCCACCGTCATTCCCACGAAGGCGGCGGTCCGACGACTCGGAATCCAGAGTTTTTCAGGCTACGGTGCTCGTCATTCTTCCCTGCGTTCTGCGGTTGGGCCACTATCGCCTTCGCGAGCGCGCTCGCTCCTACAGACCAAGAACAACAAAGGATGCCCCCATGTCCAAAACCGTTTTGATCACCGGCTGCTCCAGCGGCATTGGCCGCGCCCTGGCAGATGCTTTCAAGGCGGCCGGCTTTCGCGTCTGGGCCACGGCGCGCAAGGCCAGCGATCTGGCGGCGTTGAACGCTGCCGGCTTCGATGCGGTGGAACTGGACGTCAACGATAGCGCCGCCGTTGCGCAATTGGCGGCGCGGCTTAGCGATGAGGTGGGAGGCCTGGATGTGCTGATCAATAACGCCGGCTATGGCGCCATGGGGCCGCTGCTGGACGGCGGGCGCGATGCCCTGCAACGTCAATTCGATACCAACGTGTTTGCCCTCATCGACGTCACCCGTGCGCTGTTTCCGTTGTTGCGTCGCAGCCGTGGCGTGGTGGTGAACATCAGCAGTGTGTCAGGTGTTTTGGTGACGCCGTTCGCGGCGGCGTACTGCGCTTCGAAGGCGGCGGTGCATGCGTTGAGCAAAGGCCTGCGCATGGAGTTGGCGCCCTTTGGCGTACGGGTCCTGGAAGTGCAGCCGGGCGCCATTGCGTCGAGCTTTGGCGCCAATGCCAGCCGCGAAGCTGAACAGCTGATTGCCGATGGATCGCCGTGGTGGCCGATTCGCGAGGGCATTCGCGCCCGGGCGCGCGCTTCACAAGACAACCCGACGCCGGCCAGCCACTTTGCCCGCGACGTACTAAGCGCCGTACAGCGCGCGGAACCGCCGCGTTTGTTGCGCTTGGGCAACGGCAGCCGAGCGCTGCCCTTACTCGCACTGCTATTACCGCAAGGAGTGATGGAGTGGGTGTTGAAGCGCAAGTTTGGCTTGGCGGGAAAGCTGTAGTCCACCGGTGGCCAGGTGTTGGGCTTCGCTTCGCTCAGCACCAACCTACAAAGCGACTGGGGCGGTTGCGCCTTGGTACAACTTCACCTGATTGCGCCCGCTGTCCTTGGCCGCGTACATCGCCGCGTCGGCATTCTTGGTGAGCTGCACCTCGTCCTCGCCATGCTCAGGAAACAGGGCAATGCCGGTGCTGGATGACAGGCTCAACGGCTGCCCACAGCCCAGGTCGAACGGTTGATTCAGGGCTTCGCGAATTTTTTCCGCGACCACTAACGCATCGTTGTCACCGTCGATCACCGGCAGCAGCACCACAAACTCGTCGCCGCCCATGCGCCCGACAATGTCCGACTCGCGCACGCAGTGTTGCAGCCGCTGCGCCACCACTTGCAGCAGGGTATCGCCGACGTGGTGGCCAAGGGTGTCGTTGATGGGTTTGAAGCGGTCCAGGTCGATAAACATCAGCGCCAGCCGCGTGCGGTTGCGCCGGGCTTGGGCCAACGCGTGGGTCAGGTGGTCGCTAAACAGCGCGCGGTTGGGCAGGCCGGTTAGTGCGTCATGCTCGGCCAGGTGGCGTAAACGGGTTTCGCTGGCGCGCAGTTCGCGGGTCATTTCCCGCGCCAGGCTCTGCGCGCGGGAATGGCCGGTGGTCAACATCCACGTCAGCACGGTTAGCAGCAGGCTCAGCGCCAGGCCGGCGCCGGCGATCAGCCCGGAGTTGTCTTTGCTAATGGGCCGGTCGCGTTGTTGCTCGCTGAGCATTTCCAGGGTCCAGGTTCGCCCTGCTACTTCCAGGTACTCGACCGCATCGCTGGGGCCGCTGGGGCTGCGGACACTGCCTTCGCTGGAGTCGAACAACAACGACGTCGGCGTGCGCTTCACGCCTTCGTGAATTTTGATGGCGATGGCGCTGGACTGCGGCCCATACAAGCTGGCCATCAACTTGTTGATGCGCAGCGGCGCGACCACCCAGCCGATCAGCGCAGCGCGGCGTTGTGCCTGATTAACGTGGGGCTTGCCTTTGGCGTACACCGGCAGAAACATCAGAAAGCCGGCTTTGCTTTGCGCATCGGCTTCGCCGGGAATCACCAGCTCGACCTTGCCGGTGATTTTCGCGTCGCCGGAATCGCGCGCCTGCTCCATGGCCATGCGGCGTTCGGGGTCGGCGAAGGGGTCGATCCCCAGCACCAGATGGCTGTTGCCCGACAGCAGTTCCATCTGCACCACGGGCGCGTAGAAATCACGGTCGCCTTCGGGGCTCACCTGAAAGTCCGGCACGCCGCTGGCCCGCTGTTGGGCAATCAGCGCCGGCACGTTTTCGCGGCTGCTCCACTGCACGAAACCGATGCCTTCCAGGCCGGCGTAATCGGCGCCCAGCTGCAGCGAGTCGAGGTAGGTTTTGAATTCTTCGCGACGCACCAGATCCGAAGCGGCGAACAGGCCTTGCACGCCGCGCAACACTTGTTCGTAGGCGGCGATGCGTTGGTCGATGGCGCTGGTGGCTTCACGCAGGTTGTAATCGGCGGTTTCCAGGCGGTCGAGCTGGGCGTTGCGTTGCTCGTGGTGCCAGAGCCAATAGGTAACGCCCAACGACACCAGCAGAATCAGCGGCGCCAGCAATTTATAGCGAAGGCCAAGGCGCGACATGCTCAAAAATTAACCAGCGTGTGGGCCAATTCGGCCGGCAAGTATTTGGCAAAGATGCGCTCCACCGTGCCGTCGGCGCGCATGCCATCGACCAGCGCGCGCCACTGCGCCTGTTCCTCGGGTGACAGCGACTTCTTCGACATGATTAACCCGTGGGGCGTGGGCGCATCGCCGGTTTCCACCACGCGCGTCTGTTGGCGGATGTCATCGTTTTGCACCTGCGGGTAATCGAACGGCTCGATGATCATGCCTTGGATCTGATTGGCCATTAGCACTTCGTACAGCGGCTCCAGGCGGCTGGCGTGGCGCACGCGGCGCTGCGTGGTGAGCTGGTCAACCAGATTATTGGCCTTGGGGCTGTAGCGAAAACTGCGGATGATGCCGAGCTGCAGCGCCGGGTCGGCAGCGAAATCCGCCAGGGTTTGCACGCCGGCGTCCTGGCGAACCAGCAGGTAAAACTGGTCGGAGAAATACCAGGCGAAACTGGCGAAACGGTTTCGCTCTTCGTTGGCGATGCCCGACAGGCTGAAATCCAGCGCGCCTTGCTCGATCAACTGCCAGATGCGCGCGCGCGGCAACAGCGACACGGTGACGGTGCAGCCGCTGCGTTTTATCAACTCGTCGGCGAAGTCTTTATCGATGCCAGCGTCGGTGTCAGCTGAATACAGCAAGCCATGGTCATGCAGCGCCAGCGTCATGGTGCGGGTGCAGGCAATCCCTGGCGCAGCCTGCGCCAGCGTTGAAGCCCCGAGAATGAGTGCACTCAGCACACTAATAAGAAACAGCCGCATCACACCCATAACCCCAAAAAACAGACGACACCATGCGTAAGGTTTTTCCTACTTATACGCCTGCCCGACCCAAAGAATAGGTCAGCCCGGTGCAACGCGTACGACGCGCCGCTCATCGCTGTCCGAAAACGTCGCGAATAGACACGACAACGCCCCGAAATCGGGGCGCTGAATGGCGTGTTGCGCCGTTACTGCTGGGCGGTTTCAAGCTCTTTGGGCGGCTGTTTGGGCTTGATCAGGCTGAAGTCGATCAGCGATTTCTTGCTGCCATACGGGTCGCCAATCATGCGCGGGCGTTCTTTGAACTGCGCGCTGACCAGGCTTTTGCTGGCATCGAACTCATCAAAGCTGAGGCCGGCCAGATCCGCCCAGGTGTGAATCAACTGCGAGCTGCTGTAAGGCCGCTTGGTGTCGGCGATAAAGCTCCACTCATGCCCTTCGCGCCATTTCGGCGAGGCCCAGACCATAAAGGGAATGGTGTACATCGGCGCGGTCGGTTTCGCCTCGTTGCGCCCCAGCACGTTGCCGGTGGGCGAGTCGAACACGTCTTCACCATGGTCGGAGAGGTACAGCAGAAAACCGTTGTCGTTTTTCTTGGCGTATTCACCGATCAGGCTCGACACCACGAAATCGTTGTACAGCACGGCATTGTCGTAACTGTTGTAGGTCGGCAGTTGGTCGTCACGCAGGCTGGCTGGCGCGCCCGAGCGGTCGGTGAATTTCTCGAACTCTGGCGGATAGCGGTACTGGTAACTCATGTGCGTGCCCAACAAGTGCACGACGATGAATTTCTTCGGCGCGTCTTCCTGCAACACCTTGGCAAACGGCGCCAACACATCACCGTCGTACTGGCGCGCGTTCTGGTTGCGGTTGTTGTTCAGGTACACCTGCTCGTCGGCCTGCTCGGAAAACGTGGTGAGCATGGTGTTGCGCTTGGTCATGGTCTGCTGGTTGGTAATCCAATAAGTCTTGAAGCCGGCCTGCTTCATGACGCTGACGATGGACGGCGTTTTCAGGTAAAGGTCCGGGCTCTCTTCATCGGCAAAGGTCAGCACCTGTTGTAACGCTTCGATGGTGTACGGGCGCGGGGTGACGACGTCGTCGAACACCAGCATGTCATTGCGCAGTTTGTCGAGATTGGGCGTGGTGTTGCGCGGGTAGCCGTACAGGCTCATACGCTGGCGGTTGGTCGATTCGCCGATCACCAGCACCAGGGTCGCCGGCGCGTTGCCAAGGCTGCTCTTGAGGTGTTTGAGCGGCGGAATTTTTGCCACGTCATTGAGCATGCCCTGCATGTTGCCCAACTGCTCACGGTATTGCCGATAGCCCAACACCAGTTGCCACGGCACCGCCGGTTCCAACTTGGCTTCGACTTTGAGCAAGGCATCGCCCAGGGTTTTCTCCCGCAGGCTTTGGCTGATCAGCGGATAACCAAGCGAACACAACAACATAAACGCAGCCGCCGCAAACGCTGGCTGGCCGGTCATCTTAATCGGTCGCACCCGGCGCCACAACACATAGGCAACCACCGTGTGCAAGACAAAAGCCGGCACCATCCACCAGGCGAAATATTGCGTCAGGTATTCACTGCTCTCGGCCAGGTTCGACTCGAACATGATGAAAATCACGCTCTGCGAAAACTCCTGCCCGTAGATAAAAAAGTAACCGAGACTGGCCAGCGACCCGGCCCACAGCACCACGCCGATCACACCGGCGATCACCCGTGTCTTCGCCGGGAACAGCAACACCGGCACCAGCCACAGCGCGCTCATCAAAAACGCCTGGCGGAAACCAGTGAAACCAGAGGTGCCGGTAATTTGAATGAGCAACTGCGGAACGCAGGAGAAATACCAAAAAAATAGAAACAACCAGCCTATACCGGCCCAGTCGATACCCCACCCTTTGCTGCTTCGAACTTGCATATGCCGCTGCTCCGCCAAAAACCCGGACATCCGCTGGAAAGAAACAATGCGTAGCGGAACGTAGGGCGAACACCGTACGGCAGGGGGTGTGAAAAAAATGTCAGATGTCGCGGATGGGCAGGCCAGACGCCAGGCGGGGTTTGCAGGAAATCGCGGCTGAAGCCGCAATGTTCTTGATCTAGCGGGTGCCGCAATCGCGGCTGAAGCCGCTCCTACAAATTTCGCGTTCTGTGGGAGCGGCTTTAGCCGCGATGGTTTTGGTCTGGCCGGCAATCGGCAGCGGGGTTGTTTACACCAGCCAGCCCAACGCCTTGGCCCTGGCGACGGCTTGCGTGCGCCGCTCGACGCCCAACTTGACGTTGATGCGCCGCGCGTGGGTTTTCACGGTGTGCAGCGAAATGTGCAGCCGATCGGCGATCTGCAGGTTGGAATAGCCTTGGGCAATCTGTTCCAAGACCATTTTTTCGCGCGCGCTCAGCGGCGATGTTTCCGCCGCCGCCTCGGCGCCCGCCCCCGCCTGACTCAGCAACAGCCGCAGTTCCAATGGCTCCGCCAACTGCGGCAGCACGTTTTCCAGCCAGGGGCCAAATTGCGCGTGCAGCGCCTGCAGGTCGGGACTCACGCCCTGCTGCTGCGCCGTTTCCAGGGCCAGCCGCAACATGGCCTCGGCCGGTTTTTCCAGGCCATTCGCCAACAGCGCCTGCACCAGGCTGAATCGGCAGCGGTTGAGCAGGCTGCGGTAACCGCCGCGCTCGCAGTCGTCACTCAGGGCTTGCAGCGCCTCCAATGCCGGGCGCAATTCGCCCAGTTGCAGGTCAGCCAGGGCCAATTGGTAGCGCAAGCGCGGGAGCAAATCGTAGAAACCCGACGGTGCCAGCAGGTCGCGTTCGAGGTAGCCGTCCAGCGTGGTTTGCAACACGGCGCGCGCCCGCTGTGCTTCGCCCTGGCGCAACCACAGCGCGCCTTGGGCCAGTTGCAGCACGCCGCGATAGCGCACTTCCGGCACGTGCTGCCATTGCATCAGCCGCTCGGCCTTGCGCAGCAGTTGGAACGCCAGGGTGAAGTCGTTGGCTTGGGCCGCCAATTCGGCGAGGCCGTGGTAGCCAAAAATAACGTAGGCGTCTTCGCAGGCTTCAGCGGCCTGCAAGCCGGCGTTATACGCCGCGTGAGCGGCCTCGGTTTGACCTTGGCTGGCGAACAGGCTAGCGCGCAGCAGCAACAGGCGCCCCATCACCGGACCCTGGCGCCCCGCCGCTTGCAGGTGTTGCAGGCACAGGTCGGCCAGCTCCAGTGCCGCTTGGGTGTCGCCCATGATGGTCAGTTGGTGCACGCGGTCGACGCTTAGCAGCGCTTCGAACAACACGCTGCCGTTCAAGCGCGCCAGCTTTAATCCTTCCTGGATGTACTCATAGGCCTCATCGAGCATGTGCTCGGCGAACGCCTGCTGGGCGAGCGCCTGATAGCACAGCGCGCGCTGCGACCAGGCTTCGTCCGCCAACACCTCCAGCGCCTGCAACGAATGCTCGCGGGCGCTGCGCTGGCCGCGCTGGCGTTGCAGCACGCCTTGAATGGCTTGGTAATGGGCGAACAGTTGTTGCTGTTGCCGGGCCGTGGGTTGCGGGAAAAAGCGGCCCAGGTCTTTAAGGCAATCGTCCACTTCATCCAGGCGCGCGCAAATCAACAGCGCCCAGGCTTGCAGGGTAATCAGCCGGGGTGTGCTGGAGTACAAGCTGGCGGGCAGTTCGTGTCGCCATTGCAGAAATTGCGCGACACTTTGACCGACCAGCAATTGTTCTTGGCCGAAGCGCTGCAAGTAGTTGGCCGCCACGTCGGGCTGATTGGCAAACAGCGCGTGCTCGACGGCCGCACGCACGTCGCCGTGGCTGGCAAACCATTGGCAGGCGCGCACGTGGGCCTGCGTGGGAGCGGGTGCCGAGCTTTGACGCTTGAGCACTGCCGCCAGCGGGCGCGACAGGCGGAACCATTCGCCGCAGCTGTCCATGCCCAGAAAAAACATCTGCCGAGCATGCAGTTCTTCAAACAGCTGCGCGCCGTTTTCATCCAGTACGTGCTCGCACAGCGCGGCGGAAAAACGCGGCATGTGGGCAAGCACCGACAAGGCCCGCAGCAAGGTCGGCGACAGCCCGGACAGCACTTCGCGCACGATGTATTCGTGCAGCAACGGCGTACCGGACGCCAAGCGTTCGGGCAGATTCTCGGCGGTGCCTTTGATCAGCAGCAGGCAGGCGCCGGCCACCCAGCCTTCGCTGTTGTGTAGCAATTGCGCGCGCAGTTCGGCGGGCAGATCCAGATGGTGTTGCTCCAGCAAACCGTTTAGTTCGGGTTCTTCCAGGGCCAGCGCCGAGGCGTCCAGTTCCAGCAAGTCACCCTGCAGCATCAGGCGCGGCAGGTTCCAGGCTGGGCGCCGGCGCCCGCCGATCCACCAACGCAACGTGTGCGGGGCCTGTTCAAGCAGACGGTCGAGGCAGTCATCCAGCTCGGCGCAGGCTTCGCGCGGGTAGTCGTCGAGCACGATCCACAGCGGTTGCTCGATGCGGCTTAGCAGGCTGCACAGTTCGTCGTAGGTGTCGCCCTCCTCCACCGCGCGGCCCAGCGCTTTGGCCAGGCGGGCAAGCAGTTCGATGGGCGTGAGGGCGCGGCCGAGCAGGTCTAGCCACACCACTTGGGTGCCGACCGGCGCCTGGCGCACGCATTCGTTGAGCAACACGCTTTTACCAAAACCGGCCGGTGCGCAAATCAGCGCCAGGCGGCTGTCGCCGGCCAGCAGCGCCTGCACCAGACGCGGACGGGGAAAATGAGCCGCCGGCAAACGCGGCAGCGGACTGTCGGATAAACGCAGGGGACGAGGTCCAATCGGGTGGACGTTATGCATGGTCGATGCCTCTGCTTTTTTTGTTTTTATTCAAGGTGAAACAAGGCCCGATCTTAACCACGCTTAGCTCGTAACGGGCGGCCAAATAAGAAAAAGGCGACCCGCGGGCCGCCTTATTCATACACCTGAGCAGTGCTCATTAAGCTGTGTGATGGACGCTCGTTGGGCTTCGCGGCGCTAGGCCTAACCTACGTCCAAATTGTTTCGAAGCTTAACGAACGCCAGCGTTACGCAAGGCTGCCGGGGTGTAGTCGGTGGCCGAGGTTTTGATGCCGTATTCAACCGAGTGTTTCTCTTCGTTCATCATGCCGATGGCCAGGTAACGGCCAGCGATGATGTCGTAGAGCGCTTCGAAGGCATAACCCGGGGCCTGCGCCACGAACTGCTGGTACAGGAACGCTTCGCCTACGCGCCACAGTTGGCCACGGCCGTCATACATTTCCGAAGCGGCGATCTGCCAGGAGTCTTCGTCGACGTAGAACTTACGTTTGCCATAGATGTTGCGCTCGCCGCTTTTCAGGGTCGCTTCCACTTCCCATACGCGGTGCAACTCGTAGCGGGCCAGGTCGGAATTGGTGTGGCCAGCTTTGAGGATGTCGGCGTATTTCACGTCCGGCGATTGCAGCTTGAAGTTGTTGTACGGGATGTACATTTCTTTCTTGCCGATCAACTTCCAGTCGTAACGGTCGGGTGCACCGTTGAACATGTCGAAGTTGTCCGAGGTACGCAGACCGTCCGAGGCGGTGCCTGGGCCGTCATACGAAACCTGCGGTGCACGACGCACGCGACGCTGACCGGCGTTGTAGATCCACGCCATGCGCGGCTCGGCAACCTGGTCGAGGGAGTCGTGTACCAGCAGCACGTTACCGGCCAGACGCGCGGGTTCGGTGACTTGCTGCTTGAAGAACAACAGGGCGTTTTCCGCTTTGGCCGGATCCAGGCCAGGCATACCCGCCGGGAACGACACCTCGTCGGTGAAGTGCACCAAGGTGTAGCTGCCGTTGGTTTGCGGCGTGGCCTGCACGATGTTGCGGCGCAGGTTGCCACCGCGATAACGGGTGATGTGGTTCCAGATCACTTCCAGGCCGTTCTGCGGAATCGGGAACGCGTAGTAGCGGCTGTCGGTGAAGTTTTTCAGGCCGTTACCGCCTTCGAGCAACACCGTTTTTTCGGCGCTGATCTTGGCTGCTTTGTTGATTTCTTCCGGCACGGCGGTGGTGCGGTGAGTCGGGTAAACCGGCATTTTGTAAGTGTCGGGATAGCGCTTGAACATCGCCAGTTGGCCAGCCGAGAGCTTGGCTTTGTACTGGTCGGCGTTGGCGGCGGTAATCACGAACAAGGGCTTTTCGCCGGCAAACGGATCGCTGACGAAACCACCGCTGTTTACCGACGCGGCGTTCTTCGCCAGACCGCCGTTCCACTCCGGAATGCTGCCATCGGCATTACCCGCTTTCTCACCGCCCAGCGGGGTGAGCGTGGTGCCGAGCTTGGCCACGTCGGCGGCCGGTACGGCAGCCAACACGCTGCTGGCAAGCAGCGAAAGAGCCAGGGCACCCAACAGATTTTTCGTTGTTTTCATTGTTCTTGTAGTCCTCTGTTATTTCCGCAAGCAATTCTTAGAAGTTCACGCCAACGCTGAGGGCCAGGAAGTCACGGTCGGTGAGTACGTTGTAATCGCCGCCGAAGAAGTTGGTGTACGAAATACCCGCGGTGTAGGTGTTGCGGTACTCGGCATCCAGACCAATGCTCGCGGCCTTGGCGCCTTCGTTGAAGTTCGGGCCATAACCATCGACATCGTGCGACCACGACAGGTTCGGCTTGAGGTTCACACCGGCGAACACATCGCTGTAATCCCAGATGGCACGAGCGCGGTAGCCCCAGGAGGTGTTGGTGTAGTAGCCGTGGTCGCCGCCTTGAATTTGGTTACCGAAAGTGGAGTCGCGGCCATAACGCAGATCATCGATGTGCTCGAGACCACCGATAGAGTTCGCGCCGATCTCACCCACTACCGTTACCCGATCTGCGCCCATTACCTGGTCAAAAAAGTGTGTGAACGTGGTTTGGATCTGGGTAACTTCTTTGCGGTTGTAGCCACGGTGGTCGACGTTGGCTTGCGCCGCGACGGCAGCTGGGCCCCTCGGAATGGCTCCGGCAACACTGGTTGCAGCCAGTGGAGTCATATCGTTGGTGTTGATCTGCAACGGCATGTTCGGCCGATAGCTGATTTCCCCGGACCAGGCGGTACCAGTAGGCAGCGTGGTGGAGAAGCTCAGCCCATAGAGGCGAATGTCTTCTGGATATTCAAAATAGTACTTACCTGTACCCAGCAAGATGGGCTGCGCTAGCGCGCCACCAAAAGTACTAAATGCTCGACCAATATCGGCGAAATTGGCGTTTTGAATTCCCAAGTACGGCGTACGTGCGTGGTAGTTCATAAAGTACGCACCGTATTCCGTCTCATCGCCTTGCCAACGCAATGCTGCACCCCACTGGCCCGAGTCGCTTGGGTCGCGGTCGCCGAGGCGGCGCATCGCTACACCCTGCGAGTTCAGATCAACACCAGCGCCGGCCAATGCATTTCGCAGCGCCGGGTTGTTGTTCAGGTTGGCAACCGTAGCGCCATCCAGAATGCGGTAGTTGTTATCGCAGCCTTCCTGCAACACGTCCGTGCTGGAGAAGAAGGTGCCGCAATTGTCCACAACGGTCTGGTCCCACTCGATCTGGTAGAACGCATCGGCGGATAGGTTCTCGGTAATGCTCTGCGAGAGGTAGAACATGTTGACCGGAATCAGACCCTCCTTCACTTCGGCGCCTGGACGGCGGAAGGCGGAAACGTCGACCGGGTTGATCGAGTTGATGCCGTTCTGGATGAACGTACTTTCACCCCAGCTCACCACCTGCTTACCCAAACGTGCACTGCCTGGCTGATCGGCAATGGCGTAGTTGTGGTAGACGAACGCATCAAGCAGCTGATAGCCCGACGAGCGCGCGCCCATCTTGGCGTGGTCATCGTCGATGTCCATCAGCTCACGGCTTTCATCTTTAAGCTCGAAGTCGTACCAGTATTTACCGCGCAGGAAGACACCGGTGTCGCCGTACTTCAGCTCAAGGTCATGGATGCCTTTGAAAATTTTCGAGAACGTTTTGTCTCTTCTGAAATTCAGTCGGCCATCGTCGTTGGTCTGAGTGAAAGCGTTGCCGCCGTTAGCGCTACCGATGTAGTCCTGGTTTGCTTTGGCAGTAGACCAGCTAGCACCAAGCGACAGCGAAGAGTCGAACTGCCCCTCGATCTCCCCAATATTGAAATTCACCGCGTGAGCCTGGGCGCAGGTGCCCAATGCGATCGCGATTGCCAGAGTCTTTGGCTGGAACAGTCCGGGCCTTTTTGTTGTTGTCATGCGGCTCTCCTAGTTGGTGAAACTGTGGTGCACCGTACTCAGCGGATGACACGCGGATAAGCGCACGAAGGTTTGATTCTTCGTGTCGCCCAAAAGGATGAATGCCCGCACCATGCGGTCATCACAGGGCACCAACACTGGAATGAATGGAGGGGCATTCGGCGAGGCGGGAACTTTTGCAGTTTGTAAGAAAACCAGCGCAAAACTTTGCCTTCGCCACAGACCCTGTAGGAGCGGCTTTAGCCGCGATGCTTTTGGCTCAAGCGCATCGCGGCTGAAGCCGCTCCTACAGGTGTGAAATTTGGGCAAAAAAAAACCGGCCTCTCTTAAAGGGGCCGGCTTTTTTAGCGAGCAGTGATTACTTGCCGGCGTGTTTCTGCAGATTCGCCATCATCGCTTGCAAGGCTTGCAGGCTGTCTTCGGGATGGCTGGCGCCTTCGAAGTCGCCGATTTCTTTCCAGTGGGCGGCAACGTCGTCAGCGGTAAAGCCGACTTTCGGATCAAAGCCCGCGCCGTTGCTGCGCTCCCAACGCACTTTACCGATCCAGCCGCCACCTACTTCGTAGAGGCCGGCAGTGTCTTGGCAGTTTTCGCTGCCCAGGTACACCACCAACGGGCTTACCAGTTCAGGCTTCAGTTGCTCGAACACTTGCTGGGGAATCAGCCCTTCGGTCATGCGCGTGCCGCCGGTTGGGGCAATGGCGTTGACGAAGATGTTGTTCTTGCGGCCTTCAATGGCCAGCGTGCGGGTCAGGCCGTACAGGCCGAGCTTGGCCATGCCGTAATTGGACTGGCCGAAGTTGCCGTAAATGCCCGAGGTGGACGAGGTGAAAATCACGCGACCGTAGTTCTGCTCACGCATGTGCGGCCACGCCGCGCGGGTGACCTTATAGGCGCCGGCCACGTGCACTTGGTAAACCAGGTCCCAGTCGGCGTCTTCCATTTTGTGGAAGGTTTTGTCACGCAGGATGCCGGCGTTGTTGACCACAACGTCGATGCGGCCGAAGGCGTCGAGGGCGTTCTGCACGATCTTCTCGCCGTCGGTTACCGAGTCGTGGTTGGCCACGGCAGTGCCGCCGGCTTCAACGATTTCAGCCACTACGCGGTCTGCCGCCGAAGCGTTGGCGCCTTCACCGTGGGTGCTGCCGCCCAGGTCGTTGACCACCACTTTGGCGCCGGCTTTGGCAAATGCCAGGGCGTGCGCGCGGCCAATACCACCGCCAGCGCCGGTGACGATCACAACCTTGTCTTCAAAACGAACGGACTCGCTCATATCAAACTCCTGTGGCAGATAGCAGAACATGCGATGGCGCCGAGTGTCGCGGAGCGCGGCGGCGGCCACAAGAAAAGCGGCCGGGGCTGAATGGCGCGCAATAACGGTAGGGCATGATTCGCGCCGCTCACTGCCGCCCCGGCGCCGGTGCCGGACACGTCGGCGAGACGACGGCGGGCGTCTCCACGCGGGTGTAGCGATAGGTGACATCGCGGTCTGGCGCGCCGCCGGCAATGATCAGGAACATGCCGAAACTGCTGGTGTGCACCGTAGCGGCCAGTTGCTCGGGGGCGCTCAGTGCGAGCGTTACGTCACGCGCGTTATGGCCCCAGGCGATAACCGGAATGCCGTTGAAGTCGCTGTCGGAGAACTGGTATTGGGTGCCGTCAAGGTGACCGGCAATGCTGAGTTGCCCGACGCAGCGCCCTTCCCGATGCAGGCGCACGGTGAGCTGTTGGTCGGCGTCGATGTGCAATTGAACCAGGCCGGCGGTGGCCGGCGCGTCGTTTACCGGAAAATTGGCGCGACTGGCCAACAGCGGCCAAAGCCCCGGCGCGAACTGTGGATTACCCAGCGGCTGCTGGGCATACCAGCCTTGAAACAGCGGCGCCTGCTCAGTGGGCGCGCTGCCTGCGCAGCCGCCCAATAGAAGTGTCGCCGTGAACATCGCTGCCGTGCGCATATCGCCTCCCGCTAAAAGTCAGCGGCTAGGCTACCGCAGCTCCAGCGAGGGCGGCGCGAAATGCTTGGTAATGCTGCAACACTTGAGCAGGCGCCTCGGTTTGCGGGTAATGGCCGATGCCTTCCAGCAGCACGGTGTCCGGTTGCGGGATCAGCTCGCGGTAGCGCGCCACCATGTGGGCGCCGGAGATTGGGTCCACGGCGCCATCGATTACCCGCAGCGGCAAACCGCCCTTCTGCATCGCCGCCACCCAACGGTCGCGCTGTTGCCGGCGCTCGGGAATGTAATGAATCAAACGATGCATCACCGCCGGGCCGTTGTTGTGGGCGATCAGGCTGTAGAAGTCGTCTAGTTCCTGCTCGCTGGGCTGGGTGTTGGGCCCGAAGACCTTGGCGAAACTTTCCGCCAACTTCTGCCGACCAAACATCCGGCCGATCAGCGGCCCGAGCGGGCTCAACAGCAGCTTTTGCACCAGCACCGGGCGATGGGTTTCCGGGAACAAGCCGCCGTTAAGGAACACGCACGAGGCCAGGCGAATTCGCCCTTCGTGGTGCCGCGCCACCAGCTCCTGCGCAACGCTGTCGCCGTAGTCGTGGGCCAGCACATGCACCGGCGCGTCGATGTTCAACTGGCGCAGCAGCGCCTGTTGGATATCGGCCTGTTGCACCAATCGGTAATCGTGGCCTCGGGGCTTGGCCGAATCGCCAAAGCCGAGCATGTCGCAGGCGATCACCTGATAGCGCTGCGCCAAGGTGTTCCACAGGTAATGCCAGTCCCAGCTGGCAGTGGGGAAACCGTGGATCAACAGCAACGTCTCGCCGCGCCCTGCCGTCCAATAGGCAATTTTGTGACCCTCAAAGGTCAGGCTCTTCGCCTGCGCGCGCCAGTCGCGCAGGGGAATGCCGGCGAGGGCCGGCGTCATCACGCGCTGTAGCCCGGGTTTTGTTGATCCAGCTTGCGCAACAGCGCCGGCCACGCCAGCGAGCCGCCCATGCCTTGGGAGGTTTTCATTACGCCCTGCACCATGGCTTTGGCGCCGTCGAGAATCTGCTGGGGAATGTGGATCAACTCGGCGCCGCCGCTTTGCGCCATCACTTGCACTTCGCAGGCGCGCTGCAGGGTGAACATCATCAGGAAGGCGTCGGCGATGCTGGATGAGCAGGTCATCAGGCCGTGGTTCGGCAGGATCATAAAGTTGCTGTCGCCCAGGTCGGCTTGCAGCCGTGCTTTCTCTTCATGGTTCAGCGCCACGCCTTCGTAGCCGTGATACGACAGGCTCGACAGCACGAACAACGACTGCTGCGACAGCGGCAGCAACCCTTGCTTCTGCGCCGACACGGCAATGCCGGCGGCGGTGTGGGTGTGGATCACGCAGCCGACGTCGTGACGTACTTCGTGCACGGCGCTGTGGATGGTGTAGCCGGCCGGGTTGATTTCGTAAGGGCTGTCCATTTTCTTCACGCCGTCGAGGTCAACCTTTACCAGGCTGGAGGCGGTGATCTCATGGAACATGAGGCCGAACGGGTTGATGAGGAATTCTTCCGTGCCCGGCACCTTGGCCGAGATGTGGGTGAAGATCAGGTCGTCCCAACCGTGCAGGGCGATTAAGCGGTAGCAGGCCGCGAGGTCAACACGGGCCTGCCACTCGGCAGCGGACACCTGGTCTTTGACGTTCGGTACGGATTTGATTTGCGCAGCGGTCACGGCGGTCACCTCGGTTGTTTTTGTTTTCAGTGCCGGTGAGTCTAGCGAGGGATGGCGGGGGCGGTAGTCGCTCTGGCAGCCAGCTTAGTGGCCTTGTGGGTCAGGGGTGAATGAGGAACAGCACGCCCTCTCCCCCAGCCCCTCTCCCGCGAGCGGGCAGAGGGGGGTTAATCGAGGTTTAGGCAAATAGCTCGGTCTGCCCCCTCTGCCCGCTTGCGGGAGAGGGCTGGGGAGAGGGTTTTCAGCTTTTCAGCGCTTCAACAAACCCCGCCAACCACGGCTCGGCATCCGTCTCCGGCGTCACGCTCTCGCTGGCATCCAGGCGCAGCATCTCTTGCACTTCGCGAAGGCCCAGCTCGGCGAACAGCTCACGCACTTGCTCACCGCCGCCACAGAAGGTGTCGCCATAGCTGGCGTCGCCCAGGGCAATCACGGCTCCCGGCAGGCCGCGCCAGTTCGGCAGTTCGTCTCGAATGGCGTAGTACAGCGGTTGCAGGTTGTCGGGCAGCTCGCCCATGCCGGTGGTGGATGTCACGCCCAGAAAGGCGTCAGGGGCAAAGGCTTTGAGGTCATCCAGCGTGGCGCGCGGGTTGTGCCAGGTTTCGAAGCCAGCGGCCTTGAGCAACGTTTCAGCGTGGCGGGCCACTTCTTCAGCGGTGCCAAACACCGAGCCGGACAAGATCGCAACTTTCATTTATTCGCTCCGTTAGCAGGCTAAAAAAAACGCCGGACATTATGCCTGAGCCGTGTCGCGATCGGTCTCGAACGTCGGTAAAAGACTGCGTAACAGACGCCTGCGCGCCGTTTGTCGGAAAGCCTGACGCTTTCACTAATAAAGCCTATACGGCGTTGTCCCACCACCGACGCATCTGGCCCATCTGATTGCCCTTCGTGTAGTACTGGAGCATCTGCCATGCAAGACCCCCGAATTCTTACGCGCGAGGAACTGGAGTTTCTACAGGACCTGCAAGGCGCTGCTCGCCCGAACGGCCCGATGCAAACCCCAAGTTTGCGCGTGGATGGCGGCACGCAGACCAAAGACCTGCTCACCCGCCTGGCGGCCAGCGACCAATTGACCATCGAAGCCCATTTCAACGGCGAGCGCGTGACCTTTCCGCTGCAACTGGTGGAAGACGAATTCCACAGCATGAGCCTGGAAATCGGCGCACCGCAGGTGATTGAGCAGGGCCCATCCGAGCGGCCGTGGCGCCTGAATATCGAACCGGCTGTCGAGCTGGTCGATGAACAGGGCAACCCAAGCGGCATGTGGCTGCACAGCCTTTCCACCACCGGTTTGCTGATGGAAGTTCGTCATCAAACGGTGCCGAACAGCTTTACGTTGTGGCTGCCGCAAGCCGGCGCTGAACCGCTTCGTTTGCAGGGCATTCTGGCGCGGCGCAGCAATCAGCGGCTGGTGGCGTACCGCCTGAGCGGGCGCAAAACCGAGCACAGCGAGCGGCTGCGCCAGTACATCTATCAACAGCATCGCCTGCTCAACCCGGTCGCCAAGGCACCTGCCATCTGACGAGCTGCCCGCTCTAGTCCGCATCTTTGCTGGCAAATCACCCGGCAAACCCACTATTCTTCGCGCCATAACGCCCCGCCACCCTGGGGCGCTTTTTTGCCAAGGCTTTACCCAAGCGGCGGCACGGTTTTGAGGAGATACATAATGTCTGCTTCCCCCGTCACCCTGATGGTGGCCCGCCGCGTGCCGCGCGAGCGCTACCAAGACTTCATGCTGTGGCTGCGTGAAGGTGAACAACTGGCCACCGACTTCCCCGGTTATCTGGGCTCTGGCGTGCTTGCCCCGCCGCCCGACGATGACGAATTCCAAATCGTATTCCGCTTCGCCGACGCCGACCTGCTCGCCAGCTGGGAACACTCCGCCTCACGCCGCGCCTGGCTGCAACGTGGTCAAGGGCTGTTCGCACAGCCGTTGGAGCACCGCGTTCAGGGCATCGACGCCTGGTTTGGCAGCGCGAGTCGAAACGTCCCTCGCTGGAAGCAAAGCGTGGCGATCTGGCTGGCGTTTTTTCCGGTGTCGCTGGGGTTTAATCTGATTTTTGGCGGGGTTTTGAGCGAGCTTCCCCTGGCAGTGCGCATTCTGCTCAGCACCTTGGCGCTTACGCCGCTCATGACTTACTGGTTCATTCCGCTATCCACCCGCCTACTGGCGCCGTGGCTGCACAAACGCAAGGCGCTGCCGGCCGTTACCGCGCAGGGTTTGGCCAGCGGCGCGAAGTAAGCACCGCGCCGCGTTTTGTGCCGGAAGGCAGACTGGGTTACCGTTGCCGGGCCTGTCTGCCAACGAGTCGCCCATGTCTGTTTCTGCCCCCATTCTGCTGACCGGTGCCGGCCAACGCGTCGGCCTGCATTGCGCCGAACGCCTGCTGGACGACGGCCATCCACTGATCATCACCTACCGCCAGGAACGCCCCAGCGTGCAGCGCTTGCGCGAGCGTGGGGCGGTGGCCATTGAGGCGGATTTTTCCAGCGAAGCTGGCATTATCGCGTTTGTCGCCGAGCTGAAAAAACACACCTCAAGCCTGCGTGCCATCGTGCACAACGCCTCGCAATGGCTGGCGGAAACGCCCGGCGATGAAGCGGCGATCTTTCAGCAGATGTTCAGCGTGCATATGCTCGCGCCGTATCTGATCAACCTGCATTGTGCCGACTTGCTGCGCCAGTCGACCCCGGCCGACATCGTGCACATCAGCGATGACGTGACGCACAAAGGCAGCGCCAAACACCTGGCCTACTGCGCCAGCAAGGCGGGGCTGGAAAGCCTGACGTTGTCGTTCGCCGCCAAGTACGCGCCGGCGATCAAGGTCAACGGCATCGCCCCTGCGCTGATTCTGTTTAACGACGGCGACGACGCTCAATACCGCGCCAAGACGCTGGCCAAATCGGCGCTGGGCATCGAACCCGGCGCTCAGGTCATCTATCAAAGCCTGCGTTATCTGCTCGACAACCCCTACGTCACCGGCACCACCCTGAGCGTCAACGGCGGCCGGCATCTGAAGTGAGCAACCGATTCGATGGAGTACACCGCTATGCCGCGACTGGAGCCTGGAATGGCGCGCATCAAGGTCAAAGACCTGCGCCTGCGCACCTACATTGGAATCAAGCAGGAAGAGATCGATAACAAGCAGGACGTGCTGATCAACCTGACCATTCTTTACCCTGCCGTGGACGCCGTGCAGGTCAACGACATTGAGCACGCGCTGAATTACCGCACCATCACCAAGGCGATCATCGCTCACGTGGAGAACAACCGCTTCGCCCTGCTGGAGCGCCTGACCCAGGAACTGCTCGACTTGGTCATGGCCCACCCGGCAGTGCGCTATGCCGAGGTAGAGGTCGACAAATTGCACGCCCTGCGCTTCGCCGAGTCGGTGTCGATCACGCTCGCCGGCCACCGTTAACTCGTCTGTTTCTGCGCGCGCCCGCATTGAAGTGCGGGCGTGGCGCTTCTATCATCGCGCCGTTCCGCCCTTCACCCTTTCGCACGTTCTCGGAGTACGTTGCCATGACCGAGCAAGAACAGATCGAACTTGAAGCCGCCGCCTTTCGCCAATTGGTTCAGCACCTGCGCGACCGCACCGATGTGCAGAACATCGAGCTGATGAACCTGGCCGGGTTCTGCCGCAACTGCCTGTCGAAGTGGTACAAGGCCGCCGCCGACGACGTGGGTTTGCCGGTGACCATCGATCAGGCGCGCGAAGAGGTGTACGGCATGCCGTACAGCGAGTGGAAAAGTAAATACCAGAAAGAAGCCAGCGGCGATCAGCAAGCGGCGTTCAACAAGGGTCACAAGTAATGTCACTGTCTGATTTTCGCGCCGCCTTGCGCAGCGACCAGCACCTGTTCGCCAGCACCCTGGCGTTCATCGCCGAGCATTACGACTACCAGCCCAGCGCCTTTGTGAACGGCAACCAGAACAACGCCAGCGGCCAGAACGAAGGCTCGTGCAAAACCCTCGGCCTGGCCTTGCTGGAGGGGTTGAATCTGGAAGAAACCCTGCGCGCTTTCGGTGAGCATTACCGCAGCGTGTTGGCGACGCCGACCGGCACTGACCACGGCAACATTCGCGCGTTGATGGACACGGGCCTCGGCGGCGTGAATTTCGAGCAGCAACCGCTCAAGCGCAAGGCCTAACGGGTCGCAGTAAATCCATCTGCTGTAGCAAGAATCCTACATACATCACAGAAACATCCGTCTATTCTGCCCGCCGGTTCACCATGGACGGTGCCCTGCGGCAGCACGCCAGCGCCCCACCGTTCATTTCTGGATATGCACGGATGCAGCCTACCTCGATGCAACAAACCCTTGTGTGGAAACCCTGGCTCAACCCCGGCGTGGAAAACCTGCGCCTGCGTCAGGACGAACGCGGCATTCATGCCAGCAGCCACCTGATTCAGAGCGTACGTGGCAACAGCATCGCCGCCACCTATGTGCTGGCCTTTGACGCAGCTTGGCGCTTTCGCCGGCTATGGCTGAAGGTCGACAACCTCGGGCAGCGCAGCCTGAGCCTTGAGCGCGACGTTCATGGCGGCTGGACGCTCAACGGCGAACCACGCGACGACCTCAGCGACTGCCAGCATGTGATGCTCTCCACCACGCCCTTTACCCACACGCCGATCTTGCAGCGCTGCGCCTTGGCGGTGGGGCAAAGCGAAGAGGTGCGAGTGGCCTTTGTCGACATGCTCACCTTCACCGTCCAACCGCGCCTGCAGCGCTATCACTGCTTGCGCCAACAGGACGAGCAAATGCTCTACCGCTACGAAACAGCCGGCAAACAGATCCGTGAATTGACCATGGACGGCCAGGTGTTTCTTAACAAAGCCAGCGAGCAATACCTGCGGCTGACGTCGAAGCTGGCGCTGGAATTGAATACCTGGGTTTGAGGCGCAAAAAGCATCGCGGCTAAAGCCGCTCCTACAGGATTTGTGCGATCTGTAGGAGCGGCCTTAGCCGCGATGGGTCCAGCAAGCAATCAAGCCTTGGCCGGAACGCCTGCCACCTCTACCGACGACTCCGCCGACCAGCCTTTCAGGCGCTCAACACTCGCCCGATACGGCTTCAGGCCTTTGGCCAACAACGCCACCGAGAACAGCACCGCCACGGTGGTGACGATCAGCAGCGAATACTTCAGGTCGTTGTCGTTAGCGAACACGTAGTCAGTCACCAAGGCCACCGCCGTTGGCCCCACGCCCAGGCCGATCAAGGTGATGACGAACAGATAAATCGCCGACGCCTGGCCGCGCATGGAGTTGGGCATGATGTCTTGAATCGCCGCCGGGGCCACGCCGAAGGGCATGCTGAGGAAGAACACCGCAGGCGCCATCATGATCGAGGCGATGTTGCCGGTGCTGGCCAGCGGGAACGCGAGCACGCAGGGCAACGCGCCCAATGCAGCGATAAGGCCCACGCGCATGTTGCTATCGGTGCGGCCGCGCTTGCTCATCCAGTCCGCCAGGCGCCCGCCGAAGACGATGCCCAGGCAACCGAATACCGCCACGATGCTGCCGTACACCACGCCAACATGGCCGGCATCCCAGCCGTAGGTGCGAATGTAGAATGTCGGAATCCACGCGGCGCTGCCGTAACCGGCAAAGGCCAGACCGGCGAAACCGAAGTTGTGGCAGATCACGGTGGTGCGGTTGGCACGGATGTAGCGCCCTACTTCGGCCAGCGGCACGGCCACGCCGGCGCCTACACCACGACGAGCCGGCTCACGCACGGCGAGCATCAACAAGGTGAACACCACGCCGGCCGCGCCCAACAGCAGGAAGATCAGCTGCCACGGCCGTACTTCGCCGATCACCGGCAACACCACATCGCCTTGCGCCGAAGCGAACTTGATAACCAGGCCGCCGAGCAGAAACGCCAGTCCAGAGCCCAGGTAAACGCCCATCGAGTACACGCTGATGGCGGTGGCGCGACGGTCGCTAGGGAAGCTGTCGGCAATCAGCGAATACGCCGCCGGCGACAACGCTGCCTCGCCCACGCCCACGCCGATGCGGCACAGCAGAAACTGCCAATACATACGCGCCATGCCGCAGGCGGCGGTCATTGCGCTCCAGAACAACACGCCAATGGCGATCAGGCCGCGACGACTTTTGGTGTCGGCCAATCGTCCCAGCGGAATGCCGCAGATGGTGTAGAACAGCGCAAACGACAAGCCCATCAGCAGGCTCATTTGCGTGTCATTGATTTCCAGATCGCGACGGATCGGGCCCACCAGCAGGTTGAGAATCTGCCGGTCGATAAACGATAGAACGTACGCCACCATCAGAATCGTGACGGTGCCCCAAGCGCGGAGGCTGGAGGGATAGCCGGCATTATTGTTGTTATGCACCATGGTCTCCTTCGGCGCTGCCAGTGCAACGCGCGGCCGTTGAAAGTGCTCGCAGAGTAGCCGCAACAGAGGGTGGTTTTGGTCGTTATCAGCCTAGCGAATGCAGCGTAAAGGCGTTGGCGAATGACCTGCCAGTCAGGCCGTCTGGCATTGGTACTTTGGGGTGATTGACCGGGCAAATCGGCCGGAAAAACTCATACTTTTGGGTGCTTTGGAAACGGCTTTCATGGCTGCGACTTGGCCTCGCCGTCGCCGCCCTTGTCGCAGTGATTCCGAACGACCCACCGCGTGAGCGCCCGTTTTTTCCCATCGGCATAAAAAAGCCCCGCACAAGCGGGGCTTCGAGCAAAACGGCAAAGCGCTGTTACGATTTCAACGGGTTTCCCAGCCCCGCCGGCGCGTTTTCACACAGCGTCGTCAGCGCTTCAACCCATTGCGGGTGGTCGTTGACGCACGGCACCAGCACCAATTCTTCGCCGCCGGCTTCCTTGAACTGCTCTTCACCGCGAATGCCAATTTCCTCAAGGGTTTCGATGCAGTCGGAAACAAACGCCGGGCACATCACCAGCAGCTTTTTCACGCCCTGCTTGCCGAGTTCGTCCAGGCGCGCTTCGGTGTACGGTTCGATCCATTTGTTGGCGCCCAGGCGCGACTGAAACGACACCGACCATTGCCCCGGCTTCAGGCCAACACGCTCGGCAAACGCTTCGGCGCTGCGCTGGCATTGGCTGCGATAACAGAACGCCATGATTTCGTCGCTCACGCCTTTGCTGTCAGGCGCACGCAAGTCGTGTTTTGGGTTGCGCACCAGTTTGCGGATATGGCTTTCCGGCAAACCATGGAAGCTCAGCAGCAGGTGGTCGAACCCTTGCTCCAGATAGGGCTTGGCGCTGGCCACCAGGGCGTCGATGTAAATAGGTTCGGCGTAGAAGGGTCGCAACGTGGCGAATTCCAATGCCAGCTTGTGCTCACTGACCACGCGCTTGGCTTCTTCGATCACGGTGGTCACGGTGCTGTCGGCAAACTGCGGGTACAGCGGCGCCAAGGTGACTTTCTTGATGCCCTGCTTGGCCAGGCGCGTCAGCACGTTTTCCAGTGAGGGCTCGCCATAGCGCATGGCCAGTTCGACCGGGCCGTGTTTCCAGGTGTTTTTCATTGCTGCTTGCAGACGCTGGCTCAGCACAATCAGCGGCGAGCCGCCTTCCCACCAAATCGAGCCGTAGGCTTCAGCGGAAGCCTCCGGACGCTTGATCAGAATGAGCGACACCAGCAGTCGGCGAATCGGCCATGGCAGGTCGATTACGTACGGGTCCATCAGAAATTGATTGAGGTAGCTGCGTACATCGGCCACCTGCGGCGAGGCCGGTGAGCCAAGGTTGACCAGAAGCAAGGCGTGATCGGTCATGCATATTCCTTAGCAAAGCGGAGCGGTTGTGAAGAAACGGCGCACAGCATCGCGCAAACACATGAAATTGCAAAATCGGTCATGGCTATTGCGCTGATTAATGGCGAATCTGTCGGCTGCCAGGCGACGAACAAAGCAGGCGTCTGCTGTTCAAGCGTTCTATACCTAACACAAGCACACAGGCCGTTCGAACCTGTGGCCAATCCGCGAATCAGAGCGAGGGAAGGAACTCGCAAAAGCAGGCCCGATGACTCTACGCGGGGTCGTTGGCAGCTGCTTTTCCACGCCCATGGCCAAACCAGGAGAGCGTCAGCCCAGTTTGCGAATTTAGAGGTCAGACATGAGTTTCCCCATCGCCATTATTGGCACCGGCATCGCCGGTCTTTCTGCCGCACAAACCCTGCACGAGGCAGGTCTCAGCGTTCAACTGTTCGATAAAAGCCGTGGCAGCGGTGGCCGCATGGCCAGCAAGCGCAGCGATGCCGGCGCGCTGGATATGGGCGCGCAGTACTTCACCGCCCGCGACCGCCGCTTCATCGACGCCGTGCACCAATGGCAGGCCCGAGGCTGGGTCGCCGAGTGGACGCCCAGCTTGTACACGTTCAGCAACGGCGTGCTAGGTGCCTCGCCCGACGAGCAAGTTCGCTGGGTCGGCACACCGCGCATGAGCGCCATTACCCGGGCGATGCTCGGCGCCCTGCCCGTCAAGTTTTCCTGCCGTATTACTGAAGTGTTCCGCGGCCCCGAGCACTGGAGCCTGCAAGACGCCGAAGGCCAAGTGCATGGCCCGTTCAGCCAGGTGATCATCGCCACCCCTGCTTCCCAAGCCAGTGGCTTACTCGCCGCCGCCCCGAAACTGGCCGGCGCTGCTGCCAGCGTGGCCATGGACCCGACGTGGGCCGTGTCCCTGGCGTTTGCAGAACCGCTGGATACCCCGGTGGAAGGCTGCTTCGTACGCGAAGGGCCGCTCGACTGGCTGGCCCGCAACCGCAGCAAACCCGGCCGCGAAACCGTGATGGATACCTGGGTGCTGCATGCCAGCAGCGCCTGGAGCCGACAGCACCTGGACCTGACCAAGGAAGAAGCCATCGAACACCTGCACGGCGCCTTTGCCGAGTTGATCGGCTGCGCCGTACCAGCACCGGCATTCACCCTCGCCCATCGCTGGCTTTATGCACGGCCGGCTAGCAGTCACGAATGGGGCTCACTGGTGGACGCAGACCTGGGCTTGTACGTGTGCGGCGACTGGTGTTTGTCCGGGCGCGTCGAAGGCGCCTGGCTAAGCGGCCAGCAGGCGGCGCTGCGGTTGCTGGATCATTTGCAATAAGGCGCAGCCGACGCCGCCCCCCTGTAGGAGCCAGCTTGCTGGCGAAGCGGCTCTATAGGCAAACGACTATATTGCGACCACAAAAAAAGGAGCCTCACGGCTCCTTTTTTCTAACCCATTCCCTACTAGTGCAGGATCTGGCTCAGGAACAGCTTGGTACGGTCGCTTTGCGGGTTGTCGAAGAAGTCGTTTGGTGCGGCTTGTTCAACGATCTCGCCTTTGTCCATGAAGATCACGCGGTTGGCCACGGTGCGGGCAAAACCCATTTCGTGGGTTACGCAAAGCATGGTCATGCCGTCTTCGGCCAGGCCGATCATGGTGTCGAGCACCTCTTTCACCATCTCGGGGTCGAGGGCGGAAGTGGGTTCGTCGAACAGCATGATTTTCGGTTTCATGCACAGGGCACGGGCGATGGCGACGCGCTGTTGCTGACCGCCCGAGAGCTGGCCCGGATACTTGTGCGCCTGCTCCGGAATGCGTACGCGCTCCAGGTAATGCATGGCAATTTCTTCAGCCTGACGCTTGGGCATTTTGCGCACCCACATCGGCGCCAACGTGCAGTTTTGCAGAATGGTCAGGTGCGGGAACAGGTTGAAGTGTTGGAACACCATGCCGACTTCACGACGGATCGCTTCGATCTGCTTGAGGTCGTTGGTCAGTTCCACACCGTCAACGACGATGCGGCCCTGTTGGTGTTCTTCCAGACGGTTGAGGCAACGAATGGTGGTCGATTTGCCCGAGCCGGAAGGCCCGCACAGCACGATGCGCTCGCCCTGTTGCACGTTCAGGTTGATGTCTTTGAGTACGTGAAACTGGCCGTACCATTTGTTCACGCCCTGCATTTGGATAATGCCTTCAGGGCTCACAGGCTGTTTGATCGCTTCGCTCATTTAATCGACTCCTAACGCTTGTGGCCTGTGTCCAGCTTGCGCTCCAGGTGCATGGAGTAGCGGGACATACCGAAACAGAAAATCCAGAAGACCAGGGCTGCAAACACATAGCCCTCGGTGGCCATGCCCAACCACGTGGGGTCGGCGGCCGCTTGTTTGACGCTGTTGAGCAGGTCGAACAGGCCGATGATGATCACCAGGCTGGTGTCTTTGAACAGCGCGATGAAGGTGTTCACGATGCCGGGAATCACCATCTTCAGGGCTTGCGGCAGAATCACCAGGCCCATGCTGCGCCAGTAGCCAAGGCCCATGGCGGCAGCCGCTTCGTACTGACCTTTGGGAATGGCCTGCAAACCACCGCGCACCACTTCGGCCACGTAGGCCGACTGGAACAGGATCACGCCAATCAGTGCCCGCAGCAGTTTGTCGAAGCTCATGCCCTCTGGCAGGAACAACGGCAGCATTACCGAAGACATGAACAGCACGGTAATCAGCGGCACGCCGCGCCAGAATTCGATGAAGGTCACGCTGACCACTCGAATCGCCGGCAAGTTTGAACGCCGTCCCAGCGCCAGCAGAATGCCCAGCGGCAACGCACCGGCAATACCGACGGTGGCGATAACCAGGGTCAGCATCAGGCCGCCCCAGCGGCTGGTGGGCACGTTTTCCAGACCGAAGTAACCGCCGTGCAGCAGCCAGAAGGCCACCAGCGGATACACGATCAGAAAGCCGATGCCGTAGGCAGCTTTGCGCGGGAATTTATTGATGAACAGTGGCGCCACGCCAATGATCGCCAGCCACACCGTGGCGTCTACACGCCAGCGCAGTTCGCTGGGGTAGAAGCCGTACATGAACTGACCGAAACGCTGTTGGATAAACACCCAGCACGCGCCTTCCTTGGTGCAGTCAGCGCGGGTGGTGCCAATCCAGTTGGCGTCGAAAATCGTCCAGCTCAGCAGCGGCGGCACGATCAACCAGATCAGATACACGGCGAACAACGTCAGCAGTGTGTTGAGCCAGTTGGAGAACAGATTGCTCCGCATCCAGGCCACTACGCCGACGCTTTTGCGCGGCGGTGGCATGTCGGGTTTGAAAGTATGAGTCGTCATGCGCCTTTCCTCACCGCTCGATCAACGCAATGCGCTTGTTGTACCAGTTCATCAGCAGGGAAATGCTGATGCTGATGGCCAAGTACACGCTCATGGTGATGGCAATTACTTCGATGGCCTGTCCGGTCTGATTGAGCACCGTGCCGGCAAACAGCGAAACCATGTCGGGGTAGCCGATACCGGCGGCCAACGAGGAGTTTTTCGCCAGGTTCAGGTATTGGCTGGTCAGCGGCGGAATGATCACGCGCAGGGCTTGCGGGATGATCACTTTGCGCAGCGTCGGACCGTTGCGCAGGCCCAAGGAATGAGCCGCCTCGGTCTGGCCGTGACTCACTGACTTGATGCCCGAACGCACAATCTCCGCGATAAACGCGGCGGTATACGCGGTCAGGGCGATGGTCAGCGCCAGCAGCTCGGGGATCATTACCCAGCCACCCACGAAGTTGAAGCCTTTGAGTGCCGGTGCAACCCAGTGCACAGGCGCACCGAAAATCAGCACGCTGAGGGCGGGAATCACCAGCATGATCGCCAGGCCAGCCCAGAACTTGTGGAACGGCACGCCAGTCGCTTCGAAGCGCTTGTTGGCCCAACGCACCATCAGCGCGGTGCCGACGATGGCCAGCAGCAGCGCCACGGCAAAGGCGCCAAAGCCATCGGCCATGGTGCCCTCGGGCATGTACAAGCCACGGTTACTGAGGAAGAAACTGTCGGCAATGTTCAGGCTGTTGCGTGGCCCCGGCAGAGGCAGCAACACCGCGAAGTACCAGAACAGAATCTGCAGCAGCGGCGGAATATTACGGAAGGTCTCGATATAAACAGTGGCCAGCTTGCTGACCATCCAGTTCGACGACAGCCGCGCCACACCGAGGATAAAGCCCAGAATCGTGGCGAACACGATACCGATAGCCGACACCAGCAAGGTGTTGAGCAGACCGATCACAAACACCCGTGCGTAGGTGTCCGACTCGGTGTAGCTGATCAAGTGCTGGGCAATACCGAAACCGGCACTGTTTTCCAGGAAGCCAAAACCCGAGGTAATGCCCCGGTGTTGCAGGTTGGTTTGCGTGTTATCGAACAGAAACCAGCCCATTGAGACCACCGCCACTATGGTGATGATCTGAAATAGCCAGGCACGAATACGCGGATCGCTTAGCGAAAAGCCCCGCGAGGTGCCGATTTGTTTTTGCATGGAGTGAGTGCCCCAGGAACGTTGAAACGGAAAAGCCCAGTGACCGCAAAGCAATCACTGGGCCGTCCACCTGACCGAGCGCACCCGGTCAGACGGCTGACAGCCTGTTAACGAACCGGAGGTGCGTACTGCAGGCCGCCTTTGTTCCACAACGCGTTCAGGCCGCGTTCGATTTTCAGCTCACTGCCCGCACCGACGTTGCGGTCGAACACTTCGCCGTAGTTACCCACTTGCTTGATGATCTGCACTGCCCAGTCTTTCGGCAGTTTCAGGTCTTTGCCGTATTCGCCGTCAGCACCCAGAAGACGCAGAACGTCCGGGTTCTTCGAGGACTTGGCTTCAGCTTCAACGTTTTTCGACGTCACGCCTGCTTCTTCAGCGTTGAGCATGGCGAACAGGGTCCACTTAACGATGCTGAACCACTCTTCGTCGCCTTTACGCACGACTGGGCCCAAAGGCTCTTTGGAAATTACTTCCGGCAGAACCACGTAGTCGTTTGGTTGGGCCAGCTTGATGCGCTGAGCGTAGAGCTGCGATTGGTCGGAGGTCAGCACGTCGCAACGGCTGGCTTCCAGCGACTTGGCGCTTTCGTCAGAGGTGTCGAAGGTGATGGGGGTGTATTTCAGGCCGTTCGAGCGGAAGTAGTCGGACACGTTCAGTTCGGTAGTAGTACCGGCCTGGATGCAGATGGTCGCGCCGTCGAGTTCCTTGGCGCTGGAAACGCCGAGCTTCTTGTTAACCAGGAAGCCGATACCGTCGTAATAGGTTACGCCGGTGAATACCAGGCCCATGCCCGCATCGCGGGAGCTGGTCCAGGTGGTGTTACGCGACAGCATGTCGACTTCGCCGGACTGGATTGCGGTGAAGCGTTCCTTGGCGGTCAGCGGGCTGTATTTAACTTTCGATGCATCGCCCAACACGGCAGCAGCAACACCGCGGCAGATATCAACGTCGATACCCTGATAGTTACCCTTGGCATCTGGAACCGAGAAGCCCGGCAGACCGTCACTTACACCGCACTGAACGAAGCCTTGTTTCTTGACCTTATCCAGAGTCGCGCCCGCTTGAGCGAAGCCGCTGGCGCCAAGAATGGTCGCTGCGGTCAGGATAGCCAGGGTGGATTTCACCATCTTCATTAAAACCTCCAGTTGCTGTTGTTGTGTTTGGAGTCTTGGCCCCACCGCCGTACCCTTTTGAGGCACGCTCGTCCATCGGATGACGGTTGAAACGGGGTGCAGACCTGGGAGCGAGTCTAGTTGGCGATGCCCCCATCGGCCAAAACTCACCCCCCGCTTACTCTTCGCATGGGTTTGCTGAAATAAACGGGTTGGGGATTTTCCCGTTCGCTTAGTCACTTTTCCGAAGTGACCCGCGGCGAATCTGTTGGGAATTTCCCGTGGCTTTTTTTAAGTATGTTCCTGCGTAACGCGATTGCCCGTTTACCGTGCCGCTCTACTTTGCATGAGTCGGACCGCACAAACGGTGGAGTGTTACCCAAATTGGGGCATGCAACCGGTTAATCCGTCTATAGCAAAGCCCGTACCACACGCTCTTGAAAAGGCCGAATTAGGCAGGTCAAGAGCAAAACTTGTAGCCTTGCGACATGTTCGTAACGGATACACCAACCCCTCATTCAAGCGGCGCCCCGAAGCAGGGCGTGCGCACCGAACTGGAGCCTAGCATGCACGAAAATCTGATACTCGAACCCACACTTTCTGCAGACGCGTGCGTTATTTGGCTGCACGGCCTGGGCGCCGACCGCTTCGATTTTCTTCCGGTTGCCGAAGCGTTGCAGCAACAGCTCACCAGCACGCGCTTTGTGTTGCCGCAAGCGCCTACCCAAGCGGTGACTATTAATGGTGGCTATGCGATGCCGAGCTGGTACGACATTCTGGCCATGAGCCCAGCGCGGGCAATCAACAACGAACAGCTCGAAGCCTCGGCACAGCGGGTGATCGAGCTGATAGAAGCGCAGCGCGACGGTGGCATCGACCCGTCGCGCATTTTTCTCGCCGGCTTTTCCCAAGGCGGCGCGGTGGTCTACCACGCGGCTTTCCTGCGCTGGCAAGGACCGCTCGGTGGGGTGCTGGCGCTGTCCACCTATTCGCCAACCCTGAGCCCCGATGTGGTGCTGGCGGATACAAAAAAACAACTGCCGGTTTACTGTTTGCATGGCACGTTTGACGACATCGTGCAGCGGGCCATGGGCCGCGCTGCGCATGACTGCCTCGAGGCGCAAGGCGTGCCCGTAACCTGGCAGGAATACCCGATGAGCCACGAAGTGTTGCCGCAGCAAGTGCGCGATATCGGCACTTGGCTGGCAGCGCGGTTGGGCTGAAACCCGCACAGCAAAAAAGGTCCGCACATGAACCAAGCCGTTGTTCATCAACCCGCGCAAGTTCCCGCTATCGCTTCGTTGCGCGACACCCTGGCGATTGAGCAAATAGCCCTGCAAGACCGCGACATGGCGCCCAGCACTTACGCCGTGTTGCAACGCAGTGCAGCGCGCAATCCGAACGCCACGGCACTGACCTTTTTGTTGCAGGGCAACAGTGAAGAACAGCCGTATCGGCTCAGCTACGGCGAGCTGTTCGCCAAGGTCACGCAAACCGCCAACGCCTTGCACCGCCTGGGCGTGCGCGCCGGCAAGGCGGTGTCGTTCTTGCTGCCGAATCTGCCGCATACGCATTTCACCTTGTGGGGCGGTGAAGCAGCGGGCGTGGTCAACGCGATCAACCCGCTGCTCGACAGCGAGCACATCGCCGAGCTGATCCGCGCGTCGGACTCCGAAGTGCTGGTGACCCTGGCGCCCTTCCCCGGCACCGACCTGTGGGACAAAGTCGCCGGCCTGCGCGAGAAGTTGCCGGAGCTCAAGCACATTGTCACCGTGGACATGGCCAACTACCTTCCCGAGCCACAGCGCAGCGGCATCAAGGCCCAGCGCGGCGGCTTGCCGGCGGGCGTGCTCGACTTTGACGAGCTGATCGCCGACTGCCCCGACGATCATCTGGAAAGCGGCCGCATCATCAGCCCGGACGACATCGCCTCGTACTTTCACACCGGCGGCACCACCGGCACCCCGAAGCTGGCGCCGCACACGCACCGCAACGAAGTGGCCATGGCGATGATTCTCGCCTTCGCCATCGACCTGCATGCCAGCGACGTCACCCTGTGCGGTTTGCCGCTGTTCCATGTGAATGGCGTGATGGTCACCGGACTGGCGCCGTTCTATGTCGGCGCCGAAGTGCTGCTCGCCACGCCGCAGGGTTATCGCAACCCGAGCCTGATTCAGAACTTCTGGAAAATTATCGAGCGCTACCGCGTCAGTTTCTTCAGCGGCGTGCCGACTATTTACGCCGGCCTGTTGCAAGTGCCGAGCACCGGGCACGACTTGTCTAGCCTGCGCTATGCCTTGTGCGGAGCCGCGCCGATGCCGGTGGAATTGATTCGCCAGTTCGAAAGCAAAACCGGGCTGAAGCTGATCGAGGGTTACGGGCTTACCGAAGGCACGTGTGGCACCTGTGGCAACCCGCCGGCGGGGGAAAGTCGCCCGGGGTCCATTGGCATTCGCATGCCCTATTGCGAGGTGAAAATTGCCGTGCTCGACGAGCAAGGCAACTACCTGCGCGACGCCGCCGAGAATGAAATCGGCAATCTGGTGCTGCGCGGCATCACGGTCTTCAAGGGCTACCTGCAGGCCGACAAGAATTCGGGCATTTGGGTGGACGGCGACTGGTTCAACACAGGCGACCTGGGTCGCATCGATGCGGACGGGTACATCTGGCTGACCGGGCGCAGCAAGGATTTGATCATCCGCGGCGGCCACAACATCGACCCGCAAATGATCGAAGAAGCCTTGCACAAACACCCTGCCGTGGCGCTGGCCGCGGCCGTCGGCAAGCCGTGCGCGAAAGCGGGTGAACTGCCGGTTGTGTACGTGCAGTTAGTTCCAGGCGCGACGGTCAGCGCTGAAGAACTAATGACCCACGCCGCTGCACATATCCCGGAACGGGCCGCTGTGCCCAAAGATGTGTGGATCATCGACGCCATTCCGCTCACTGCCGTGGGCAAAACCTTTAAACCAACGCTGCGCTACGACGCCATCCGTCGGGTATTTGAAGCCGACCTACGGCATATCGATCCGCAGGTGAAGGTCGAGGTGACAGCTCACGACAGCTACGGCCAGTTGGCACGTGTGTACCTACAAGAGCTAGACGCGACGCGCCGTGCAGCGGTGGACGACTGCCTGGCCGGCTACTCGGTGCGCTACGAGGTAGTGGACGGCGCCTGAGGCTACCCAAATAAACAGTGAACGGAAAAATCGGTAGCAGACTCAGAATTATTGTCGGGCTGTGAACCGCTGAGCAGCACAGCGCCGCCATGCCAGCTATGGTTCACCTGGGTCTTCACCAACCCGTTGAAACGGCGAAACGCCAGCCGCTGGCGCAGCGAACATGATGATCGCCTGCGCCAACCGGGGCCTCGTCAGGCGGTTCAGCAAATCGGGTTTTCGCACTAACGAAAGGATGCGTCGCGATGCCATTCCCTATTGTTCACACACACGGAACGCTTCAATTGCGATGAAAAACGCGCAGTGGCAGGCCGACCTGCACTCCATCCATGACATGCGTCTGTTCCAGAACGTCGCGGCCCATAACCTGGGGCGCCTGCTGGAAAAGTTTCATGCCTTCGAACTGGACGCTGAGGAAGTGCTCCTCTCTCCTTTCGACCGCAATCAGCACCTTTACGTGCTGCTGGAAGGCGAACTCAAGGTGTTCCTCGGCTCGTTGGACAACCCTGCCGTGACCACCCTTCAGCCCGGCGAGTGCGTGGGGGAAATCAGTTTTATCGACAACGATCACCCGTCTGCCTATGTGGTCGCGGCCGGCCGTTGCCTGGTGCTGCGCCTGCACCGCGAGTCGTTGTTCAGCCTGTTCGCGCAATCGCCGGAGCTGATGCAAAACCTGCTGCAACTGCTCTGCGAGCGTGTGCGCCAGGGTAACCAGATCATTATCGACAGCGAGCAGAACGCCAACGTCGACACCCTGACCGGCGCCTTTAACCGGCGTTGGCTGGAACATATCTTCGAACGGGAAAACACCCGCTGCGCCTTTAACGGGCAGCCGATGTGCCTGTTGATGCTCGATGTCGATCACTTCAAGTCCTACAACGACAACCACGGCCACCTGGCCGGTGACTACGCGTTGTGTCTGGTCGCGCATACCCTGCGCAATCAGCTGCGCCCCAAAGACAGCCTGACGCGCTACGGCGGCGAAGAGTTCGTGATTCTGCTGCCGGAAATGAACGCCGACGAAGCCCGCGCCATCGGCGAACGGCTGCGCGCGGCGTTGGAGCAAGTGACTTCGTTTTACTCGCCGGTGGGTGTGCTGCCGGGGGTGACGATGTCGATTGGCTTAGCGGAAATGCGCGCCAATGACACCTTGCAGAGTCTGATCGCGCGAGCGGATAGCGCGCTGTATCAGGCCAAGCAACAGGGGCGTAATTGTTTGTGTGGGTGAGGTGAGGTCGCGATAACGCTTCAAGAGCATCGCGGCTAAAGCCGCTCCCACAGAAGAGCGCGCTGCGCGCACAAAAAAGCCCGGCTAATCAGCCGGGCTTTTTCATTTCAACGCCACGCTTACTGAGACAGTACCTGGCCGATGGTTGGATCTTTGAACGAGCGCGTCAGGGCGTCGCTCAACACGTCGCTGACCAGCTTGGTGTTGGTGTCCTGGTTCGGCGCCATGCCGAATTTCTGGTCCAGGGTTGCGCCGTAGCGACCGCTGTAACGGCGGGTGGCGTTTTGTACGTCGACACGGAAGGTCGCGCCAATGTTGGCTTCGGTAACGTACATGCCTTCTTTAGGCGACTGGTATTTCAGGTCGGCCAAGGTGAGGGTAATTTGCGGCGCGTTCATTGCACCCGGCGACGGGGTGAAACCGAGCAGGCGAACGGCGGCTTCGGCTTGTTGTTGCAGCTTGGGCACAATATCGGCGCCGGCAACGCTGATGGCGCTGGTTTCCGGGTACAGACCGCCGCGGGTGCCGAGAATGGGCGAAGGACGACCGTCAACCACACGCACGATAACGGGCTGGCCCTGGCCGACCGGCGTCAGGTTGCCGTTGAGTTTGGGGGTGGGGCTCAGTTGTTGCGGGCTGTGGGCACAGCCAACCAGCGCCAGGCTGGCTACAGCGATCAGACCTAACAGCAGACGGTGCAGCATGCTCATCTCTCCACAAGGGTTGGAACGCCCGGTTGGGCCGCTTGAAGTGGCCGCAGTATACCCAGCGCAGCGGCGGCCTGACAGCGCTGAAGGTTGAGACAAAAGCGGCTTTGCGAGGTTCCGGAAATGCGGGGTTTCAGGCAGTTCAGCGGCCAATCGCTACCGGTCGGCCCGCGTGCAAACGTCACGCAAGTGTTGGCGGGCTGACCGATGGGTGAATAAAAGTCACGCTAAAAAACCAACTTTTGTCATTTCACCGTTATAATCGCGCCCCGATTATAAGGACGTCTCCTGCTCGGGCCTCGCAGCTACCCTGATGTACTCAGCATCAGCAAGCACCGCCCCAGAGAGTCGCCCACTTCGCGTGACCTTTGCACTATCTCTGCCTTGCTCCAGCACCTTGTCTTCATGGGTGTAAAAGCGCGCAGATTGTAGCCATAAGGCACCTGAACTTTTGAGGTTCACGTTTCCAAAAGAACGTGAAAAAACGGTTTCACAACTTCACAAGAGTGTGGCGAGCAAATGGCGCAAAACGATTACGAGGCTGTCGATGTGCTGCTGGTTGGTGCCGGCATCATGAGCGCGACATTGGCCGTGCTGTTGAAAGAGCTCGACCCCGGCATCAAGCTGGAAGTCGCTGAAATGCAGGCGTCGGGGGCCATCGAAAGCTCTAACCCCTGGAACAACGCCGGTACCGGTCACGCCGGTCTGTGTGAACTGAACTACACCCCCGAAGCCGCCGACGGTTCGGTGGACATCAAAAAAGCCGTGAACATCAACACCCAGTTCGAGGTGTCGAAACAGTTCTGGGCACACCTGATGCAGCAAGGCAATTTCGGCTCGCCGAAAGCCTTCATCAACCCGATTCCGCACCTGAGCTTCGTACAGGGCGACAAGGGCATCCAATTCCTCAAAACCCGCCACGCCGCCATGGTTAAACACCATGCCTTCGATGACATGCAGTACACCGAAGACAAAGGCGTAATGGCCGAGTGGATGCCACTGATGATGCCCGGCCGTGCTGCCGACGAAGCCGTCGCCGCGACCCGCGTGGAGTCTGGCACCGACGTCAACTTCGGCGCGCTAACCACACAACTGCTGAAGTTTCTCGGCGAGCAAAGCGATTGCCGCGTGAGCTACAACCAGAAGGTTGTCGGCCTCAAGCGCACCGATAAAGGCTGGCGCGTCAGCATCAAGAACACCCAGTCGGGCGCCACCCGCGAAGTGGACACCCGCTTCGTGTTCCTCGGCGCTGGCGGCGCTGCCCTGCCCTTGCTACAAATGTCCGGTATTCCCGAAGGCAAAGGTTTCGGCGGCTTCCCGGTCAGCGGCCAGTGGCTGCGTTGCGATGACCCGGAAATCGTTAAACAGCACGAAGCCAAGGTGTACAGCCAGGCGGCGGTCGGTTCGCCACCCATGTCGGTTCCACACCTGGACACCCGCGTGGTCGACGGCAAGAAATCGCTGCTGTTCGGGCCATACGCCGGCTTCAGCACCAAGTTCCTCAAGCACGGCTCGTTCCTCGACCTGCCGCTGTCGGTTCGCCCGAGCAACCTCGGCCCGATGCTGGCCGTGGCACGCGACAACTTCGACCTGACCAAGTACCTGATCAGCGAAGTGCTGCAATCGAGCGAGCAACGTATGGAATCGCTCAAGCGCTTCTTCCCGCTGGCCAAAGCCTCGGATTGGCGTTTGGAGATTGCGGGACAGCGCGTGCAGATCATCAAGAAAGACCCGAAAAAAGGCGGCATCTTGCAGTTCGGTACCGAACTGGTCGCGGCCAAAGACGGCACCATCGCCGCCCTGCTGGGCGCTTCGCCTGGTGCTTCGGTCACCGTGTCGATCATGCTGGAACTGATTGAGCGCTGCTTCCCTGAGCAAGTGAACGCTGCCTGGGCTGAGAAGCTGAAAGCGATTTTCCCGGCTCGGGAAAAGGCGCTGGAAACCGACGCCACGCTGTACCGCGAAGTGAACGCCCGCAGCAATGAGCTGCTGGGGTTGACGCCGCGCAAGGTGGAGTCTGCGGCGACGGTTTGATTTACTGTCCCGAACGAAAAAACGGCGCCTGATGGCGCCGTTTTTTTTTAGAGCTTGCTCGCGAACCCTGAAAACGAAGTCCTCAAAACAAAAAAAGCCCCGCCAAAGCGGGGCTTGAAGTGCGGCGCCGCAAGGGCACCGCAAAGGGAAACATTAAACCAGGCTGGTCAACGCATCACGGCTGAACGGAAGAATCTCGTCTTCACGGCCGTCACGTACTTTCACCGCCCAATCCGGGTCAACCAACAGCGCACGGCCCACGGCTACCAGGTCAAATTCCTGCTTGTTCAAGCGCTCCAGCAGGGCGTCGAGTTTTTCGGGCTGCGCGACCTTGTCGGTCTTGACCATGAACTGCATGAACTCGCCATCCAGGCCCACGCTGCCAACGGTGATGGTTGGTTTGCCAGTGAGTTTGCGGGTCCAGCCGGCCAGGTTGAGGTCGGAACCTTCGAACTCGGGCTCCCAGAAGCGGCGGGTGGAGCAGTGGAAAATATCCACGCCGGCATCCGACAGCGGTTGCAGGAATTCGCCCAGCGCTTCGGGCGTGGTGACCAGGCGTGCGGTGTAGTCCTGCTGCTTCCATTGCGAGAAACGGAAGATGATCGGGAACGTCGGGCTGGTGGCGGCGCGTACGGCCTTGATCAGCTCGATGGCGAAACGCGAACGGTTGGCCAGGCTGCCGCCGTATTCGTCGTCGCGTTGGTTGGAGCCTTCCCAGAAGAACTGGTCGATCAGGTAGCCGTGGGCACCGTGAATTTCCACGCCGTCCATGCCGATGGCCTGGGCGTCTTTGGCGGCCTGGGCGAAGGCGGCGATGACGTCGGCGATGTCTTGCTTGGTCATGCCGTGCACAACCTCAACGCCGTCTTTCACTTTGCCGGTTGGGCCGTAGCCCGGAACGCTGGCGTCCGGCTCGGTGCCGATACGGCGAACGCTGCCGACGTGCCAGAGCTGCGGAACAATTTTGCCGCCTTCAGCGTGTACGGCATCGACCACTTTTTTCCAGCCAGCCAGGGCGTCTTCACCGAAGAAACGCGGCACATGCGGGTAACCGTTCGAGGCTTGGTGGCCGACGGTGGTGCCCTCGGTCACGATCAGCCCCACACCGCCGGCAGCGCGGCGACGGTAGTACTCGATGACGCCCTCGTTAGGCACCCCGCCTGGCGAAAACGAACGGGTCATTGGCGCCATGACCACACGAGTCGGCAACTCCAGCTCGCCTAGGCGGAACGGTTCGAACAGGGCTTTCACAAGAGCGGTCATGCGGTTCTCCTAACGGGCATCTGGGTTGCGCAGCGTGGCAGCGCAGTGGTTTTTTGAAGAATCAAACGGGCGTCAGCAGACGCTCCAGTTGGTGCAGAAAAACGGACAGCGGCGCGGCGTTGGCACCGGCTTTCATGCGCATCAGCGTGCCTTCCCAGGCATTGGCGATAAATTCAGCCAGCTCCACACAATCAGTGGCGGCGCTCAGTTCGCCGGCCTCGCGCGCTTCCAGTAAGCACCCGGCGAGGATGTCCACCGAGCGCTGCAGAATGCTTTCCACCTGCAAGCCAATGGGCTGCGACGGCTCGGCCATTTCGAAACTAAGGCTGCCGATAAAGCAGTGGTACTGCGGCTTTTCCTGGCGGCGGAAGTGGTTCAGCAGCTCGCCGTAAAAATTCAGAATGCGTGCCCGTGGGCTCAGCGCCGCGTTGCTCAGCGCCGTGGCGTAGCGCTGCAACCGCGGCGCATACAAATGCTCGAGCGCGTGCACCGCAAAGTCTTCTTTGCTGGCGAAGTAGTGATAGAACGAGCCTTTAGGAATACCGGCGGCCTGCACGATTTCTTGCACGCCGGTGCCGTGGTAGCCGCGACGCAGCATCACCTCCGAACCCTTGGTGAGGATCAGATCGCGCTTGTCGAGACGGATAGTGGAGGTGGCGTTGTTCATGGCGGCGATCATATGACCGGTCGTCTCGTCCCGCCCAGCATCATTGATAGGAGTGATAAAGCCCTACAAACGCTTCGGAAAATCCCGATATACATCGCTGCTGGCAACAGCGTGGTTTGGTCGATACCAGCTATTGAACGGGTCGATTTCAACAAAAGCGGAGCGAGTAATAGTCTGAGCCCACTCTCACTCACCGGGCCGATAGGAGGCTCCAATGAACCGCTTAATGACTATCGCCCTGCTGCTAACCGCCATCGTCCTCACCGGCTGTGCCGGCCAAGGTCAATCGATGCTGGAGTTGAAACCCTACACCGCTCTGGAGCTTCGCCAGAAAGCGCTGGAAGACTTGAGTCGTCAGGGTTTGTCATTCGACGAATACCAACTCAAACGCGCCCAATTGCAGGGCCAGCCAGTACGTGATTTCGACTTTGATGGAATGGATGAACTGAACGCGGGCCGTAGCAATGGCAGCCGCGAAGCGCATCAGGGGTAACGAGGCTTTTAGGCTTCTTCCGAGCTTCTGCGCTAGAGCCAGGCAAGGCGCCCCGGAGCTTTTAAGCGCAGCGTACTCAAGTACGTGAGCATTAAAAGCGAGGACGCAACGCAGCCTGGCCGACGCGCAGGAGGTCGTAATTAAGCCAGGGCTTTTTCGATGGCTTGAACGATGGCCGGATCATCCGGCGGCGTTCTTGGCGAGAAACGCGCCAACACGCGCCCATCCTGCCCCACCAGAAACTTCTCGAAATTCCAGGTGATGTCGCCAGGAAACTCCGCGCCCTCGCCCGCCAACAAGCGATACAGCGGATGACGGCCAGGGCCGTTCACCTCGAGCTTGCTGCTCAGGGGGAAGCTGACGCCGTAGTTGAGGCTGCAGAATTCTTTAATTTCGTCTTCGCTGCCAGGTTCCTGGCCGGCGAATTGATTGCAAGGCAGACCGAGCACGCTGAAGCCTTGGTCTTTGTACTGCTGATACAAGCTCTCCAGCCCTGCGTACTGAGGGGTGAGCCCGCATTTCGAGGCGACATTGACCACCAGCACAACCTTGCCCTTCAGGGGCGCGAGCGGCAATTTCTGGCCATCCAAGGCGCGTAAATTGATGTCGTGAAAAGCACTCATGACGAACTCCAAATTGTCATCGGACAAAAGAAAGCGCCCGTAGGCGCCGTCTTTTCAAATCCAGTTAGCCGCTCAAGCAGCTTAGCTGAATCAATGGTGGTGACCACCTTCGCCATGGATATGACCATGGGCAATTTCTTCTTCGCTGGCTGCACGTACGGCAACCACTTTGATCTGGAAGTTCAACCGTTGGCCGGCCAGCGGGTGGTTGCCGTCGACGGTAACGTCGTCGCCGTCCAGATCGCGGATGGTGACGATCTGCATGCTGCCATCCGGCGCCGACGCGTGGAACTGCATGCCGACTTCAAGCTCATCAACGCCTTCGAACATGCTGCGGCTCAAGGTGCTGACCAATTCAGCGCTGTATTCGCCGTAGGCTTCTTCAGGCTCAACGGCCACGTTCAGTTCATCGCCAGCCTGCTTGCCAACCAGGGCTTTTTCCAGACCGACGATAATGTTGCCTGCGCCTTGCAGGTACACCAGCGGAGCGCCGCCGGCAGAGCTGTCGATCACCTCACCAGCATCGTTGGTCAGGGTATAGTCGATGGAGACAGCCGTATTGGCAGCGATCAGCATGGGGCAGAACCTTTGCGAAAGAGTGGAGAACGGGCAAGTTTAACCAAGGGTTCGGCCGAAAGCGAACCGAGCGCAGACGGACGGCCCCACGCCCCGGCGCGCAGCGCAGCGCGCATTACAGGCTTTCGCCAGGACGAAGAAGGGCACTGGGTGGCGATACTTTCCTGCGGACATACGCAACACCTGCGCCACCAGCCGCCCTGGCAAAACCGCGACTGGGTGCAAGACCCCACGCAACGCGCAGAAAAAATCGGTCAGCCTTTCCCCTGCGGCTGGTGCGCGCAAGCGGTGGAACCGAATGGAGTTGGACAGCAAGGCGAGGAGCAGTGATGCAAGCACGGCATATTCTGGTGATCAATTGCGGCAGTTCATCCATCAAATTCGCCTTGATTCACGAGGCTCACTCACAAACGTTTTTGAGCGGTGAAGCGCAAAACCTCGGCACCTACGATGCCGAATTGCATTGGCGCCGGGGCGCCGAGTTCGACAGCCTGATGATTCCCAACGCCGACCACCGCGCCGCGCTCTCGCAGCTGCTGCCCGTGGTGCAAAGCGCGTGTGGCGGCAAGCTGCATGGCATCGGGCACCGCGTGGTGCACGGCGGTGAGCGCTTCAGCGAAGCACGCCGCATCGACGCCCGCGTACTGGCCGAAATCAACGCCACCGCCCACCTGGCGCCGCTGCACAATCCGGCCAATCTGCTGGGCATCGAAGCCACCCTCAAACTCTTCCCCAACCTGCCGCAAGTGGCCGTGTTCGACACCGCGTTCCACCACAGCCTGCCCGACTACGCGTACCGCTACGCGCTGCCGGAGAACCTCTACCGCGACCACGGCATTCGGCGCTACGGCTTCCACGGCAGCAGCCACCGCTACGTCACCGGCCGCGCCGCCGAAATGACCCACCTGCCGGTGGAAGACAGCTGCTGGCTCTCGGCCCACCTCGGCAACGGCTGCTCCACCTGCGCGGTGGTCAACGGCCAAAGCCGCGACACCAGCATGGGCCTGACGCCACTCGAGGGCGTGGTGATGGGCACCCGCAGCGGCGACGTCGACCCCAACCTCCACAGCCATCTCGCGCTGAGCCTGGGCTGGGACATCGAGAAAATCGACTCCATGCTCAACCACGACGCCGGCCTGCTCGGCTTGTCCGGTTTGTCCAACGACATGCGCACGCTGGAGCAAGCGCACCGAGACGGCCATGAAGGCGCGACGCTGGCCATCGAAGTGTTTTGCTACCGCCTGGCCAAATCGCTGGCGGCCATGAGCTGCGCCTTGCCGCGTCTGGACGGGCTGATTTTCACCGGTGGCATCGGCGAGAATTCACCGCTTATTCGCAGCAAGACTGTGAGCCATTTGCGCTTGCTGAACGTGCAGCTCGACGACGAAGCGAACGAGCGTTATATCCGTGGCCTTTCCGGTACGATCCACGCCTACGGCCACCCACGCGTACTGGTGATTGCAACCAACGAAGAGCGGCAGATCGCCCTCGACACCTTGCAGCTACTGCACTAACAGCGCTGTCGAACAATGGGCCTTGCCGATCAGGCGAGGCTTTATAAAAAAGCGCGAACCACGCGCGGCTCAGGAACTTGCATGCAGACTTATTTTCTTGCCCCCAGCGGTTTCGGCGTCGGCCTGACCTCCATCAGCCTTGGCATGGTCGGCGCGCTCGAGCGCGTCGGTTTGCGCGTGGGTTTTTTCAAGCCGGTGGCGCAGCCGCAGCCTGGCGACCAGGGTCCGGAACGCTCCAGCGAATTGGTGGCCCGCACCCACGGTTTGCAGTCGCCGCCGCCGGTTAGCCTCGCCCATGTCGAACGCATGCTCGGCGAAGGCCAACTCAACGACCTGCTGGAAGAATTTATTCGCCTGTACCAGGACGCCGCCCGCGATAAAGACGTGGTGATCGTCGAAGGCATGGTGCCCACCGCCCATACCAGCTATGCCGCGCGCATTAACCTGCACTTGGCCAAGAGCCTGGACGCTGAGGTCATTCTGGTCACCGCGCCGGATGGCGACAGCGTCAGCGAGCTGTCCGACCGCCTGGAAATCCAGACGCAGATGTTCGGCGGCCCGCAAGACAGTTCGGTGCTCGGCGTCATCCTCAACAAAGTGCGCGACGACGAAAACGCCACTGCCTTCGCCGCCCGCCTGCAAGACCACTCGCCGCTGCTGCGCCGACACGATTTCCGCTTGCTCGGTTGCATCCCGTGGCTCGATCAATTGAACGCCCCGCGCACGCGCGACATCGCCGACATGCTCGGCGCCCGCGTAATCAACGCTGGCGAATACGAGCAGCGGCGCATGCAGCGCATCGTCTTGTGCGCCCGCGCCGTGGCCAACACTGTGCAGTTGCTAAAGCCGGGCGTACTGGTGGTCACCCCTGGCGATCGCGACGACATCATCCTCGCTACCTGCCTGGCCGCCACCAATGGCATGCCGCTGGCGGGCTTGTTGCTGTGCAGTGATTTCCCGCCGGACCCACGCATCATGGAACTCTGCCGGGGCGCGTTGCAAAGCGGCTTGCCGGTGCTGTCGGTGACCACCAGCTCGTACGACACCGCCAACAACCTCAATCAGCTCAACAAAGAAATTCCCATCGACGACCGCGAGCGCGCCGAGCGGGTGACGGACTTTGTTGCCAGCCACATCGACCACAGCTTTCTCAGCCAGCGTTGCGGCGAACCCCACGAGCACCGCATGTCGCCGCCGGCCTTTCGCTTCCAGCTGGTGCAACGGGCGCAGGCAGCCAACAAACGCATTGTGCTGCCCGAAGGCAGCGAACCACGCACCGTGCAGGCTGCCGCTATTTGCCAGGCGCGCGGCATCGCCCATTGCGTGCTGCTGGCCAAGCCTGAGGAAGTGCAATTGGTGGCCCAAGCCCATGGCATCGAACTGCCGCCCGGCCTGGAAATTCTCGACCCGGATTTGATTCGCAGCCGTTACGTGGCGCCCATGGTCGAGCTGCGCAAAGGCAAAGGCCTGAACGCGCCGATGGCCACGCAGCAGCTCGAAGACCCGGTGATGCTTGGCACCATGATGCTGGCGCTGGACGAAGTGGACGGCCTGGTTTCCGGTGCGATTCACACCACCGCCAACACCATCCGCCCGGCCCTGCAACTGATCAAAACCGCGCCGGGCTACAAGCTGGTGTCGTCGGTGTTTTTCATGCTGCTGCCCGATCAGGTGGTGGTGTACGGCGACTGCGCGGTAAATCCCGACCCCTCGGCCAGCGAGCTGGCTGAAATTGCCGTGCAAAGCGCCGAGTCGGCAGTGGCCTTTGGCATTGAGCCACGGGTGGCGATGATCAGTTACTCCACCGGTGAGTCCGGCAGCGGTGTGGATGTCGACAAAGTGCGCGAGGCCACCCGCCTGGCCAAGCAGGCGCGGCCTGACTTGCTGCTCGACGGCCCACTGCAATACGACGCCGCCGCCATCGAAAGCGTGGCCCTGCAAAAAGCCCCGAACAGCACCGTGGCCGGACATGCCACCGTGTTTGTGTTTCCCGACCTCAACACCGGCAACACCACTTACAAAGCCGTACAACGCAGCGCCAATTGCGTGAGCGTGGGGCCGATGCTGCAAGGTTTGCGCAAACCGGTGAACGACCTGTCACGCGGCGCGCTGGTGGACGACATCATCTACACCATCGCCCTGACCGCGATTCAGGCGGCGAATCTTCCGTAGCGCCCCGCCGCTTCTTTGTGGGAGCGGCTTCGCTTGAGGCTGCTCGCGAAGAAGCAGAGACGCTTGCAGTTCCCCCTGCAATGGTTAATCTCTGCGCCTAACAACCGCCATCTTCTGCAAAAGAGCGGGAACCACAATTTATTCACGAGGCACCTGCCCCATGCTGTCTTTCCTGCCTGCGCCGCTTCGCGGTGTGCTCGCCACGATCTTGCTGTTTGCCAACACCCTGATCTGGTGCTGGTTTCTGTTTATCGCCGCGCTGGTGAAATTGTTGCTGCCGTTCAAGCCGGTGCGCACGGTGTGCAACTGGGTATTGAACTGGGCGGCCGAAGCCTGGATTGCCTGCAACAGCGGCTGGATGTGGCTGGTGCAAAAAACCGAGTGGAACCTCAAAGGACGGGAGCAGTTCAAGTACGACGGCTGGTACCTGGTGACCAGTAACCACCAGAGCTGGGTCGACATTCTGGTGCTGCAACACACCCTCAACCGTCGCCTGCCGTTCTTCAAATTCTTTCTCAAGCAGGAGCTGATCTGGGTGCCGGTGATTGGCTTGTGCTGGTGGGCGTTGGATTTCCCGTTCATGAAGCGCTACACCAAGGCATACCTGGAAAAGCACCCGGAAAAGAAAGGCCAGGACACCGCCGCCACCCGCCGCGCCTGCGAAAAATTCCAGCATGTGCCGGTCGCTGTTTTCAACTTCCTGGAAGGCACGCGCTTTACCCAAGCCAAGCACGACCAGCAAGGCTCTCCCTTCCGCTCCCTGCTCAAACCCAAAGCCGGCGGCATCGCGTTTGTGCTTGATGCCATGGGCAAGCAGCTGAAATCGATGGTTAACATCACCATCCACTACCCCGAAGGCAACCCGAGCTTCTGGTCTTTCCTGTGCGGCGAAGTGCCAAAGGTGGTGGTGCGTTATCACACGCTGGAAATCCCCAAAGAGTTCCTCGGTAAGGATTACAACAGCGATGAAACCTACCGCCTCGGGTTTCAGCAGTGGGTGAACAAGTTGTGGGAAGAAAAGGATGCGGAGTTGGGGCGGCTGCATGAAGAGTTCCCGCCCTCGCGCCAGCCATAAGCGATGGTCTCCCCTCGCCCGCTTGCGGGAGAGGGGCCGGGGGAGAGGGCCGGCATCGGCGACACATTCTAGGTCGCCCTCTCCCTAACCCTCTCCCGCAACGGGAGAGGAGACCGACCGAGTTATCCCTACTTCTTGCGATAAACATCCCAATCAATCTGCGCCGGGAAGTGTGCCGTCTCTGCCACCGGCAAGCCCTTGGCAACCAGGAAGCCCTGCATGATGTGGCAGCGGTGTTCCAGCAGCCAGTCGCGCTGTTCGATGGTTTCCACCCCTTCAGCGATCACTTCCAAGCCCAGGTGATGCCCCAGGTCAATGATGGTGCTGACCACCGCCGCGTCCTTGGGCGAGCTGAGCATGTTGGAAATAAACAGCCGATCAATTTTCAGCGTGTCCAGCTCGAAGTGACGCAAATAGGCCAACGATGAGTAACCGGTGCCGAAGTCGTCGATGGCGATTTTCACCCCCAGCGCCCGCAGTTGGCTGAGCTGTTCGCGAGTGGTGTCGAGGTCTTGCATCAGCGCGCTTTCGGTCACTTCCACTTCCAGCTGCGCCGGGCACAAGCCCAACTCCGCCAGCACTCGACGTAAATCGTCCACCAGTTGCGGCATACCGAACTGCACCGGGCTGACGTTGAGGCTCACCACCACCTGCTCGCCAAACATTGGCCGCCACTCGCAACACTGCTGCACGCCGCGTCGGAAGATCCAGTCGCCGAGGCGGTTGATTAAGCGGGTTTCTTCCAGCAGCGGAATAAACACATTCGGCGCAATGGTGCCCGACACCGGGTGCTCCCAGCGCAGCAGCGCTTCGAAGCCGCGTAGCTTGCCGGTCTCCAGATAGATCTGTGGCTGATACACCAACACGAAATCGTTTTGCTCGATGGCGTTGCGCAGGCTCTCTTCGAGCATCAAGCGCGAACGCGCGCGGCCGTTCATTTCCGGGGAGAAGAAGCGGTATTGCTGGCGACCAGCACGTTTGGCTTCGTACATGGCCATGTCGGCGGCGCGCATCAAGCCATCCACGCTGCGCCCGCATTCAGGGAAACTGGCGATGCCGATGCTGGCGCCGAGCGTCACGTCCATGCCGTCGACACGGTGGCGCACCGACACCAGCTCGATCAGTTTTTCGGCAATACGCGCGGCATCTTCCGGGTGTTCCAAACCGTCGAGCAAGGCGGTGAATTCGTCGCCGCCCATGCGCGCCAGCACGTCGTATGGCCGCAGGCTTGAGCGCAGCAAATCACCCACCTGGCGCAGCACTTGGTCGCCGGCCGCGTGGCCGAGCGAGTCGTTGATGCGTTTGAAGCCGTCGAGGTCCAGATACAAAATCGCCATGCGTTTGCCGCTGCGATCCAGGCGCGCCAGGCTCGATTCGAGTGCTTGGTGGAAGCCGCGGCGGTTGAGCAAGCCGGTCAGCGCGTCGGTCGCTGCTTGCGACTCCAACTGCGCGTAGAGATTGCGCACCACGGACATATCCAACGCCAGAATTACCATCGAACGCTGCAGGCGCGGCAGTGGTGAACTGGACAGCGCCACCGGCAACATCTGCCCGCTCACGGCGCGCAAGCTGGCGTCGTGCAGGCGATACGCTTCGCCGCGCAACCAATGCTTGTAAAACTCCGAATCTTTCCAGGCGGTGGGCATCCCGGACGTCACCAGGTAATCGAGCAGCGGCGTGCCCTCAATGCCCGCGACCGTGCCGTTGAGCATGCGCGCCATGGCCGGATTAACGAAGTTGATGTTGCCCTCCTCGTTCACCACCACGATGCCCTCGGCAGCGTTTTCCAGCACCGAGGCATTGAAGGCGCGGGCGCTGTCGAGCTGCTTGGACAGCACCTGCAGGTCGTGGCGGTTACGCTCGTGCTCCAGCAGCACATTGATTTTGTGCCGCAGCACTTGCGGGTCGAAGGGTTTGAGAATGAAGTCCACCGCGCCGGTGGCGTAGCCACGCAACACCGAGTCTTCAGTGTGGGCAATGGCAGATAGAAAAATGATGGGGGTGTATCGGGTGCTGGGGTTGCCGCGCATCAAACGCGCCACTTCAAAGCCGTCCATGTGCGGCATCTGCACGTCCAGCAGCACCAGCCCCACATCGTTGTCGAGCAGGCATTGCAACGCTGCCTCGCCCGAATTGACCGTGCGGACTTCCCACGGGCTGTCGCCCAGCAAGGCTTCCATGGCCACCAGGTTTTCCTCGCGGTCATCGACCACCAGCAAGATCTGCTCGCTGGACTGCGGTTTAAGCTGCGCCTGAGCCATTACGTCCCTCCGAATTCGCCAACCAGCGTTGCAGCAGGGCCATCAGGTCCTGGCGCGCCACTGGTTTGGCTAGGTAGTCATCCGTGCCCGCGGCTAAACATTTTTCGCGGTCGCCCTTCATCGCATGGGCCGTCAGAGCAATGATCGGCACCGTGCAGCCTTTCTCCTGCTTCAGCAGACGAGTGGCGGTATAGCCATCCATGTTGGGCATCGCCATGTCCATCAGAATCAGGTCAAACGCTTGTTCCGCAAATGCGGCCAGCGCCTCGAAGCCATCTCGGGCCGTACTGACTTCCAACCCCAGCTCATCCAGCAAGGCGCTCATCGCATAAATGTTGCGCACATCATCGTCTACCAACAGCACCCGCTGGCCTTGCAGCGGGTTGATTTCCGGCACCACAACCTCAGGCTGTGGCTCACGCACACTGGACAAAAATCCTTGCACCGCCAGGCTCAGCGCTTGCAGGTCCTGACCGTTTTTTTGCACCACCACCGCCGAATAACGACGCAGGCGTTGCAGGCTTTGCTGGGTCACATCCACGCCGGTGTTCACGACCACCCGTGTATTGCTGAGAGGACGCTGGCGCGACATGAGTTCAATCAAATCAAAACCGTCCTGGTCGGGTAGATCCAGGTCAACCACCACCGCCGCAAACTCGTCTTCCTGATAGGCATCACGCGCCTGCGCCGCGGTCTCCACCGCCGTTACCGAAAAGCCAAGGTGGCTGAGGTGCTCGCGGTAGTACTCGCGTTCCGGCGCGACGTCCTCTACCAACAATAGGCGGTTATGTTCGTCGTGCTCGTGGCGAGACAAATCTGTGAAGACTTTCTCGAGATCGGCACGGGCGATCGGCTTGACCAGGTAGCGCGTGCCGGTGTCGTGCCAGTCGTCCGGCTGCGGCACGCAGGAAATAATGTGCACCGGCAAACCACGATGCTGTGGGCTCGCACGCAAGCTGCGGTAAATCTGCCAGCCGCTGATGTCGGGCAACAGGATGTCGAGAATCACAGCGGCAAATTGCTCGCGCTCCAACAGGCCGAGCGCTTGAGCACCGCTGCGGCAATGCACGCAGGCAAATCCATGGGCCTGCGCCTCGTCGGCGATCAGATTGGCGAAATCCTGGTCATCCTCGACCACCAGCAACGCCGGGCCTTGCCCCACCCGTGTGGGCGCCACGGCGCTAACTTGCGGGAGCCCGACCGTGCCTTGCACCACAGTGACGGGCAGCTGCACAGTGAACACGGAGCCTTGGCCCGGCGCGCTGTCCAACTGCACGGTGCCTTCCAGCACCTCAACCAGTTGCCGGGTAATCGCCAGGCCCAAACCGGTGCCGCCAAACGCCCGGCTGGTGGAGCCGTCTATTTGCTGGAAGGCTTGGAACACGCGCTGATGCTGGTCGGCTGCAATGCCGATACCGGTGTCGCGCACCACGATCTTGAGCATTTCGCGGCCGTCATCCGCCGGGGCGCAACCGACGCTCACTTGCACCTCGCCGCGCTCGGTAAATTTCAACGCGTTGGAAAGCAGGTTGCGCAAAATTTGTTGCAGGCGACCACGGTCGCTGTACACCACCCGTGGAACCTGGGGGTCGACGCGCGTGATCAGGCGCAAGCCCTTGAGTTCCGCCATGGGGCGCAAGCTGGCGTCTAGCTCCTGCATCAGGTCGTGAACATTCATGTTCTCCATCTTCAACTGCACGCGCCCGGCTTCGATGCGAGCCAGGTCGAGCACGTCGTTAATCAACTGCAACAGATCACGGCCGGCGCGGTGAATGATGTCCGAGTGTTTGACCTGCTTGTCGTTGAGGTTGCCGCCGCCGTTCTGCTTGAGCTGTTCGCTGAGGATCAGGATGCTGTTGAGCGGCGTACGCAGCTCATGAGACATGTTGGCCAGGAACTCGGATTTATAGCGGTTGGCCAAGGCCAATTGTTCGGCCTGTTCACGCAAGCGCGCCTCGGCGGCTTTGCGTTCGCTGATGTCGATGATTACCGCCTGCACCAGCACGTCTTCGCCGCTGCGCAACGGCGACAGGCCGACTTCCAGCGGGATCAACTCGCCATCCCGATGGCGGCCGAACAGCTCGCGGTTGTTGCCCATTTGCCGAGGCTCGGGTGAACGCAGGTAGCTCTGACGCAAGTTGACGTGCAATTCCTGCAACGACTCGGGCAGCAGCTTTTCCACCGGCTGGCCCAGCAGTTCTGTGCGTGGGTAGCCAAACAGCTGCTCGGTCTGCCGATTGGCCATGGCGATCCGCCCTTGGCTGTCGACCAGCACAATGGCGTTGGGCGACGCCTCGACCACCAAACGGAAGCGCTCCTCGGCGGCCTTGCGCGCGCTGATGTCGATGATCACCGCCTGCACCAGCACATCAGCCCCGCTGCGCAGCGGCGAAAGGCCGACCTCTACTGGAATCGAGTGACCATCTTTGTGCTGGCCAAACAGATCGCGGTTGCCGCCCATTTGCCGGGGTTCCGGGGCTTTCTGGAATTCACGGCGCATTCCGACATGGGCGTGCCGTAGCGACTCGGGCAGCAATTTTTCCACCGCTGCGCCAACCAGCTCATCGCGCGGATAGCCAAACATCAGCTCGGCCTGCTGGTTGACCATGGCAATGCGGCCGTTGCTGTCGACCAACACAATGGCGTTGGGCGACGCCTCGACCACCAGGCGAAACCGCTCTTCACGCTCGCGCAACCCGGCGCTCATGATTTCGCTATTGGCCAGCGCTCGCTCGCGCAGCAACAGGTAGCCGCCCACCATCAGCCCCAGCAGCACCGACGACAACAGCCCAACCCACAGGTTGAATTGCAACCGTGGGTTTTCCATCCGTCGCTCGTATTCAGCGGTGCTACTGACCGTAACCTGCCATTCCCGCCCAAACACAGAGAGGCGGCGGGTCAACTGAAAGGCCGCACTGCCTAGGTAACCGCCCTGAAGCAGTGCGCCGCCGTCATCGGCGTTGTCGGCCAGCTCAATCTGAAAAAGCTCGGCACGACTGCCCAAAATACCTTCAAGCAGGTCATGCATCCGAAACGAGCCCGTGACCGCCCCGAGGAAGGCTTGCTGGCGTTCTTCCGGGCTAGTGACCGGCGCGGTGTTGGCGTACACGGGCATGTACAACACAGCACCGATTTGAGGGTCTTGATCAGTTTCGGATTTGAGCCGGAGCGGCGCCGACAGCACCGCTTCGCCCGTGCGGCGCGCCTGAAAAACCGCCTTGCGACGCACTTCCTCGGACAATACGTCGAACCCCAGGCCGCGGCGGTTCCGCCAGTCGAGCGGGCTGATGTAGTCAGCAATCAGGTATTCATCACGCTCGCCGGGAGGAAAAATACGGAAGTCTTTTCGTCCATCGCCCCGCTCCCCTTCGATAAACGCCGACAGTTCGGCAGCGGGCACGTAGCGGGCCCAGGCAACGGCTTGGATACCGGGATAACGGTCTTGGAGTTGCAATTGGTCGGTGGCGCGCATCCATTCTTCGGCGCTAACCGCATCGCTGCCAGCCAGTAACCCGGCCATGCCGCGCAGCACCATTTCATAGGCGTGCATGCGTTCAAGAATGCTTTGCTGCACATCGTCCACAGCAATGCTGAAGCGTTGTTCCTGCTCGCGTCGGTTGTTGGTCTGCAGCTCTTGCCACTGCCACACCACCAGCGCGCCCAGTCCCGCCATGAGTCCCAGCGCTACCAAAAAAGGCAGCCAGGGGCGGCGCGAATGTAACCCGGGGTTTTCGTCCATGTATGCTCCTGATCCTTCTCCAGCGCTCCTGCCCCTTGGTAAAGCGACCTGGCAACCAATGGTCCAATCGGGCCATTGGGCTGAAGTCTAGTCAGGAATTTCGAGCGCGGCGCTTTGCCACTAAAAGATCAGCGAGCGGATACGAGGCAATCGCAAAGGCATGTTCGACTGCATCTGTATCGGCCATGAAACTCGGCGCTTTTTGTCTTCGCTTGGACAGCTCAAGCGAATTAAAAAAAGGCCTCCGCATGGGAGGCCTCTGCTCAGCGGCTAGCGCTTATTGCGGATATTGCTGGTACTGCTGAGGTTGTTGATACGGCTGCTGCTGGTACTGCTGAGGTTGCTGCTGGTATTGCTGCGGCTGCTGCACCGCTTGCGGCAGCGGCTTCAGGTTGACCTCCACGCGGCGGTTCTGGGCGCGGCCATCGGCCGTGTCGTTGGTGGCAATCGGCTGGTCCGGGCCGTTACCGCGAGTGGACAACCGCGAGCCGTCTACACCCTGCGAGGTCAGGTAATTGGCCACGCTGGCCGCCCGACGCTGGGACAAATCCATGTTGTGCTGCCGGCTGCCGGTGCTGTCGGTGTAGCCCACGATTTCAATGGTGTTCTGGTTGTACTGCTTGAAGGAACTGGCGAGGTTGTTCAGCGGTGTATAAAAGTTGCTGGCGATGTCTGACGAGTCGGTGGCGAAGGTGATGTTGCCGGGCATGATCAGCTTGATCTGGTCGCCCTCACGCTGCACCTGCACGCCGGTGCCTTGCATGCTGCGGCGCAGTTCTGCTTCCTGCTTGTCAGCGTAATAGCCATAACCCGCGCCCGCTGCGCCGGCCACGGCGGCGCCGATCAGCGCGCCTTTGCCACGGTTGTCGTGATTGATCAACGCACCAGCAGCGGCACCTGCCAGCGCTCCGATACCGCCATATTTCGCGGTGTTGTTGGAGCTCGGGGGTTGATTGTCATACGGATTTTGCGAGGCACAGCCAGCCAACAGCGCGACGGCAGTAGCGGCAATGATCAGGCGACTGAAGGTAAACATGGGGGGCGTACTCCTAAAACGCGGTCCACCCTGCTGGGCGGACCACCGTTGGAGCATAAAGTTAGCTGAAAATTCCGTGGCGCCGAGGCCTAAGCGAAGCGGCGTCAGGCGCGAATGTACGGGTTCTCGCGCATCTCATCACCGAGGCGCGTGTCGGGCCCATGACCGGTCACCACCGTGGCGTCTTCATCCAGCGTATACAGCCGCTGCTTGATCGAGCGCTCAATCGTCGGGTAGTCGCCGCCCCACAAATCGGTGCGGCCAATGCCCCGGCGAAACAGTGTATCGCCGGCAATCAGCAGCTTGGCCTGCGGGAACCAGAAACTCATCGACCCCGGCGTATGGCCTGGCGTATGCAACGCCACCCCACAACCACAGGCCAGCTCCTCGTCATCGCGCAGCCACTGGTCCGGCACCGGCACCGGCGTGTAGGGCACGCCAAACATGCGGCACTGCATCTCCAGGTTGTCCCACAGAAAACCGTCCTCTTCGTGCACATGCAGCGTGGCGCCGGTTTTCTCCTTCATCTGGCCGGAAGCCAGAAAATGATCCAGATGGGCGTGGGTATGGATGATGCTCACCACCTTCAACCCATGGGCCTCCAGCCGCGCCATGATCAGATCCGGATTGCCACCCGGGTCGACCACGATGGCTTTCTTGGTGACCGGGTCGCCAATGATCGTGCAGTTGCACTGCAACGGGCCGACGGGGAAGGTTTCGCGGATCAGCGTGGGGTTCATGACAGCTCCTTCGAATAATCGGTGCCATTCTCGGTTTCGATTCCGCGCGCTTCAAGGGCTAGTTGAACAACCGACACCCCTCGCCCGCGCATGGCCACGAAACGCCCAATGAAGGATGAATGCACCAATACCTGCCGTTAGCTCCCGGTTTAGAGCGCTCGCGAAATTTCCTTCAAACAATCCGGCTCCTTCTCGATTCCCCTTTTGGCCCGCTCACGCGCTACTGGCTAGCGGCTTTAAAGGCCTCGGCGACACAGAAACGAGTAGGCGACGGATTGTTAACCTACTTGCCAAATACAACCAAGAAGGTTAATTTGAAATGGAGAAACGGACTCCCCATTCTTCCCTCGCTCAGGTGAAGTTGTTGGTCTCGCAAGGCAAGGTTCGCACGACTCAGTCGGCTCGAATTGGCGCCAGCGAATTAGGTTTGGAATTGAGTGATGTGCTGGCTGTGGTGATGGCGTTGAAGACCAATGAATTTCGAAAAAGCATGACGACGCACGCGGACCACCGCATCTGGCAAGACGTTTACTGCCCGAGTACGTGCATGGGTGCTGTGTATCTGAAGCTGACGATTACCGACGATCTTCTGATTGTCTCGTTCAAGGAGTTATGAACATGAAATGTCCCGTTTGCGGTGCTGCGCAGTTGGTTCACGAGACGCGTGACCTGCCGTATACCTACAAAGGCGAAACCACCGTTATTACCGGCGTCACCGGCGATTTCTGCCCGGCGTGCCATGAGTCGGTGCTCGATATAAGCGAGTCGGAGCGCGTGATGAGTGCGATGCGTACGTTCTCGAAGCAAATCAACGCGACCATTGTCGACCCCACCTTCATCGCCCAGGTGCGGAAAAAACTTGCGCTGGACCAACGCGAAGCTGCAGAAATTTTCGGCGGCGGCGTGAATGCGTTTTCGCGCTACGAAACCGGTAAAACCAAACCGCCGCTGGCGCTGGTCAAGCTGTTCAAACTGCTGGATTTGCACCCTGAACTGCTCAACGAAATTCGCACGGCTTAACCCTCTGTCCTGTAATCACTCGGCAATTTCCCCGTCCACTTCTTAAACGCCCGACGAAAATTCGACGCATCGCTAAACCCCAGCAGGTACGCAATTTCATACAGCGGCAACTGCGTGGTGCTGAGGTATTGCAGGGCCAGGCGTTTGCGTACGTCGTCGAGCACTTGTTGATAACTCGTGCCCATCGCCGACAAATGCCGGCGCAAGCTGCGGCCACTGGTGTGCAGGGCTTTGGCGGCGCTGCCAAGGTCGGGAAAGTCGCCGGGGCGTGCCAGCAGCAGGCGGCGAACGCGGGTGAGCAAGGCGTCTTGAACATCGAGTGTGGCGAGCAGCGCTTCGCACTGTTGCTCACACATGTGCACAGTCGCCGGGTTGGCCAGGGCCATGGGACGTTGCAGGTAATGTTGCGGGATGCTGATGCGGTGATAGGCCTGGTCGAACTGCACGCGCACGCCGAACACTTCTGAGTAACGCTCGGCATGCTGCGGCGCCGGGTACGCGAAACCCACCTCGATACCGTGCATTTTTTCCCCAAGCAAAAACTGCGCAATGCTGTGCAAGCTGCATAGCAAGCCTTCGGCGGCGAAGCGACTGAGTGCGCCGAGCGGCATTGCTTCGCTGGCGCGCAGTTCCACACGTTCAAACGCTTCTACCCGTTCCAGCTCATAAGCCAGGCCCAGTACGCGGTAGTACTTGAGCGCGAACTGAATGGCTTTATCCAACGTGGCGCTGGACAGCACGGCGTAGCCGAGAATGCCGTGGGTCGACACGTTGAGGCGCTGGCCCAGCAGCAAGCCCAACGCCGGTTCTTTGCATAGCGTGAGCGCAGCGCTGGCGAGCAGGTTGAAGTCGATAAACGATAGGCGCCCGTTAGGCGATTCGAGCAATTGCGGCTTTATTCGGGCGGCGCGCAGCAGGTCATCACCTGGCACGCCCAGCTCGGCGCACAGGTCAATCAAAGCGCTGGCGTAGGCAATGGGCACCAGCTCGGCAGCAAAATTCATGGACTGCTTCATCGTGGCTAAACTTCTTCCTTATTGTTCTTTTTTAGCGCCGGGCCGGTGGCCAGAAATGACGCGCAACGCAGGAATACTCAAGTGTGCCAAGCCGCCACACCACTCCTAAAGGATTGGAAATCGGCGCCAGCGAGCAAATGCCTAAGCGCCTTTGCTGTTACCCCAGGTACGCCAAGGTGACACACCAACTGGCCATATATGACCGCCACATTGGCAGCTATCAACCTTTGCGAGGTTGCAAGCCGCGGCCATAGTGCCAACCATGGTTAAGCAACGACTCAGGGAGTCAGCAATGGTCAGCACCACGCCCGAAGGCTTGCAAATTCGCCCCCGTCACCTGGATTTCGACCTGCCGAATCCACTGCCTCGGCACTGGCACGGCGGCGATGCATTCAAGACCCACTTGTTCGACGCCATGTCGGTGTTGTTCCCCGACGGCGAGCGCTTCTTTATTGACTCGGTGCGCCACTTCCGCGACCAAATCACCGACCCGGTATTGAAGGAACAGATTCGTGGTTTTATCGGCCAGGAAGGTCACCACAGCCGCGAGCACTTGGAATACAGCAACCGCCTTCGCGACCTGGGCTACAACATCACGCGAATCGAGAAACGCGCCCAGGCCCGAATCCGCTATACGCAGAAGAAATTCTCACCGCAGCGCCAACTGGCCGCGACCGCCGCGCTGGAGCACATCACCGCGATCATGGCCGACGGTTTGCTGCGAGAGCCGCGCCATTTGCAAGGCGCGCACCCGGAGCTGATTCGCCTCTGGCGCTGGCACGCGCTGGAAGAAACCGAGCACAAAGCCGTCGCCTTCGACGTCTACAACCAAGTGTGCGGCAGCCGCAAATTGCTGCGCCGGGCGATGATGATGGGCACGTTCTTCTTTGTGTTCGACACGTTCCGGGGCATGACCCACATGCTCAAGCAAGACGGCCTGCTGTGGAACTGGCGCGTCTGGCGCGACGGCATTCAGTGGATGTGGGGCAAGAATGGCGTGTTCCGGCCGTTGATCAAAACCTATCTCGATTTCTTTAAAGATGGCTTCCATCCGTGGCAGCACGACAATATTGATCTGCTGCACAGCACGCGCGATGAGTTTGATGTGCGGGTGGCGCAGACGGCTTGAACACCGAAGCTCGACGAAAAAATGGCTCTCAAATGAGCCATTTTTTTCGCCTTGCGATCTTGTAGGAGCGAGCTTGCTCGCGAACCCTGCTAACGAAGGGCTTCGCGAGCAAGCTCGCTCCTACGATTCTCTTTAGCCCTGCAAAAACCGCAGCGCGTCTGCCGCGCTCTGCTCCGGAATTTCTTCCATCGGAATATGCCCCACGCCGGGATAGGTTTTCACCTGAATACCCGGCAAATCGCGCTGCCACAGCGGTACATGTTTCGGCGAAATCCAGCGGTCACGGTCGCCCCACATCAGCAGCGTTGGCGTGGTGATCTGTGCCACGCGCGCCGGAGTGCCGTGCAGTTCTTCGCGGTTCACGTTCAGCAGCACGCGGAAGATATCCATCATTGCCCGACGGTTGCCCGGGCGGCGGCTGAGGTCGTAGTAACGATCGACCACGCCAGGTTTGATACGCCCAGGTTCCCCATACACTTCCTTGATGCCCTGGGCGATCAGCGCGCGCGGCATCCACATCGGCATGGCCCAGGTAGCACCGGGCAATGCGGCGGCGGCGATCATCAGCGGCACTTTGCGCATGTGGTAGCCGGCCGGGTCGATCAGTATCAATTTCTCCACCCGTTGCGGCTGCGCCAGGGCGAAGTTCCAGGCGATGTAGCCGCCCAGTGAGTTGCCAGCGATCACCGCTTTGTTCACGCCCAAGTGGTCGAGCAGCAAACCGAACACCTTCACCATGCGCTCGGCGTTGTACTGGCCGTCACGCGCAGGGCCGGTGAGGCCGAAGCCGGGCACGTCAAAGCGAATGATGCGGTACTGGTCGGCGAAAGCGCTGATCCAGCCGTCCCAGGTATGCAGCGACGCAACCACGCCGTGAATCAGCACCAGCGCCGGTTTGTCTCGCGTGCCTTCATCGCGGTAATGCACGTTGAAACCGTCCAGCTCAACAAACCGCGAGCCGCTGTCCGGATGGGCGTAACGCGCTTTGAGACGATCCAGGGGCAACGCCCCAAACCCCAATCGGGCAAAACCCACCGCCAACGGCGGCGAAAGAGTCAGGCTGGAAGCAGACATGCGAAGACCTCGACAATCTTGTTATAGGTCGTGGCATCAAAGCATGGCCGTTTACGCCTGGCGCCCAACCTAGGTTGTGACGGGGCACAGCGCGGCGATCAGCAAGTCGCTCAGCACTGTCTTCGCGTGTTCGATTTCTACCCGCGTGGCCGAGCGGCCGAGCAATTCCAGGGAGCTGGTTTCCAGCGCCCAGATCAGCGCGCGGTAGGTCAGCGGATCGCGACGATTGCCGTCGTGCTCCAGGCGCTCGACCAACAACGCGGTCATTTCCACGTGGGCGCGCTGCCGATGACGGGCCAGAGGCGAGTCTGCTCGCAGCGCCTCTTCTTGCATCAGGCGAATGATCGGCCCCACGGCCGAGTGGTAGTCGAAGAAACAACCGACCATATTGCGCAGCCAATCTTGCGGGCTGCCGGCGCCTTGTTGCATGTCGCGAAAGCGCGCCAATAGCAGCACCACGGCGGTTTGATAGATGCCTTCGAGCACATCCATTTTGTTGTCGAAGTATTTATAGAAGGTCCGGCGCGAGACGTTCGCCGCTGCGAGCAGGTCGTTCACGGTGGTCTCGCTCAAGCCTTTACGCGCGAACACCGGAATGGCCGTGAGCTGGATGTTGATGCGCTGCAAGTGCCCAACCAGCGGACCGTCTGCCACCTCGCCTTGTTGGCGTGCCACAGCGCCGTAACCGCCGAGGTCTTCGAACACCGCCAACACGGCGCCTTGCACGGCCTTTTCCGCTTCCATTGCACGTTCTCCTAAAACCAACCCTCAGCCCGGTGACGGCGCCAGACGGGCTGGGTACTCTTGCACCCATTCCTATAAGAACCGCTGCCGGAACGCCCTTGCCATGAAGCTATCACGCCGCCTGTTCTGGCCGCTGGCCATCCTTTTGCTGGTTATCACGCGCACGCTGCCGGCTGCGGAGCTGTTTTATCTCGGCGAGAAAATTCCCGACATTCAAAATCCGTGGAGCAGCCGCGACTATCACCAACTGGTCGAAGCGCTGCAAAAACTCGACAGCAGCCAAGCCAACGCCCTGCCCCGGCGCAGCGGCGAGTTCACCGGGCCGATCTATCAGCGCATGGTCAGCGAAGAAAATTTCCGCGCGCAGCTGAACATTTACGCGCCGCTGGAGCTGCGTCAGAACGAGGCGCGCGAGCTGCTGTTCCAGCTAAAAGAATTGATGCGGCTGTACTTTGATTTCCACGCCGTGCAGCAACCCTACGGCGCCGAAGCGCTGGGTTTGATGACGTATTCGCTGCGCCAGCAAGCAGTGCTGTTCACCCTGACGACCGAGTTCTGGATGACCCTCTCGCAGCCTGAACAAAGCAACCCGGTGCGCCTGCAAGGGCTGCAAGACACCAAAGAGGCCGCTGCCATGCTCACCTCCAGCGCCCTCGACTATCTGGGTTTGACCAAGCAATTCGGCCGCGAAGATTTGGCCCTGTATGCCGCCGAGATCAGCAAACAACTGCCCGAGCTGTTCGTGCACCTCAACGCCCAGGTGCGGCCGCAACTGCTGGCGCGCATTGACGAGTTGGCGCAAAAGCACCCGTACAGCGAAGTGCGCAGCAGCATGAACGACCTGCTGCCGGTGCTGCTGGCGATTCAAACGGATGTGGAAAACCAGTTGGCGATGCCGGCGCCGCAGAAGCCGGCGGCGAAGAAGCTGGACCTGACCGCGCCTTGATCGTTGCCCTGTAGGAGCGACCTTGGTCGCGAACCCTGGAAACGAAGTTTGAGAATTTCGTGTGCAGGGTTCGCTAGCAAGCTAGCTCCTACAACGAAGAACCAACGAACCAAGCACTTAGCGCAACACGCCAATCGCCTTGGCCCGTGCCACCGCCTGAGTGCGCCGCTCGACGCCAAGCTTGCTGTTGATATGCCGCGCGTGGGTTTTTACGGTGTGCAGTGAGATAAACAGTTGCTCGCTGATCTCCTGATTGGAGCAACCTTTGGCGATCAGCTTGAGCACCGACAGCTCACGACTGCTCAGCGCTTCGGTCTGCACGCTGCTATCGATGGCTTCAAACACCTCGCCCTCTTCCAGGGCCGGCAACAACCCAAGCAGCCGCTCGCGCAGCGGGCAACCGGGGCGGGGTAGCAGTTGTTCACGCAGCCACTGGGGGTGTTTGCTGAGCAGTTCGTTAAACGGCAGCAGCCCGCCGCCAATCGCCGACTCCATGCTGCTGAACAGTTGCTGCTGGGCTTCGCGCTCGCGCCCTTGGTCAAGCAACAGCAGGGTCAGTTGAACCTGGGCAAAGCCGCCCATGAGCTGACCGCCCACGCCTTGCGCTCGTGCAATCAACGAGCGCAGCCGCCGCTCGGCATCGGCCGTGCGACCTTGCAACCGCTCCAGCACCGCCTGCTGCATTTCAATGTGCAGCGGCAGTTGCGGGTTGTATTCCGGCGCAGCGGCGGCCTGCTCGCCGCTGTAAGTGGTGGCCAGGCGATACAGCCAGTCGCTGGCCAGTTCGGTCTGGCCGCGCATCAGCCACAACTCGCACTTCACTACGGTAATCATGGCGAGGTAGTAGATCGCCGGCACGTCCCAGATATGCATCAAGCGCTCGGCTTCGGCGAGCTGGGCGAACGCTTCGTTCAAGCGGCCGCTGCGGCCCTCGATAGTGGCGAGCACGCAATGGCCGATAAGCACGCTGGTGTCACGACAGGCGCGGGCCTCGCTGATGCCCGCCAACAAACGTGCGCGCCCGGCTTCAGGGTCGAGGCGCAAGGTGAGCAGGTAACCCTCATACAACGTCAGGCGCGCGCGTACCGCATACAGGCGCTGCGACGAAAGCCCGCGCAAACAATCCAGGCCGTGGCGCACTTCTTCCTGAGCGCGCAACACTTCGCCACGGGCTTGCAGCACACGGGCGCGGTCGTAGTAAGCCAGTGCTTCGAACAGCGGATTGCCGTAGCGCTGCGCCAGTTCCAACGCATCGCGGTTCAAGCCACGGGCGCGCCACAAGTCGTTGCGGGTGATGGCCAAGTTGGCCAGGGTCGACAGGCACATCAGGCGCTGGCCGCAACGCTCTTGCGGCAACGCCGACAAGGCCTCGCTGCAATACGCTTCGGCCAGCGCGCTGTCGCCACGACCGCGAGCAATCACGCCGCTGAGCGCCAGCCACTGGCCGATCATGGAGCGTTGCGCGCGGGCGTTGGCCGCCGGCAAGAAACGCGACAACTGGCTGGCCAAGTCTTCGGCCGCATCGAGCTGACAGGCCAGCGCCAACGCCCAGGCGTACAACACAATCAGCCGCGGCGAACTGCCGAGCAGGCTTTCCGGCAAGTCCATTTTCCAGCGCAGCAACATCGCCACATTCTGTTCACCGAGCAACTGCTCCTCGGACAAATTTTGCACGAGACTGGCGGCCACATCCGGCTGCCCGGCCCGCAGCGCCTGCTCGATGGCCTCGTCCAGCAAACCCTGGCCGCTGAACCAACGGCACGCACGCAGGTGCAGCTTCGCTGCTGGCTGGCTCAGGGAGACCGGCAGGCGGGCGCGCAGTAAATCGGAAAACAAATGGTGATACCGAAACCAACGCCCGTGCTCATCCAGCGGCACCAGGAAAACCTGATGCGCTTGCAGGTGTTGAAGAATGGTGGCGCTGTCATGGCTGTCGCGCACGGCGTCGCACAGCTCAACGCAAAAGCGCTCAAGGAACGCGGTTTCGTAGAGAAATTCCTGCACGTCGGCGCCCTGGCTTTCGATCACTTCTTCGAGCAAGTAATCACGAATCAGGCCATCGGCGCCGTCCAGCGAGTGGCCCCAATTCTGCGTATCGCCGCCTTCGCTAGCGGCCAACATCCATAAGCGCAGACCCGCCACCCAGCCTTCGCTGCGCTGCAACAGGTTGTCCAGCGCCTCGCCTTGCAGATTCACGCTCTGGCTTTCCAGCAGTTGGCTAGACTCGCCGAGCGTCAGGCGCAGGTCCTGCTCTTGCAGTTCCAACAGTTGACGCGACAAGCGCAACCGGGCCAGGTGCCAGTTCGGACGCTGGCGGCTGGTGACCAACAGCAGCATTCCGGCAGGCAAATGGTTGAGGAAAAATTGCAGACAACGGTCCAGCACTGGGCCTTGAGCCAGGTGGTAATCGTCGAGTACCAATAAAAGCGGATTGGCCGGGTCGAGGCGCTTGGTCAGGTCGTCGAGCAGGCCGTCGAGCCACTCTTCAAAGGCAAACGGCTGATGGCGCTGGCGCAACTTGAGCAGCCCTAACGCTTCCTCACCCAAACCGGGAAAGCAGCGCTGCAGCCCAAGAACCAAGCGCTCCAGAAAACGGCCAGGGTCGCTATCCATCTGGCTTAGCCCCAGCCACAGACTTTGCCAACGGCTAGGCAAGCGTTCACAGAACTCGATCGCCAACGAACTTTTGCCAAACCCCGCCGGGGCCGTGAGCAACAGCAAACGGCCCGACAAACCGCTGATCAGGCGCTCACACAAACGGGGCCGGGTGATATAGCCAGCCGGCAGCGGTGGGCGGAAGAACCGCCCTTCTCCACCGGCGATGGTAGGAAAGGCCAAACCTTGGGAACTGGAAAGATCGGTCATCGGCGGTTTCTTGTTATGGGGCCTGTAGACGTCATGGCGGGCAATGCATCGGCGCTTTGCAGCCTAGCCCCTTGAGGCGTGCTTTTGAAGTATTGCCGGTGAACTTGCACGAAAATGCTGAAAAAGCTGTAGATCAAAAGCATCGAGGCTAAAGCCTCTCCTACAAAAAACTCGGTCCCTGTGGGAGAGGCTTTAGCCTCGATGCTTTTGCTTTTCGACCGCCACAAAGATCGAGATCGAGCGAGCCA
>NZ_CEEDHK010000002.1:145146-160173 GCF_979254655.1 Pseudomonas sp. AC229
AGGCGAGGCAAGGCGCCCCGCAGCTTTAGAGCGGAGCGTACTGCAGTACGTGAGCATCTAAAGCGAGGACGCAACGCAGCATCGCCGACGCGCCAAATCCAAAGCATCGCGGCTAAAGCCGCTCCTACAAAAAACTCGGTCCCTGTGGGAGAGGCTTTAGCCTCGATGCTTTTGCTTTTCGACCGCGACGAAGACCGAGATCGAGCGAGCTAAGGCGAGGCAAGGCGCCCCGCAGCTTTAGAGCGGAGCGTACTGCAGTACGTGAGCATCTAAAGCGAGGACGCAACGCCGCATCGCCGACGCGCAGCCGATCGCTCAGCCATAAAAAAACCGGCCAGGAGGCCGGTTCTTTTATGGCGCTACGCTTACCGAACGCCGGACTGGCGCAGGGCTGCTGGCGTGTAATCCGACTCGGATGCTTTGAAGTCGAAGTCGTACGCTTGTTTCTCTTCGTTCTTCATACCCAGAGCGATGTAACGGCCAGACAACAGGTCGTATAGGGTTTCCAGGGTGTACCACGGCACTTGCTTGTCGTAGTAGTACTCGGCATGAGCTTCCGCTACACGCCACAGGGTGCCACGACCGTCGTAGTGGTCGCCTTCGGATACCTGCCAGGTATCTTCGTCGAGGTAGAAGTCACGCTTGGCGTAGATGTGGCGCTCGCCGGCTTTCAGCGTGCCCACTACGTGCCAGACGCGGTGCAGCTCGTAACGGGTCAGGTCCTGGTTGATGTGACCGGCCTTGATGATGTCGGCGTACTTCAGGTTCGGCGAATCGAGGCGGTAGTTGTTGTACGGAATGTAGATTTCTTTCTTGCCTTCCAGCTTCCAGTCGTAACGATCTGGCGCGCCGTTGTACATGTCGAAGTTGTCCGAGGTACGCAGGCCGTCGGCGGCGGTACCTGGACCGTCATACGACACTTGCGGAGCGCGGCGAACACGGCGCTGACCGGCGTTGTAGATCCACGCCAGGCGCGGCTCTTTAACCTGATCGAGGGTTTCGTGCACCAGCAATACGTTACCGGCCAGACGCGACGGCGCCGTTACCTGTTGCTTGAAGTAGAACAGGATGTTGCTTGGCTTGCTGGCGTCGTAGTCGGTCAGGTTGGCGCGGAAGGTGAACTGATCCTGGAAGTACACCAGCGAGTAGGAACCGTTGGCCTGAGGCGTGGCCTGGGTTACCAGACGACGCAGGCTACCGCCGCGATAACGGGTGATTTGGTTCCATATCGCTTCGGCACCGTCCTTCGGAATCGGGAACGGGTACGCAGTGGTGAAGTTCTCCAGGCCGTTGCCACCCTGAACCAGCTTGGTGTTAACGGCGTTTTTCTTCGCCGCTTCCTGCACGTCAGCAGGAACGGTAGCGGTACGGTGCGTGGTGTACACCGGAATCTTGTAGGTTTCCGGATAGCGTTTGAACATCGCGTACTGGCCAGGGGTGAGCTTGGCTTTGTACTGCTCAACATTTTGCGCGGTGATGGTGAACAGCGGCTTTTCACTGGCGAACGGGTCGCTGATAAATCCTTTGGCATCGACAGTGCCGGCGTTTTTCGGCAAACCGCCAGTCCAGGCCGGAATAGTGCCGTCAGCGTTGCCGGCCATTTCCGCGCCCAGCGGCGTGAGAGTAGTACCGAGCTTGGCAGCTTCTTCGGCCGAAACAGCGGCCATTACGCTAGTAGCCAACATCGACAGCGCCAGTGCAGCGCCGGTGTTGAGCAGACTCTTTGTTATTTTCATAGTCATCGTCTTCCTCAAAGTTCTTTGTCTGCTTAGAAGTTCACGCCGAAGCTGAGCGCGGCGAAGTCGCGGTCTACCAGGGTGTTGTAGTCGCCACCGAAGAAATTGGTGTAGTTAAGGCTGGCGGTGTAGGTGTTCTGGTATTCGGCGTCCAGACCAAGGCTGATGGCTTTGCTGCCTTCGTTAAAGGTGCTGTTCGGGCCATAGCCATGAACATCGTGAGACCAGGCAACGTTTGGCTTCAGGTTGACCCCGGCGAATACGCTGTTGTAATCCCAGATAACCCGGGCACGGTAGCCCCAGGAAGTGGCAGTGGTGTAACCGTCGCTATTACAGTCGGAGCTGACGTTGCTTCTGTCTGCACCGGCGCCAGCGCCATTGATGGTGCCTCGGTTCAACGCCACGCAAGCCGGACTGGCTGCACTGGCCGGGAAGCTTGCACCGCCGGTGTTCGGACGTGTGCCTGGCAGATCGCCTGGTCCGTAAATCGGGTCACGGCCGTAGCGAACATCAGACGTGCTTTCAAGGCCACCAACGTGAGTGACACCTACTTCGCCCACTACTGTTACGCGCTCGGCGGCCATGACTTGGTCAAAGAAGTGCGTGAAAGTAGTTTGGAACTGGGTGATTTCCTTACGACGGTAACCGTGTTGATCCTGACCAGGAACGCCGCCCAACAGCGACACATTGCTGAAGCCTGGCAGTGGAGTCAGACCGGAATAAAGGATGTCCGTCGAGTTCAGTTGAACCGGCGCATTCGGGCGATAGCTCACTTCACCGCTCCACGCCGTCCCTGTAGGCAGAGTGGTCGAGAAGCTCAAACCGTACAGACGAATGTCCTCTGGATACTCGAGGAAGTAACTGGAGTTACCCGCAACTACGAGCGGAGTGAATGCGCCGCCTGGACCAAAAGAAGCGTAAGCACTGGCTGGCGCACCGGTTGCGCTGAAGATCGGCGCACGGCTGTGATAGTTCATGAAATAGAGACCGAACTCGGTATCGAGCTCGTCCGCGAAGTAACGGAATGCTGTACCCCATTGACCGCCGTCTCTAGCGTCCCGGTCACCACTGCGGCGTACCAATACACCCTCGCTATTTGCATCGACTCCACGCGCGGCCAGTGCTGGCAAGGCGGCAGCTGGCAATGTGCTGACTGAGTTAAGAACGCGCAGGTTGCCTTCGCAGCCATCGGCCACGATATCGGGCTGGGCGAAAAACGTTCCGCAGTTATCAGTAACAGTCTGGTCCCATTCCAGCTGATAGAACGCCTCAGCCGAAAGGTTCTCCGTCAGGCTCTGCTGAACGAAGAACATATTTACCGGGATCAGGCCCTCTTTCACTTCTGCGCCTGGACGGCGGAAGGCAGAGACGTCGACCGGGTTGATCGAGTTGATCCCGTTCTGAATAAAGGTACTTTCACCCCAGCTCACGACCTGTTTACCGAGGCGCACAGAGCCTGGCTGATCAGCGATCTGGTAATTGTGATAGACGAACGCATCGAGAATTTGCGCGCCGGAGGCCTGAGCGCCTTCCTTGCGATTGTGATCGGAGATCTGCTTGAACTCGCGGTCCTCGTCCTTCAGTTCAAAGTCATACCAATACTTACCGCGAACGAATACGCCGGTATCGCCGTATTTCAGTTCGAGGTCGTGAATACCTTTGAATATCTTCGAGAAGGTTTCGCCGCTCTTAAAGTTCAGGTGCGAGTCATCAGAGGTTTGCGAGAGACCAGAACCGCCGTTGTTAACGCCGATCAGATCGCTGTCTGGACTCTGGGTCGACCAGCTCGCGCCTACCGACAGCGACGAGTCGAACGAACCCTCGATTTCGCCAACGTTAAAGGTCACAGCAAAAGCAGGTGTGGCGAGGGTGGTGGCGAGGCTGACGGCCAGTGGCAGTTTTGCCCGGCGCCAGAACGTTCTTGTTGTTGTCATCGACGCTACTCCATGTTTGTTTTTTTGTTATAGATGGCAGCGACTATAGCCACAAGGTCGTACGCAATGATCCATCTAAAGTGTGATTTGAACGCGCCAAGCACTCTGGAATGCAGGTTTCGGCGGTTTTAGAGGGGTGACAGAGGGTGGGATGTGGCGCAAAGCCAGCGCCGGAGGGGCCAAGCGCTTGCTTGGGAGGCGGGCCGCACGCTGTGTGTGCGGCCCGATACAGTCAAACGGTGGACAAAAATGCGCTGCCGGCTTCCTGCCATTGGGCGATATCCAGGCGGATACGTTTCTTGTCCAGCTTGCCGACGCTGGTTTTGGGAATTTCGGTAACAAGCGCAATTTGCGAGGGAATCGCCCACTTGCTCAGCAGCCCTTGTTCCACGAATGGCTTGAGGTGTTCCTTCAGGCTTTTCGCGTCCAGCGTATGACCGTCGCGCGCAACCAACAGGGCAAAGGGGCGCTCACCCCACTGCGGGTCGGGAATTCCCACCACCGCTACTTCGCGCACGCCGGGGTGACGGCTGACGAGGTCTTCCAGCTCCAGCGAGGAAATCCATTCGCCGCCGGTTTTGATCACATCTTTGATACGGTCGCGAATATCGATAAAGCCCATGTTGTCGAGCGTGGCCACGTCGCCGGTGTGCAGCCAGCCGCCTTCCCACAGTTCTTCGCTCTTCTGTGGTTCCAGGTAATAACCCTGGGTTAGCCATGGCGCGCGCAGCACCAGCTCGCCTTGCGACTCGCCATCGGCGGGCAGGAAGTTGCCATCGGCGTCGATGACGGCCGCTTCCACCAGCGGCACCGGCACGCCGGCTTTGATTCGGTAGGTGGTGCGTTCATCTTCGCTGCCGGCCAGCAGCTCGTCGTTCATGTGGGCGCAGGAAATCATCGGGCAGGTTTCGGACATGCCGTAAGCAGCGGTCAGATGAATGCCGCGCGCCTTCGCGGCTTCATACAGCGAGCGGTTCAGCGAGCTGCCGCCGATGATGATTTTCCAGCCTTTGAAGTCCACGTCTTGCGCGGCTTTGGCGTTCATCACCATTTGCAGAATGGTTGGCACGCAGTGGGAGAAGGTGACCTTCTCTTTCTTCCACAAACCCACCAAGAGTTCGGGGTCGTAACGGCCCGGATACACCTGTTTGATCCCGAGCATGGTCGCCACATACGGCACGCCCCAGGCATGAACGTGGAACATGGGGGTGATGGGCATGTACACATCATCGTTGGCCATCAGCCGCGGCGTGTGCACGGCGCCCATCATGCTGGCCATGCCCATGGTGTGCAGCACCAGTTGGCGATGGGTGAAGTACACGCCCTTGGGATTGCCGGTGGTGCCGGTCGTATAAAAGGTGGTGGCGACTGAGTTTTCATCGAAGTCGGGGAAGTCGTACTGCGCGCTGGCGGCTTGCAGCAGTGCTTCGTACTCACCGACCAGACCGGGCAGGTCGGCCGTTTTGTCAGCGCCGTCGGTGAGCAGGATGGTTTTTTCAACCGTGGTGAGGGCGCCGGCGATGCCTTGGTAGATCGGCAGGAACTCGCTGTTGACCAGCACAAAGCGGTCGTCGGCGTGGTTCATGGTGTAGAGAATCTGCTCGGGAGACAGGCGGATATTGATGGTGTGCAGCACGGCGCCGATCATCGGCACAGCGAACATGCATTCCAGGTAACGGTGGCTGTCCCAGTCCATCACGGCCACGGTGTCACCGGCTTTCACGCCGGCATTGGTGAGCACGTTGGCCAGACGGGCGACGCGCTCGTTGAAGGTGAGGTAGCTGTAACGCACCAGGTCGCGGTAAACGATTTCCCGGGTTTTCTCGTAGCGACTGCCCGACAGCAGCAAGCGTTTGATCAGTAGCGGCGCTTGGTACGCGTTGTCGGCGGGTTGGATTACGCGGGTTTGCAGCATGGAAAACACCTATGCACACGGCCTAATGGAGTGAAACACCTGCGCCGGACCGGGCGATTCGCCCAAGTTTCAGGGACCTGCGGGCTCGGTCGCGACGTTTCACGTTTTCTTGTATGGCGCACTCTAGAGCCGCTGCGCTAGGCATAAATCAGTCAAAAGAATGATTTCCACGTGACTCTTTGGCCACTTTTAGTCACGAGGTAGAATCGGCTCCATCGGCCAGTCTCCGACGGCCACACCGGATGTTTCACTAGAACAAGAGAAAGAGAGAGCAGCTCACATGTCAGACATCGTTATCGTCAGTGGCGCCCGCACCCCCATGGGTGGTTTCCAGGGCAGCCTGTCCAGCGTTCCGGCCGTCGACCTCGGCGCCCTGGCCATTCGTGAAGCGGTGCAACGCGCCGGCATCGAAGCCGCCGATGTGCAGGAAGTGATCATGGGCTGCGTATTGCCCGCCGGCCTCAAGCAAGGCCCGGCGCGCCAAGCCTCGCTGAATGCCGGCCTGCCCGCCGCCACCGGTTGCACCACTATCAATAAGCTCTGTGGCTCCGGCATGAAAGCCGTGATGCTCGCTCATGACCTGCTCAAAGCGGGCACCAACACCGTGATGGTGGCGGGCGGCATGGAAAGCATGTCGAACGCGCCTTACATTCTGGAAAAAGCCCGCTCCGGCCTGCGCATGGGCCACGGTGAGGTGAAAGACCACATGTTCCTCGACGGCCTGGAAGACGCCCGCACCGGACGCTTGATGGGGTCGTTCGCTCAGGAAACCGCCGACAAATACGGCATCGGTCGCGAAGAGATGGACGCCTACGCCATCGAGTCGCTCAAGCGCGCACAGAAAGCGATTGCCGACGGCTCGCTGGCCGCTGAAATCGTTCCGGTCACTGTCACCAGCCGCAAAGGCGAGGTCGTGGTGAAAGACGACGAGCAGCCGCTGAATGCCAACCTGGAAAAAATTCCCGGCCTGAAACCGGCGTTCCGCAAAGACGGCACCATCACCGCCGCCAACGCCAGCTCGATTTCCGACGGTGCCAGCGCGCTGGTGCTGATGACTGCCGAAGAAGCTGCGCGTCGTGGTTTGAAGCCGCTGGCAAAAATCGTCGGTCACGCCACCCAGAGCCAAGACCCCAGCGAATTCACCATCGCGCCCATCGGCGCCATGAGCAATCTGTTCGCCAAAACCGGCTGGAACAAAGACGACGTCGACCTGTTTGAAATCAACGAGGCCTTCGCCATGGTCACCATGCTCGCCATGCGTGAACACGGTCTGGACCACGCCAAGGTCAACGTCTACGGCGGCGCCTGCGCCCAGGGCCACCCTGTCGGCTCGACGGGCTCGCGCATCATCCTCACCTTGATCAACGCCCTGAAAAACACCGGCGGCAAACGTGGTGTGGCGTCGTTGTGCATCGGCGGTGGAGAAGCGACGGCAGTGGCGGTTGAGTTGGTTTAAGCAATTGCCAGAAACGCAAAAGCCCGGCTCTGATGCCGGGCTTTTTTTTCACTGTAGGAGCGAGCTTGCTCGCGAACCCTGCAAACGGCATTCGCGAGCAAGCTCGCTCCTACATGTGCAACGCGTGCTTACGGCATCCGCGCCAGCGCCACCTTCACCCCCAACCCCACCAACACCACACCCATCGCCCGATCAAACCAATGTCCCATGCGCGAAAAACCAGCGCGCACACGCTCCTGGCTAAACAACCACGCCACCATGCAAAACCACGTAGCCGTCGCGGCGGCCAGGTACACACCGTAGCCCGCCTGCACCGGCAACGGCGTATGCGGATTGATGACGACGGTGAACAGCGAGAGGAAAAACAGCGTGGCTTTGGGGTTCAAGCCGTTAGTGACAAAGCCGCTGACAAACGCACTGCGGGCGCTGCGCTGTACCGGCTCCACCTGCAACTGTTGCTCATCGCCGGCAGGCGCCGGTTGCGCGCGAAGGGCCTTGATGCCGATGTAAATCAGGTAGGCCGCCGCCAGCCATTTCAGCGCACTGAACAGCACAATCGACTGCGACACGATCAGGCCGATGCCCAGCAGCGAATAGGTAACGTGCAGGAAGATTGCACAGCCCACACCGAGTGCGGTCCAGGTGCCGGCGCGTCGCCCGTTGGCCACGCTTTCGCGCACCACCACGGCGAAATCCGGGCCGGGGCTGGCCACTGCCAACAGGTGAATCAGGGCAACGGTTAGAAACTCCGTCCAGTACATAAGTGGCGCTCCGCAGTCTGTTAGGCTGGCCACGATACGCCCTCCCCCGACCGCAAAAAAGGTACAGCTGATGACCAGCCGCAGCCGCGCCGTGTTTCTCGATCACGACTCCCTCGACCTCGGCGACCTCGACTTCGCTCCCCTGCGCGCCGCCTTCGGCGAGCTGACGCTGCATGCCAGCAGCACGCCCGAGCAAGTGGCCGAACGCGCGCAAAACGCCGAGGTGGTGATCACCAACAAAGCCCCTCTCACCGCTGAAACGTTCGCCGCTTGCCCGGCGCTGAAACTGGTGTTGGTGGCCGCCACCGGCACCAACAATGTCGACCTCGCTGCCGCCCGTGAACACGGCGTTGTGGTGTGCAACTGTCAGGGTTACGGCACGCCTTCGGTGGCCCAACACACCTTGATGTTGCTGCTGGCTTTGGCGACGCGTTTACCCGATTACCAACAGGCCATTCGCGACGGCAAATGGCAGCAAGCCAAGCAGTTCTGCCTGCTGGATTTCCCCATCGTCGAACTGGAAGGCAAAACCCTCGGCCTGCTCGGCCACGGCGAACTGGGCAGCGCAGTAGCGAAGCTGGCCGAGGCGTTCGGCATGCGCGTGTTGCTGGGGCAATTGCCGGGACGACCGGCCCGAGACGATCGCCTGCCGCTGGAACACTTGCTGCCGCAAGTCGACGCGCTGACCCTGCACTGCCCACTCAACGAACACACCCGCAACCTGATCGACGCGCCGCAGCTGGCGCTCATGAAGCCCAGCGCATTTTTGCTGAACACCGCCCGTGGTGGCCTGGTCAATGAACATGCACTGGCCGATGCGTTGCGCCGGGGTCATCTCGGCGGCGCGGCCACGGATGTGCTGAGCCAGGAACCGCCAAGCGCTGGCAATCCGTTGCTGGCGAACGACATTCCACGGCTGATCGTCACGCCCCACAGCGCGTGGGGAAGCCGCGAAGCGCGCCAGCGCATCGTTGGCCAACTAAGCGAAAACGCCGAGGCATTTTTCCTCGGTGCGCCGAAACGACAGGTCGGCTAAGCTGCCCGGCTTTTTGCCAGGCCCCACTCAAGGAGACGCCCATGGACCCGCGAAGCGAAGTGCTGCTGCGTCAGCCCGAACTGTTCACCGGTAACGTGCTGTTGGCGGGTTTGCCGGCTGACGGTTTGCTCGGCGAACTGCCTGCTGCACACGGCTGGAGCTGGCATGCCGGCGACCACAACAACCTGAGCGAGCGCTTCGCGCAGCGCTGCCATTTCGGCGTGGAACCGGGTGAGCGTACGTTTGATGCCGCCGTGGTGTTTTTGCCCAAATCGCGTGAATTGACCGACTACCTGCTGACGGTGCTCGCATCGCGCCTGGCCGGTCGTGAGCTGTTTCTGGTGGGAGAAAAACGCGCCGGCATCGAACGTGCGGCCAAGCAACTGCAACCCTTTGGCAGTCCGCGCAAACTCGACAGCGCGCGGCATTGTCAGCTGTGGCAAGTGACGGTGGAAAACGCACCGGCCGCACCGGATCTAAACGCCCTGGCGCAGCGCTATGAACTGGAACTCGACGACGGCCCGCTGACCATTCTCAGCTTGCCGGGCGTATTCAGTCACGGCCGTTTGGATCGCGGCACCGCGCTGTTTCTACAGCACGTGGACAAGCTGCCGAGCGGGCACATGCTCGACTTCGGCTGCGGCGCCGGCGTGGTGGGCGCAGTGCTGAAACGGCGTTATCCAGAGAGTTCGGTCACGTTGTTGGATGTCGATGCATTCGCGGCGGCAAGCAGTCGGTTAACCCTGGCGGCCAACGGCCTTGAAGCGGATGTGATCACCGGCGATGGCATTGATGCCGCGCCGAAAAACCTGATGGCCATTCTGACCAATCCCCCTTTCCACGAAGGCGTGCATACCCATTACCGCGCCACGGAAGAGCTGTTGCGCAAGGCGGTAAAACACCTGGAGCACAAAGGTGAACTGCGCCTGGTGGCCAACAGTTTTCTGAAATATCCGCCGCTCATCGAACAGCATCTGGGGCCGTGCGCCACGCTGGGCGAAGGTCAGGGTTTTCGCGTTTACCGAGCCAAACGGCATTAACTTTGGCTTGCCGCTTACAGCGTCCTCGGGCAGAATCCGCTCCGTCCTAGGGGAGTAGTCTCCCGCAAGCACTGCAATTGCCAGCGCTTCGCCCGGCACGCGTCAACATACTTGCTCCTCAGAGCATGGCGCGTGCGACCCAAGGTCCGCCTAGACGGACCCAGGGGTTTGACAAGACCTATGACACGTAACTCCTTACCCGGGGCGGGAAGAAGTACGTGTCATAGCCGTGTCTACCCGCCCCTGAGGAAGCCTGATGCTTGATTCCCTTCTCGTTCCAACCGGTATTGTCGCCTTGGCTGAAATTGGCGACAAAACCCAGCTGCTCGCCCTTATTTTGGCGGCGCGGTTTCGTAAACCCTGGCCGATCATCGCCGGCATTGTCGTGGCCACCCTCGCCAACCATGCGGCGGCCGGCGCGGTGGGCGCATGGGTCAGCGGATTTTTCTCCGATGTGGTGTTGCACTGGATTCTGGCGGTGAGCTTTGCCGCCACCGCGTTGTGGACCTTAGTGCCGGATAAAATCGATGACGACGAAACGACTACGGCCCGTAGCTTCGGTCCGTTCCTGACCACGCTGATTGCTTTCTTCCTGGCGGAAATTGGCGACAAGACCCAGATCGCCACCGTGATGCTCGCCGCGCAATATCCCGAGCTCTGGCTCGTCATTATCGGCACCACGGTTGGCATGTTGCTGGCAAACGTGCCAGTGGTATTGGCCGGCAATTTCGCTGCCGACAAGCTTCCGCTCACCTTGATTCGCCGTTTGGCAGCCGGTGCGTTCTTCATTCTGGCGGGCATCGCGATCTACAAAGCGCTGCAAGCGAGCGGCATGGTTTAACCCGCAGCACTTATCTGACGCCAGGTTACTGGCGTTTCGGCCAATGCCGATTCACGGCGGCGCCAGGCAGAGTCCGCTAGGCTTGCTTCTGGTTAAAGGAAGCCCTCTTAGCCCACCCTGCCGAGCGCCGCTATGTCATTGGATGATATGAAAAAGCTGGTCCGCCACCACATCGACCTGTCATGGAATAAAGGTCGAGTCGCTCTCGCTGAACAACTGCACAGTAAAAGCTTTATCTACAAAAGTTCGTTCGTTGGGCGCCCGCTCGACAGCGAAGCCTTTGGCCATATGGTCGTCGACATCCGCAGCGCCATGCCCGACTTGGTTGTGGTGGTCGAAGAAATGTTGGCCGAGGGCAATAAGGTGTTCACGTGGAGCACCCTGATCGGCACTCTGGAAAAACCTACCCTGGGCTATCCTGCCAGCGACAAGGTGCTGAGCATTTCGGCGATGGCCTGCTGGACGCTGACCTGCGGCGGGGAAATCGAAGAACTGTGCACCATCTTCGACATGGAAAGCTTCCGCTCACAGCTGGGCTTGGTGACCCGACCGTTCGCGGAAGTGGCGTTGCCCTAAACGAATACAAAGAAGCTGTGGGAGCGGCTTTAGCCGCGATAGGCCTGTCGCCGTTTCTAAGCCTGACCAAGCGCGGCCAACCGACTGCCGCACACCCGCTCCCACAGTTTTATTACTTCGGTTTGGCTTGCTGATACAACGGCTCAACTTTCGGAATCGCCGCCTGCAACGAGGCGATGCGGCTGCTGCTGGCCGGGTGCGTGCTCATGAACTCAGGCGGCGAACCTTCGCTGGCCTGGCTCATTTTCTGCCACAGGGTTACCGCTGCATTGGGGTTGTAACCGGCGCGGGCGGACAGTTCGAGGCCGATCAGGTCAGCTTCGTTTTCGTTCTCGCGGCTGTTGGGCAGCGTCAGGCTGTATTCCACCACCGTGTCGGCCAAGGCCATCGAATCTTCGCCCAGCCCCAGCAATGCGCCGGCCCCTTGCTTGGCGATTTCCATGCCGTAGGCCTTGGACATGGCCTCGCGGCCATGCTCGCGCAAGGCGTGGGCAATTTCGTGGCCCATGACGGCGGCCAGCTCGTCATCGGTGAGTTTCAGTTGGTCGATCAGGCCGCTGTACACAATGATCTTGCCGCCAGGGCCGCAGTTGGCGTTGAGCTCTTCGCTGTCGACCAGGTTCACTTCCCACGCCCACTGCGCCGAATCCGGGCGCAGCTTTGGCGCCTGGGCAATCAGCCGTTTGGCCACTGCGTCAACGCGTTTGGCGTTGGCGCTGGTCTTGTCCAGCTGGCCTTTGCCTTTGGCCTCGCTAAGGGTTTGCTGATACGACTGCGCATACATCTGGTTGACCTCTTGGGTCGACAGCATGCTGAACATGTACTGCTTGCGTCCCACTCCAACAGAGTCGCCGCTGGTGGTGTTGACCGCCTGACAGGCGCTCAGTAGCAGGCCTGCGGCCACTACCGTCAAACGAAAAGAGTGCTTCATACCGGTCCTCCATAAACGGGTTCGTATGCTAGTGCGCCCACCTTTGCAGAACAACCACACTTGCGCTCTGGCAATCGGCCATCTTTGCTACACATGTCCGCCGCTCATGCTTTCGCAGCAGGCGGCCGATACGCCAGGGACAGGTTGCCAACAAAGTCCGATGTGGGGGTGTTCATGCGTTTGAAATCCATCCAGTTCTCTGTGGCCTTGTTGGCCGGTGCCAGCGTGCTGGCGGTCGTGGCCGCGCTGGTGCTGTATTCCCTATTCGCCGGTGCGCGCACCCAGGACATGGTGAAAACCAGCACCCAGTCGCTGCTTGAAGAAATGATTCACCAGCGTCTGACCACACTGGCCCAGGCGCAGGTCAGTCAAATTTTGCGTGAGCTGGAATATCCCTTGGTCATCGCCGCCGGCGTCGCGCAAACCAATGCTCTGGTGGGCGAGACCGACAGCAGCGGCGCGCCGGCGGTGAGCCTGTCGCGGGAAGAATTACTCAACGTGCTGCACGACGCCCTGCAAAAGAATCCGAAACTGGTCGATGCCTATATCGGCTGGGAGCCTGGCGCGTTTGACGGCAATGACGCCGCCTACGCCGGGCAGACCGCCAAGGGCGCCAGCGACATCGGGCGTTTTATTCCGTGGTGGTACCGCAAAGAGGACGGCAGCCTGACCCTCGACACCCTCGGCCCGGATATCGAAAGCAGCAAGCTGCTGCCCACCGGCGTGCGTGCCGGCGAGTATTACCTCTGCCCGCGCGAAACCAAGCGCACCTGCCTGATCGATCCGGCTCCCTACGAAATGGGCGGCAAGATGGTCATGCTCGCCTCGTTCAACGTGCCGATTCTGGCCAAGGGCGAATTCAAAGGCATCGTCGGTGCCGACCTCACCGTCGACTTCATTCAGGAACTGCTTAAAACCGAAGACGCCAAGCTTTACGACGGCGCCGGTGAGCTGGGCCTGATTTCCAACAACGGCCGCATCGTTGCCTACACCAAAGACCCCAGCAAACTCGGCGCGCCAAGCACCGAAGTGCTGCCGGGCATTGGCGACGTAAAATCGCTGCCGCTGGGCCAGGCGACCTTCAGCACCAACAAAGACACCGGCGAGCTGCAATTGTTGATGCCATTCAACATCGCCGAAACCGGCAGCCGCTGGACCCTCGTGCTGCAAGTACCGGAAAAAGCCGTGTATGCCGAACTCAACGCTCTGCATCAGAAACTCAACGACCAACGCCAAACCGACACCCTCGGCATGACCCTCGTGGGCCTGGTGATTGCCGGCATCGGCCTGTTGGTGATCTGGTTTGTGGGTTACGGCATTGCCCGCCCGCTGAAACAGATGGTGGTGATGCTGGACGACATCGCCAAAGGCGACGGCGACCTGACCAAGCGCCTGCACGTGGACCGTGCCGACGAGCTGGGCCAAATCGCCAACGGCTTCAACACATTCCTAAACAAGCTGCAGAACATGATTCGCGACGTGGTGGGCTCGGTGCAGAAAGTCAGCGACTCTTCGGAGAACACCGCCGACATCGCCATCCGCACCAACCAGGGCGTGCAGCGACAAATGACCGAGATCGACCAAGTAGCCACCGCCGTACACGAGATGACCGCCACTGCCCAGGACGTCGCGCGTAACGCCACCCTGGCGGCCGAGTCTGCCAACGCCGCCGACCGCTCAGCCAATGAAGGCAAACGCATCGTCAACAACACCTCGCAGGCCATCGCCTCGCTCGCCACCGAAATCGGTCGCGCCGTGTCGGTGGTTCAGAACCTGGCCAAAGACAGCGAAAACATCAACGCCATCCTCACCGCCATTCGCGGCATTGCCGAGCAGACCAACCTGCTCGCCTTGAACGCGGCCATCGAAGCAGCGCGGGCCGGCGAACAGGGCCGCGGTTTTGCCGTAGTAGCGGACGAAGTGCGCAACCTGGCGCAGAAAACCCAGCAGGCCACCGAAGAAATCCAGGCCATGATCCAGCAACTGCAGCACGGCACCCGTGAAGTGGTGAAGGTCATGGAAGACAGCCAAGGCAAAACCGACGAGAGCGTTAAGCACGCCGCCCAGGCCGCCGGCGCCCTGGATGCGATCACTGAAGCGGTGTCGGTGATTAACGACATGAACACCCAGATCGCCAGCGCCGCCGAAGAGCAAAGCGCGGTGGCCGAAGACATCAACCGCAACGTCACCAACATCGGCCAGGTGGCGGCCGAGGTGGCCGGTGGTGCGGATGAGGCCAGCAAGGCGAGCGCGGAATTGACCAAATTGGCTGAGCAGCAGCGGCGGCTGATTAATCAGTTTCGGGTGTAGGCGGAACCGAGCTTGAGGCGTTAATCGCAGCCCTCTCCCCAGCCCTCTCCCGCTCGCGGGAGAGGGGGCCGATCGCAGACAATCCGGAAAACGTCACCCCTCGCCCGCTTGCGGGAGAGGGGCCGGGGGAGAGGGCGGGCCCCAACACCCGATCCCGGTTAATCCCACACAACAAAAAGCCCGGCATCCGCCGGGCTTTGTTTTTTACTGCGTCAGTTGTTAGCTGATCCGGCCAGCACCTACACGATCAGCACCACCTTCGGCTACGCGATTAGCACCGGTACGGTCTGCACCACCTTCAGCTACGCGGTTAGCGCCGGTACGGTCAGCACCACCTTCAGCTACGCGGTTAGCGCCAGTGCGATCAGCGCCGCCCTCAGCCACGCGGTTTGCGCCAGTACGATCAGCGCCACCTTCAGCGACACGGTTTGCGCCAGTGCGGTCAGCACCGCCTTCAGCTACACGGTTAGCGCCGGTACGGTCGGAACCAC
>NZ_CEEDHK010000002.1:160273-489171 GCF_979254655.1 Pseudomonas sp. AC229
CGGTTAGCGCCAGTGCGGTCGGCACCACCTTCAGCGACGCGGTTAGCGCCGGTACGGTCAGCACCACTTTCAGCGACACGGTTTGCGCCAGTGCGGTCAGCACCGCCTTCAGCTACACGGTTAGCGCCGGTACGGTCGGAACCACCTTCAGCTACACGGTTAGCGCCAGTGCGGTCGGCACCACCTTCAGCGACGCGGTTAGCGCCGGTACGGTCAGCACCACTTTCAGCGACTGCTTGGGAATTCAGTTGTTGGTACAGGTCGGTGGCGTGAACAGTCACAGCGCTGGCGGCCAGTACGGAGAGGGTCAAGCTGAGGATCAATTTGTTGGTTTTCATGATGTTCGCTCCAGAAGTTTTGTTTGCTTGGGTGTGAAGCTAGTATTGATCGATTTATTTACTGCGAAAAGCGCAAATATCCGCCTAAATATATCCACTTATTAGATATATAAGGCTATGCACAGGCGGATAGCGCCGGTCGCCACTGAGTGTGGGAGGGTTAGTACGGGCTTGCGGTCGGTCGCACGATCAGCTCGCTGACGTCGACATCTGCTGGTTGCTCAACGGCGTAGGCGATGGCGCGAGCGATGGCCGATGCCGGAATGGCAATCTTGCGGAACTCACGCATCTCAGCGCGCCCGCCTTCGTCGGAGATGCTTTCGGCCAGCTCGGATTCCGTCACACCCGGCGCGATGACGGTGACGCGAATGTCGCCGCCCACTTCCTGACGCAACCCTTCGGAGATCGCCCGCACCGCGTATTTGGTGGCGCAATACACAGCGGCGGTTGGGCTGACGGCGTAGGCGCCGATAGAGGCGATGTTGATGATCTGGCCGGCACGCTGTTGCTGCATCAGCGGCAACGTGGCGGCGATTCCGTGCAGCACGCCGCGAATGTTCACGTCGATCATCTGATTCCACTCATTGATCTTCAGCGCTTCGAGTTTGGACAGCGGCATGACACCGGCATTGTTGACCAGCACATCAACGCGACCGTGCCGCTCGACGGCGAAGTCGATAAACGCCTGCACGTCTTGCATGTCGGTAACATCCAGCGCGCGGACATCGGCGATACCACCGGCTTCGCGAATTTCGGCGGCCAGCGTTTCCAGGCGACCGGTACGGCGGGCGCCGAGCACCACGCGCGCGCCCTGACTGGCGAGAAGGCGCGCGGTGGCTTCGCCAATGCCGCTGCTGGCGCCAGTGATGGCGATGACTTTCTGAACGGTTTGCATGGCGTATCTCCTGATCCGTTTTTTTAGAGGTCCTGCCTGAGCAGGTCTGGGATCAAGAATAAAAACGCCGGGCCAGTGAGGGTTATTCGATTCCTGCGGCGTGTTTGCACATTCCTGCAAGCGTGAATTGGCAGCGACAAAGCCATCGCCACCACGCGCCCAATCGCCTAGGGTGTGGTTATCGCTATCCCATGTCAGGAGAAACCATGGACGCCTTTATGCAAGCGGCAATCGAAGAAGCACAGTTGGGACTGGCCGAAGGCGGCATTCCGATTGGCTCGGTGTTAGTGCATGACGGTCGCATCATCGGGCGCGGCCATAACCGTCGTGTGCAAGAGGGCAGCGTGATCAAACACGGCGAAATGGATGCGCTGGAAAACGCCGGCCGCCAACCCGCCAGCCTGTACCGCGACGCGGTGCTCTACACCACGTTGTCGCCCTGCCCCATGTGCAGTGGCGCCATTCTTCTGTACGGCATTCGCCGCGTAATCGTCGGTGAAAACCAGACCTTCATGGGCGACGAGGCGTTGCTGCGAAGCCGTGGCGTGCAAGTCGATGTGCTGCAAAACCACACGTGCGTGTCGCTGATGGAACAGTTCATTGCCGAGCAGCCGCAGCTGTGGAATGAAGACATCGGCGAGTAAACCCTCGCCAACCCGCGTACCTGCGCACGGGGCAGCCGCCCCGTTCTCACCGCCTTACTTCAAACTTTTCCGCGCGTGCACGCGCGAAAGACTTCCCGCCGCGCCAGCCCCTAGATTCGAGCCCCTGCCCGCTTTACGTAATTGCGCGCCGGCCACGCCGTGGTTCGGCAAACCCACAACGAATCGATGCAAGGCATAACTCTAATTACCTGCTCGGTTCTTCGGAGTAAGCATGATGAAAGGCTCGTTCGGCAAAACCACCCTCGGCTGCGCCATGGGGTTAGTTCTGGGGTTTTCACTGCACGCCAGTGCGGCCCCGCAGGAAATCCATTTCGCCAACTGGGGCGATTATGTCGGCCCCACCACCTTCGCCGATTTTGAAAAGGAAACGGGCATCAAGGTGGTGCTGGAACCCTACGACTCCAACGAAATTCTCGAGACCAAACTGCTTACCGGCAACTCCGGCTACGACGTGGTCGTGACCTCCGCAGAGTTTCTCGCCCGCCAGATCAAGGCCGGCATCTACAGCCCGCTCGACCGCGCCCAGTTGCCCAACGCCAAAAACCTCAACCCCGAGCTGATGAAAAGCCTCGAGGCGTCGGATCCCGGCAATACCTTCTCGGTGCCGTACCTGTGGGGCACCATCGGCATTGGCTACAACACCGCCAAAATCAAAGCCGCTCTGGGCGATAACGCGCCCGTGAACAGCTGGGATCTGGTGTTCAAGCCCGAGAATCTGGCCAAGCTCAAAGGCTGCGGCGTGGCCATGCTCGATGCGCCGACCAAGATCATTCCGCTGGCGCTGTTCTACCTGGGCAAAGACCCGAACAGCGAAAATCCCGAGGAGATCGCCGCCGCCACCAAATTGCTGCAAACCCTCAAGCCTTCGATCACCTATTTCAGCTCCACCAAATACATCGCTGACCTCGCCAACGGCGACATTTGCTTGGCCGTCGGCTTTTCCGGCGACGTGCTGCAAGCGCGGCAAAGCGCCATCGACGCGGGCAAGAAAAATGACGTGGCCTATAGCGTGCCGGATCAGGGAAGCAACATCTGGTTCGACAACCTGGCGATTCCCAAAACAGCCAAGAACGCTGCCGGCGCCCATGCGTTTATCAACTACCTGATGCGCCCGGAGGTTATCGCCGGCATCAGCAACTACCTGCGTTACGCCAACCCCAACACCGCCTCGCAACCGCTGCAGGACCAAGCGGTGCGCGAGAACACGGCGATTTACCCAGACGAAAAACTGATCGCGAAAATGTTTGTCAGCCTGCCGCCTTCGCAAACGGCGCTGCGGGTGATTACGCGCAGCTGGAGCACGATCAAGTCGGGCATTTGAGTTGCTCGCCTGAATAAGAAACGCCCGGTCAGAGCCGGGCGTTTCTTATTCAACGAATCGCTTTTGTGTAGGAGCCAGCTTGCTGGCGAAATGGCCACCGCCGCTTTCGCCAGCAAGCTGGCTCCTACAGGTGAGCCTCAGGACTGCGCTTCAATCTTGAAACCAAACCGCGGGAAGTGCACATGCACCACCCCGCCGCGTGGGTCTTCGCGACGCAGAATCAACTCTTCGCGCCCAGCGAACAGCAGCTCACCCGCCACCGGATCGACGCCGTAGTCCGTCGCGGCGATGGTCACCTGTTGTCCCGCCTTGAAACCGTTCGGGTCTTCAAATGCCTCATCGGGCAACGGCGCAGGCGTGGCGGAACGAGCGACTTCCAGCGCCTCTTCTGCCGTCATCGGCGTGGAAGAGCCGTGGCCAAAACCCAGCACGCGCCCAAGCCAGACCGACACCAACGGATAGTCATCCACCAACGGCGCGGTTACCGGCGTGGCCTTGAGGAACCACAACTGGTGAGCCAGGGCGAAGTCGGCATGGCTGGCATCGCCGAAGAGGAAGTCATTGCTGCTGGCCGCGAGCTGCTGCTCTAAACGGGCCATGAATTGCGGCCAGTGGTGTTGCGCTTGCGCCAACGGCACACGGCTGGCGCTGCCGCCGCTGAAAAGACCGGCGCGGTCAGCGATAAACGCTTTCACCGCCTCAGGCGGCAATTTGCCAAAGCGCACGGCGACCGAATCCGGTTGAAACACCAGGGACACCGCGTGTTGGAACAGCACGGAATCGATCCAGTTGGTAAAGCCGGTGATGGCGAACAATTGCTCAGCCGGGAAAAGCGCGGGGGCGGCTTTTTCAGCTTCAAGACGGCGGGCGATCAAGGCGGTATCGCAGTAAATATCGGCGCCTACTTGCAGCACCGGAGTCTTACGGTAGCCGCCGGTCAAGGCGACCAGATCCGGTTTTGGCATGACCGGCGAGATCATGACCGAGCGCCACGACAGCTGCTTGAACCCCAACATCAATCGCGTTTTTTCAGCAAAGGGCGATGTGGGGTAATGGTGCAGAATCAACTCAGACATAACGGCTCCGGGGCGCTAGATGAACGCTGAAGCTTACGCGGCAAAGTGGCCCCGGCCCACCCAATCAAGCTGATGGCGCGGTATCACCCGATTGAATCACCGTGCCGCTCGCCGCAAGCACTTCTTTGGCTTTCTTGCTCAGCCGTTTGATCGCTCGTTCACGTCGCAACGCATCGCCCTTGTTTTCACAACGCTCTACATACACCAGCGCCACCGCCGGGCTGGAATAAAAGAAGCGCGCGCCTTTGCCGCTCTGATGTACCGCGAAGCGCCGATGCGCGTCATCGCTGATTCCACAATACAAGGCGCCATTGGCCGCGCGGACCAAGTAGACGAACCAGGGCTTGGCGCTTGGCTCGCAAGCGGGAGGCGGCTCGTAAACGGATGGGGATTCGCGATCACAGGGGGAAGCGGGCAACTGCAACCTGAGTACCTTGTAGAAAGTATTACTGCGCTGGCAGCGCAGCGGGTTGGGCATGGTAACCGAGGCACGGCTGCACATAGTTGGGCGATTCACCGCATTTTTCCTAGCGCATCGCCGGACTCTCCAGGCCGCAGCCCAGGATCCTTCGACCTGCGCCCACCCAGCAAGCTGAATACACTGATGCCTCCCGTATACTGGAGCGACACTATGCTAACGCTGTATACCAATGAGGCCCCTGTAATGGCATCGCCCGTCCTGTCATTTCGAGTTGAAGACGATCTGGTTGAACGCTTGGACGAGCTCGCCCAAGCGACAGATCGTGATCGCCAATACCACCTCAAGCGCGCACTGGCGCGCTATGTGGAAGCCGAGTCTTGGCAGCTTCAAGCCACCATCCAAGGAATTGAGGATGCCGACGCCGGCAACCTCACGGATATCGACGCAGTGAAAGCGAAGTGGGTGAACCGTGCGAAAACTCGTACTGACCAATAAAGCCGAAAGCGATCTGGAGGCGATCCACGACCACTATGAAGCCTTAGTGGGGGCGGCCCATGCGGACGCCCTCGTGGTACGCCTTCTTGATTCGCTGCATTGTTTGCAGCGGTTCAACGGGCTGGGCCGGCCCTCACAGGCTCCCGGCATTCGGGAGCTGGTGTTAAACGAGTTGCCCTTTATCGCGCCCTATCGATTTGTCAAAAACGAGATTCAGGTGCTGCGGCTGTTGCACCAGCGCGCCGAGCGAGGCGAAAGCGGCTGAACGGCTACGGTTCAACTCAGCGCCCGGCCCGAAACGCCGCCAACCCTTTGCTCGCCTGCTTACGAATGGCGCCCTGCACCAGCGGCGTCCAGCCCAGCAACGTGCCTTTGGTCCCTAGCGCCTGGGCAGACCATTTCCACAGGTCAAACCGATCGCGGTGCTCAACGATTTTGCCGTCGCGAAAAACGAAGCTTGCCTGAATGCGATTAACCACCGTGCGCCCGGTGCCGCTGAATAAATAAGTAGCGACCCAGTGCGCACTGCCACTTTGCTCATCGGCTTGCACGTTTGAATAATCGAGCGAGAAGTTCTGCGCACGGCTGGTGAGCATGCGCCACATATCAGCGGCTTCGCTGCCTTTGAGCACGGGGAACACCGGATCACTGAAGGTCACGTCATCGGCATAGCACGCGGCCATGGCTTCAGCGTCTTGGCGCTGGAAGGCTTGGTAGAAACGGGTGATCAGTTCGGCGTTGGGGTGGCTCATGACGGCTCCGGTTGGCGATGGAAGTGGCGGCATTATCGAGTCACGGGTCAAAAACCACGATTGGCTAAATCGACAAGTTTGTGTTCAAAATAGCCATCCTCTCGTTTTACGGTTAGCGCTTCATGTTGCGCATCGCCCTCTATATTTGCCCGCAAACGGTGTGCTCGAGCCTGAGCATGGCCATGGATGCCTTTCAACTGGCAAACCAGCTAGCCGGCGAGCGCCTGTTCCATTTACAGCGCTTCAGTCTGGACGGCCGCGCCGTGCAACTGCAGTTCGCGAGCATCAGCGTAGACGCAGATTTGAGCCTGGCCGAGAGCGCCGACTTGATCCTGCTGCCGGCAACCGGCAGCGCCATCGACACCACCTTGAGCGTGAACGCTGCCTTGTTGCCTTGGCTGGCGAAACAGGCGCCGCGGCGTTTGCTCGCCAGTTTGTGCAGCAGTGCCTTTTTGCTCGGCGCCGCCGGGGTTCTCGACGGTCGCACTGCCACCACTCACTGGAGCCTCGCATCGCAGTTTCGCCAGCGTTTTCCACGCGTGAACCTGCAAGCTGAACACCTGCTCACCCACGATGACCGCCTGTTCTGCTCCGGCGGCGCGCACGCCGGGCTAGACCTGTGCCTGTACCTGATCGGCTGGCATGCCGGTGCCGACCTGGCGCACAAGGTCGCCGCCGCGCTGGTATTCGACCAAGGCCGTGGCGAGCAAACCCGTTTTGCACCGCTGGTGCCCGACACCCCACGCACTGACCCGCTGCATCCACTGCTGGCCTGGATGCGCGAACACCACGCCGAGCCGCTGGACTTACCGCGCCTGGCCCAGCAGGCCAATTGCTCACCGCGTACCTTGCTGCGGCGTTTTCGCGCCAGCACCGGCATCACGCCCAACGAGTATTTGCAGCGGCTACGCATTAGCGCGGCCCAGGCGGCGCTGCGTCAGCCGGCGCGCTCGTTGGAACAGGTGGCCGCCGACGTCGGCTTCGGTGACCGTGCGGCTTTTGCCAAACTGTTCAAGCATTTATCCGGCGAAACGCCGGGTGCCTTTCGCCAACGCTTGCGCGGTTAACAGCCGCCAGACAAAACGGCCGTCACCGCATAGAATCGCCGCAGCCTTTAGGAGACGCCTGCCATGCTGATGGTGATTTCACCCGCCAAGACCCTTGACTACGACACCCCACCTGCAACCAGCCGCCATACCCAACCGCAACACATCGACCACGCCCAGGAACTGATCGCCCAACTGCGCGACTTCACCCCGGCGCAGGTGGCCGAGCTGATGCACCTGTCGGACAAGCTTGCTGCCTTGAACGTGGCGCGCTTCGGTAGCTGGTCGCCAAAATTCACCAAAAAGAACGCCAAGCAAGCACTGCTGGCGTTCAAGGGCGACGTGTACACCGGCATGCACGCCGACGACTTCAGCGAAGACGACTTCGACTTTGCGCAAAAGCATTTACGCATGCTTTCCGGCCTATACGGCGTGCTGCGCCCGCTGGACTTGATGCAGCCGTACCGCCTGGAAATGGGCACCAAACTCGCCAACGCGCGCGGCAAGGATTTATACGCATTCTGGGGCGACAGCATCAGCGGCTGGCTGAACCAGGCGCTCAAAGCGCAAGGCGATGACGTGCTGCTGAACCTGGCCTCCAACGAATACTTTGGCGCGGTGAAACGTCAGGCGCTGAAAGCGCGAATCATCAACACCGACTTCAAAGACCTGAAAAACGGCCAGTACAAAATCATTAGTTTCTACGCCAAAAAAGCGCGCGGAATGATGGCGCGGTACGTCATTAAAGAGCGCCTCACCGACCCGGCCGGCTTGAAGGATTTCAACGACCAGGGTTACCGGTTCGATGCGGCGCAATCCAAGCCCGATCACTTAGTGTTTTTGCGCGACGCGGCTGAAAACTGAAGCCGTATACGCAAAAAAAAACAGCCGCTTTACGCGGCTGTTTTTTTTGCATGGAACAAGGCGCTTAGCTCATTTCAGAGCGATGTAGCGTTACGGCTTGATCTGGAAGACTGCATTGATTTTCTGCGCCTCCAACAACTGCTTACGGAACGTTTCAGGCGAATTGGCCATTGTCTCCAGGACCGCGTCGTAGCTCATTTCCACAATAATCGGGACCCAGACTCCCGACTTGAACCGGTACTCGACGCTGGTGCCACGTGCGATAACCTGAGCGGCGCCGTTGACGAACAGATTGGTTTCCCAGGCAGAGTTTCGGACCAGCTTCAGCACGGAACCTTCGCTAGCAGTGGCAGGCAAGTGGATATTGCCCGTCCAGTTGCCATCTGACAGCACCAGAGTCACGCGCATGGGCGTGCGGAAATACTGGCTCAACCCATCTTTTCTATTTTCAAGCGCGCGCAGCTGGGCGTCCTTACTCAAGGTGATGGCATTGGTAGACCATGCCCCGTTAGTAAATGTATAGGTACGCGTTTCGCCGTATTCAGGCGTATCGATGCCGTACTCTTTGCTGACAATATCGGTCGGCCAGGCACCAGTACGTGTCAGCGTGAATACGCTTCCTTCAGCCACGTTAGAGACGGGCAAAACGACGGTTCCGGTCCAGGCACCATTTTTGGTAACCGCGATCACCTGCTTGTATGACTTGAGCAACGTCTCGACATTAATGGCACGAAGCTGTTGGTCATCCGTGATGGTTATCGACTCCTGACGAACCGGATCAACGACCGGAGGGGTAACGGGCGGCTTGGGCGTACCCGGCTCAGCAGGCGTTTGCGCCGAAGACATAGCGTCAATCATGGCGTTCACTTTCGCCACTTGTGCGCTCATGGAAAGTTGTTCAGTGCTGGCACCAAAGTTCCAAACAAAGAGACCGCCGAAACCATTTTCGGCCTGCCACTTAGCGCGGGCCACGTTGTTCTCATCGGTTTCAACAAACGGCCCCTGCGGTGACCACTGTGCGTTGATGGTATTGCCCAGCACCACTTTTGACTTATCGCCCAGAACATTCGCGTAGTTCTGCAGCGCCACTTGGTATTTGAAATTCTTACCCGCGTCATAGGTCATGACGTTGAAGAAATCGAAAATATTTTTCGATTTGGCCAGCAGTTCCACCACTTCCCCATGGTGCGCCGACCGATCGGTTTCGATGTAGGAGCAGTTTTCCAGCACAGCGCTGTTCGCGCATTCCACAGGATCCGCGCCTACGTGATAGGTGGTGAGCGACATAGTCTTGTTTGGAGCCAACTCGCGGATGCGCTGGACCAGCGCCAGCAGGTGGGCATTTTCTTCGGGAGTAATACGTGCTGCTTTCTCGAAGTCGAAGTCGACGCCATCCAATTGAACAGTGCCGGCCTTTTGATAAACGGTAAAATTGCAACTGCCGTCCCAGTTGAAGCTCAGGCAGCCGTCAACGATATTGTCCGGCGTCAGGTTCTTGCCATACACCGGAAAATCGGTGTTGAGCAGGGCAACTATGTTCTTGGCCAGAATCTCACGGGCTTCCGGCGTCTGGATGTAAGACCAGATGCTTTCGTATGTTTGCCCGCCAAATGCCAACAGCATCTTGCGTTTGGAATTGTTGTGTTTGAGTTCGGTCCAGGCGATGTATCCCGGCGACATCCAGTAAGGGTCATACGCTGGAATGGTGACGATATCGTCAGAGGAACTAATAGTGCCCTTAGCATCCCATTGACCAAACGAAAGCATGTACGTATCGACCGCCGACTTCTCCAGCGCGGCCGCGTCAGACAGCCCCCACGACGTCAGATAAGCAACCTTGTGAGGCGCGCCCGCGAAAGCGGTCAACGAGCCGCACATCAATAGCGCGGCTAAAGCGGTCTTTGAACTAACCATGGTGTCCTCTCTTCAATTTGATTGGGAGACTGCGAGGCAGAAAGCCAGCAGCGACGCCAGGCTAGGCACGCAAAAAAAAGAAAGAAGTAGGTTCTGTACCCGTCGTTGCAGGAAGCGTCCGAAATTCAGCGAAGTTTGCGGAGGGAATTTGGTTGGCGAATCTGGCCGTTCCGGCCCATAACAAAAGCTGCGCAGTGGATATTTGGCGTCAGATAACAAGCGATACGTGCGAGCCGTGAACGGCAAAGACCTGAAACGTTCCCTGCACTATGCCTAACTTTAATTCGGCGTTATGGCCCTAACTGTCGTGCCTGCGCCGGCGGCACTTCAACTAATCTTTAGTAGTGGCCAAAAGTTATTGAACTGCTTAACGCCCTATAACCGGCGGCATACAGCGCGCCTGCCACTATATTGAAATCACCTTTAATAAGCCGCTTATTTCAAAGTATTGCGAAACCCTGACGAACGGTAGGAACTATCATTTCCCCAGCGGGCTCATAAACCCCGTAACGACTTTACAGGTCGACTTTCTTAGTGCTGCCCGCACTAGCCGACCCAACTTGCGCATTAAGCCGTGGATGTTTATTCGCTATAAGTCGCTACAACCAAAGCGCTACAAACCCGATGTAAACGAAGCAGCACATGATGGAGAAGCAGTACCCAAAAGACCTACTGCACAGCCTCACCAAGGGCTCTACGACCAGTGTTGGAGCGTAGGCCTGCTAGCCGGGCGCATCCCTCTTACAACATGCCCAAACACGCATTCACGCAGTTGAATGTGACGAACTTTTTATGCCTGCGCTTTTGCGGCTTATATAAGCGAAGCGCTTTACATGGGCGGTGGTTAATTAATCACCCACTGTTTAACGGCGTAACTCAAGTAATAGGTGAATACAATGCGTATTAGCATTTTTGGTTTAGGTTATGTCGGCGCAGTATGTGCCGGTTGCCTGTCTGCACGCGGTCACGAAGTTGTAGGTGTGGATATATCCGAAGACAAGATCAACCTGATCAATAGCGGCAAATCGCCAATCGTCGAACCCGGCCTTGAAGCCTTGTTACAGCAGGGCATAGAGACCGGCCGCCTGCGAGGCACCACCGATGTTGCCGCTGCAATACGCGACACCGAACTTTCGATGCTGTGCGTCGGTACCCCGAGCAAGAAAAACGGCGACCTGGAGCTCGATTACATCGAGTCGGTGTGCCGCGAAATCGGCTTTGTCCTGCGCGACAAAACGACCCGCCACACCGTGGTGGTGCGCAGTACCGTGCTGCCCGGCACGGTGAAGAATGTGGTTATTCCCCTGCTCGAAGATTGCTCGGGCAAAAAAGCCGGTGTGGATTTTGGCGTAGCGGTGAACCCGGAATTCCTGCGTGAAAGCACGGCGATCAAAGACTACGACCAGCCGCCGATGACCGTGATTGGCGAGCTGGACAAACAATCGGGCGACGCCTTGGAATCGCTGTACAGCGAGCTGGACGCGCCGATCATCCGCAAAGACATCGAAGTCGCCGAGATGATCAAGTACACCTGCAATGTCTGGCACGCGGCCAAGGTCACGTTCGCCAACGAGATCGGCAACATCGCCAAAGCCGTCGGCGTCGATGGTCGCGAGGTGATGGACGTGGTCTGCCAGGACAAAACCCTCAACCTGTCGCAGTACTACATGCGCCCCGGCTTTGCCTTTGGCGGTTCCTGCCTGCCCAAAGACGTGCGCGCCCTCACCTACCGCGCCAGCCAGCTGGACGTCGAACATCCGATGCTGGGCGCCATCATGCGCAGCAACGTAGCCCAGGTGCAGAACGCCTTCGACATCATTGCCAGCCACGACAAACGCAAGGTCGCCTTGCTCGGCCTGAGCTTCAAAGCCGGCACCGATGACCTGCGCGAAAGCCCGCTGGTGGAGCTGGCCGAGATGCTGATCGGCAAAGGCTTCGACCTGAGCATCTACGACAGCAACGTCGAATATGCGCGGGTCCACGGGGCGAACAAGGACTACATCGAGTCGAAGATTCCCCACGTTTCATCCTTGCTCAACAGCGACTTCAACGAGGTGGTGGATAACTCCGACATCATCGTTCTGGGCAACCGCGATGAGCGGTTCCGGCCACTGGCGCAGCATGCCCCGAAGGGCAAGCAAGTGGTCGATCTGGTGGGCTTCATGAAGCACACCAGCAACGGCACTACCGAAGGCATCTGCTGGTAGCCGTAAGTCCGGGGCGCGCGATGTTTGGCTGAAGTGCCGCCCCGACTTTTACCCCCTGCCTTACACGCAACACGGTCGCGCGCGCAGTGCGCTGCGCCTTGGCCGAAGGCATGTTTTTGAGAGACGGACAGGACACCTAAATGGATAGGCTCAAGCAGGGTTTAACAGAAGGCGCGGGGTGGCTGCTCTACCTCAGCCTCTTGTGCGCACTCGCCCTCGCACTACCCCGATCAGTGTTCGACCCCGAGTCCAAACACTTCATTCTGCTCATCGGTGTGGTGGGCATCTGGCGCTACTCCATGGGCGCGCTGCATTTCCTGCGCGGCGTGCTGTTTTTGTACGTGGTGTTTCCCCATTACCGGCGCAAGGCGCAGAAGCTTGGCGAGGCGGCAGACCCGTCCCACGTGTTTCTAATGGTCACCAGTTTTCGTATCGATGCACTGACCACGGCGCAGGTGTACCAGTCGGTGATTCGCGAGGCGATTGAATGCGGCTACCCCACCACTGTGGTGTGCTCCATCGTCGAACTCTCCGACGAATTCCTGGTGAAAAGCCTGTGGGAAAAATACAACCCGCCGGAACGCGTCACCCTCGACTTCGTGCGTATCGCCGGCACCGGCAAACGCGATGGTTTGGCCCACGGCTTCCGCGCCATTTCCCGGCACCTGCCTGACCGCGATGCCGTGGTGGCGGTGATCGATGGCGACAGCGTGCTCGAGCCTGGCGTGGTGCGCCGCACCGTGCCGTATTTCAAGCTGTTCCCCAATGTCGGCGGCCTCACCACTAACGAATTCTGCGAAGTGCGCGGCAGCTACATCATGAGCGAGTGGCACAAGCTGCGCTTCGCTCAGCGGCACATCAACATGTGCTCGATGGGCCTGTCCAAGCGCGTGCTGACGCTGACCGGGCGGATGTCGATGTTCCGCGCGCCGGTGATCAGCAACCCTGAATTTATCGCCGACGTGGAAAGCGACTCGCTCGACCACTGGCGCCTGGGCCGCTTCAGGTTTCTCACCGGCGACGACAAGTCCAGCTGGTACAGCCTGATGCGCCTGGGCTACGACACGTTCTATGTGCCCGACGCTGCGATCAACACCGTCGAGCACCCGCCGGAAAAGAGTTTTATCAAGGCCAGCCGCAAGCTGATGTTTCGCTGGTACGGCAACAACCTGCGGCAGAACTCGCGGGCCATGAAATTGGGCGTCAAGCGCCTCGGGCTGTTCACCAGCGTGGTGCTGTTCGACCAGCGCGTGTCGATGTGGACCTGCCTGCTGGGCCTCACCGTGGCGATCATCGCCAGCCTCAAATACAGCATCGCGTTCTTTCTCGTGTACCTGCTGTGGATCGGCTTTACCCGCCTGGTGCTGACGCTGTTGCTCGCAGTCAGCGGCCACCACATCGGCCCCGCTTACCCGGTGATTCTTTATTACAACCAGATCGTCGGCGCGATGGTGAAGATCTACGTGTTCTTCCGCCTTGACCAGCAATCCTGGACCCGCCAGCCGACCAAGCTCAACCGCGACCTCGCCAGCTTTCAGCAGTGGTTCAACACCTGGTCGTCGCGAACCATGACCTTCTCTGCCACCAGTGTGTTTGTCGCCACGCTGCTGCTGGTGGTGTGAGCGCGACCCCAATGCATCAACGACTCTCGAGTAGGAACAAGCCCATGAATACAGCCGTCAACGTCAATGTGGTGCACGAATCCGAAGCCCAGCGTCAGTTCGCCCGGGTGCGCCTGCCGGCCAAAATCCGCTTCAGCGGCAAGAACCGCGAGGTGGTGGAACAGACCGTCACCGACATGTCTGCCGGCGGCTTCAGCTACGCGGCGGCCACTAGCAACGTGCAGGTGGGCGACTTTCACAAAGGCAAAATGCTCTTCGTGATCGACAACATCACCCTGGCCATCGACACCGAATTCCAGGTGCGTTCGGTAGACCCCGACACCCAGCGCGTCGGCTGCCAATTCAGCAATATGCGCCCACGGGAAATCGCCACGCTGCGCCATTTGATTACCGCCCACTTGAGCGGCGAACTGGTCAGCGTCGGTGAGCTGCTCACCACCTTGCAGCGCGAAAACTTCACCAAAGCGCGTAAGCAAAAAACCGGCGCCGGCATGAGCGCGTTTGCCCGCATGCGCGCGGTCACCTTTAGTGTTGGCGTGTTCCTGGTCGGCCTGCTGGCGTTCGGTTTTCTGTTCAAATCCATCTACAGCCTGTACTTCGTCACCCACGCGCAATCGGCGCTGGTCAACGTGCCGGGTATGCAGGTGACGATGCCGCGCGAAGGCACGGTGCAAAGCCTGATCGGCGCCGACGGCCTGGTTAAAAAAGGCGCGCCTATCGCCACCTTCAGCGCCTCGATGCTGGAAATGCTCAAGGGCCATCTGGACGACAAACAACTGAGCCCGTCCAACGTCGCCACGCTGTTCAGCAAGCAAATGAAAGGCACCCTGACCAGCCCATGCGACTGCGTGCTGGCCAAGCAATACGTGGCCGACGGCCAATACGCGAGCAAGGGCGATGTGATTTTCGACTTGGTTTCTCGCGAGGCCAAAGCGCAAATCGAAGCGCGTTTCCCCTACAGCAAATTCAACGAAATCAAGCCCGGCGCCCGAGTGAATTTCCAGGTCGCTGGCGTGGATGAGGTGCGCAGCGGCAAGGTGCTCAGCAGCAGCCTGAATGACACCGGTAATTTGTCGTCGGACATTCGCGTGGTGATCCAACCCGACGAGCCGCTGGACAACGCCCTGGCCGGTCGCCCGGTGGAAGTGAGCAGCGACAACGGTCCGTCCTTCGGCTGGTTCGCCGACAAGGCGCTGGCGGCAGGGCTTTAACCCATGGCCGCTCCTACTCTCCACTCGTTTGCACGCACGCCGTGGCTGGCCGTCACGCCATGGCTGCTCGCCCTGGCCATGGCTGGCTGCGCGGGCTTGCCCGATCAACGCCTGGCCAACGAGGCGCTGAAAAACGGCGACACCGCGACCGCTCAGGCGAACTACAAAGCCTTGGCCGACATGGGCTACGCCGACGCCTCGGTGGGGCTCGCAGATATCCAGCTGCAAAGCGGCGACCCGGCGCAACTGGCTGCCGCCGAGGACACGTTCCGGCAAGCGGCGGACAACTCGCCGCGTGCGGCGTCGCGCCTGGGCCGGCTGCTGGCAACCAAACCCAACGCCACCGAGGCCGAGCACAAAGAAGCCGAGCAGCGCCTCAAGCAGGCGTTTGCCAACGGCGAAGAAGGCGCTGTGCTGCCACTGGCGATGCTGTATCTGCAATATCCGCAGACTTTTCCCGACGTGAATGCCCAGGAAAAAATCAGCCAGTGGCGTGAGCAGGGCCACCCGCAAGCGGAACTCGCGCAGGTGCTGCTGTACCGCACGCAAGGCACGTATGACGCGCATCTGGCCGACGTGGAAAAAATCTGCCAACAGGCCCTGGCCACTGCCGACGTCTGCTACGTCGAACTCGCCACCGTGTACCAGAAACGCGGCGAAGCAGATAAGCAAAAAGCCCTGGTCGAGCAACTGCGCAGCGCCTATGGCCGTGGCGTGGTGCCGGCCGCGCGCATGGAAGGCGTGGCCCTGGTACTGGCCGATCAGGAGCTGGTAACGGCCTCGGCTGACAGCGAAAACGCCGGCAAAACCGACCCGGCCACGGCGCAGGAATTGCTCGAACAGATTGCCCCCACCTACCCCGCCGCGTGGGTCAGCCTCGCGCAACTGCTGTACGACTACCCGGAACAAGGCGACATCGACAAGATGCTCGGTTACCTGAAAAACGGTCGCGACGCCGCGCAACCGCGCGCCGAACTGCTGCTGGGCAAACTCTATTACGAAGGCAAGTTGCTGCCGGCCGACCCGCAGAAAGCCGAACAACACCTGCTAAAAGCGGCGCCGACCGAAACCAGCGCCAATTACTACCTGGGCCAGATGTACCGCCGTGGCTACCTCGGCAAGGTGCAGCCGCAACAGGCGCTGGACCACCTGCTGGCCGCCGCCCGCGCCGGGCAGAACAGCGCCGACTTCGCCCTGGCGCAAATGTTTTCCCAGGGCCGCGGCATTCAGCCCGATCCGGTGAACGCCTTCGTGTTCAGCCAGATCGCCGTGCAAAAAGGCACTGCGCAAGCGCCCGAGCTGGCGGCGCAAATCGAACAGCTATTACCCCCTGGCTCACGTCCCCAGGCTGAGCGCCTGCTGCAACAGGAACAAGCCTTGCGCGGCGCCGTTCTACAACAGACGACACAGATGCAAGCCATGCAACCTCAGGACGGGCAGGAGCCGCTATGAGCCACGCAAAACGCAAAACCACCAAAGCATGGATGAGCGCCGGTTTCGGCCTGAGCGCTACGTTGATCACCGCCCACTCCGCCTGGGCCGTGCAAATGACCGACAGCAGCAGTTGGGGCCTGGACGTGAAGATTACCGCCCAGTCCGAAGATGACCGCGACCTCGGCACCCGCAGCGGCGGCGACGTCAGCGGTGTGGGTATCGACCTGCGCCCGTGGGTGTACGGCAAGCGCGGCAACTGGAGCGGCTACGCCATGGGCCAGGCGGTGAGCGCCACCGACATCATCGAAACCGACACCCTGCAACAACCCGAGGACGGCGAGAACGCCCAAAGCAGCAACAGCAGCGACGACAGCCGCCAGCCCGACAAAAGCTACCTGGCGCTGCGCGAATTCTGGGTCGGTTACTCGGGCCTCACGCCCTACCCCGGCGAAGAACTGCGCCTGGGCCGCCAGCGCCTGCGCAACGACGACGGCATGTGGCGCGACACCAATATCGAAGCGCTGAACTGGACCTTCGACACCACCTTGCTGCGCGCCCACCTGGGCGCGGCCGAACGCTTCAGCGAATACCGCACCGACCTCGACGAGCTGGCGCCGAAAGACAAAGACCGCCTGCACCTTTATGGCGACGTGGAAACGCAATGGACGCCCGGCCAGTGGGTCGGCCTCAGCGTGCAACACGCCCGCGACGACGGCGACCTCAATCGCCCCGGCGAAACCGTCGATGAGCTGGACAAAACCAGCACCGGCGACCTCACCTGGCTCGGCATTCAGGCCAACAGCGACGCCTACAACCACCGCAACGAAAACCGCCTCAACTACTGGGCCAGCGCCACCTGGCTGACCGGCGACCGCGACCGCCTGAACACCACCACAGCGGGCGGCGAGCAGATTGCCACCGGCAAGCAAAGCGGCGACGTCAACGCCTGGGGCACTGACTTGGGCCTGCGTTTCAACCTCGATGAACACTGGAAAGTCGGCGCCGCCTACGCCCGTGGCAGCGGCGGCGGTGGCGACAGCGGCGAAGACAACTTCGAGCAGACCGGCCTGCAAAGTAACCGCTCCACCTACACCGGCACACGCTCGCGGGTGCACCGCTTTGGCGAGGCGTTTCGGGGCGAGTTGAGCAACCTGCAAGCGGCCACCGTGTTCGGTTCCTGGCAACTGCGCGAGGACTACGACGCGAGCCTGGTGTACCACAAGTTCTGGCGCGTCGATGACGAGCAACCGATCGGCACCAGCGGCATCAACGCCGCCATGCAAGACGGTGAAAAAGACATCGGCCAGGAAGTCGACGTGGTGCTCACCAAGTACTTCAAACAGGGCCTGCTGCCCGCTGCCGTCAGCGAAAGCATCGACGAACCCTCGGCGCTGGTGCGCCTTCGTGGCGGCGTGTTCAAGCCCGGCGACGCCTACGGCCCGGATGCCGACTCGTACATGCACCGCGCGTTTGTTGACGTGATCTGGCGCTACTGATGACCGGCCACGGGAGACCCCTTGCGATGACTGCACACACCCCGCCGCTCCATCCGCTGCTGTTGGCCGGCGTGCTGCTGTTCACCGGTGCGTTCGGCCCTGCGGCGCTGGCTGTGGAGGTGCCGCCGGCGTCCGACAGCCAGCAAAACGTGGCACGCGCCAGCGACGCGCCATTGCCCGGCACCGACGGCAAGCCACAAGCGACCAAAGAATTGCGCCAGGCCAAAAGCTACACCGTGACCACTGCGCCCACCGAGGCGCTGGAATTGGCCGCACCGAAATTGCCCGACCTCAGCGGCTACACCGCCGAGGCGGTAAACGCCAAGATCGACCGCCGCAAAAAAGGCAGCGTTACCGTGCGGCGCATGGTGCAGCAAGATGCGCTGAAAGAATTTATCGGCGGCAACAACCGCATGGCCGAATGGGTGACCCGCCAGCGCGGCATGCCGCAGGCGATCTTTATCGAAGGCGGCTACGTCAGCCTGGGCGAAGTGGCGAAAAAGCTGCCCAAGCAGTACTTCACCGCCGATGCCAATGGCGTGTTCACCCTGCGCTTGCCGCTGGTGGTGGCCAAAGACGCGACGCTGCAGATTGGTAAAGACGTCAAGGAACTGCGCCTCTCCCAGGATCGCGGCGCGTTTATCGTCAACGACGGCAAATTGTTTATCACCGACACCCAGCTCACCGGCTGGAACGAAGCGAAGAAGGCGCCGGCCACCTTCAAGAAGCCCGAAGAATTTCGCCCGTTCCTGCTCTCTTGGGGCGGCACCGAGACCTACATTGTCAACAGCAAAATCGCCAGTTTCGGTTACAGCACCAGCAAGTCCTACGGCGTCAGCATTTCCCAATACACGCCCAACATGAGCAAGCAAATGGGCCGACCGATGCCCACCGGCTGGATCATCGGTTCCGAGTTCTCGGACATGTGGTACGGCTTTTACTGCTACGAAACCCAGGACTTCGTCATCAAAGACAACGTTTACCGCGACAACATCATCTACGGCATCGACCCCCACGACCGCTCGCGCCGCCTGGTGATCGCCGGCAACACCGTGTACGGCACGCACAAGAAGCACGGCATCATCATTTCCCGCGAGGTGGATGACAGCTGGATCATCAACAACAAGGTCTACGACAACGCGCTGTCCGGCATCGTCATCGACCGCAACAGCGTGAACAACCTCGTCGCTTACAACGAGGTTTACCGCAACAAATCCGACGGCATCACGCTGTACGAAAGCTCCAACAACCTGATTTGGGGCAACCAGGTGATGAGCAACGCGCGCCACGGCATTCGCCTGCGCAACAGCGTGAACATTCGCCTGTACGAGAACCTGGCCGCCGACAACCACCTGGTCGGCGTGTACGGCCACATCAAAGACCTGAGCGACACCGACCGCGACATCGATCTGGACCCGTTCGACACCAAGGTGTCGATGATCGTGGTCGGCGGCGAGCTGATCAGCAACGGCTCGGGGCCGCTGTCCATCGACTCGCCATTGAGTGTGGAGCTGTACCGAGTGGCCATGCTGGCGCCGACCAAATCGTCGGGCATCAGCTTCTCCGGAATTCTCGGCGACAAGCAAAACGAAATTCTGGACCTGATGGTTCGCCAGGATAAGGCAGTGCTGATCGACCCCGTTGAACGCCAGGCCGAACTTCAGGACTGAGGAGCATGCATTTCATGTACGTAGACAAGCCCCTGCACACCGCCAAGCGCTCAGCCAAAAGGCTCGCCCTGTCTGCACTGGCGCTCGCCCTGCTCGCCGCCGCCGCTATGGCAGAGGGCGCCGAGGGCGCCGAAACCGGCGCGCCGACATACAGCGTGCGCGGTAATCCGCCGCTGTGCCCGGCGGCGGCAAACAACAACTTGTATAACACCAAGTACCTGGGCTTCTTTACCCACTTGGTGCAGGCCCAGGATGACTGGCTGTTCCGTACCACCTACGACCTGCGCACCGACTTCGGCACCACGCCAGAGGGCTACGCCAAACTCAAAGCGTTGCGCGATGCCCTGAAGAAAAAAGGCATCGAACTGGTGGTGGTGTACCAACCGACACGCGGCCTCATCAACCGGGAAAAACTCACCGATGACGAGCGCAAGGCGTTCAACTACGACTTGGCGAAAAAGAACTACCTCGCCACCGTGGAAAAGCTGCGCCAGACCGGCATGTGGGTGCCGGATTTCAGCCCGTTGTTCGATGAAAACGAGCAGCACGCCTACTACTTCAAAGGCGACCACCACTGGACGCCTTACGGTGCCGAGCGCACCGCGAAAATCACCGCCGCCACGCTGAAAGAAATTCCCGGCTTCGACGACATTCCCAAGCAGCAGTACGAAAGCAAGCGCGTGGGTTTGCTGTCGAAACTCGGCACCTTTCACAAAGCCGCCGCGCAGTTGTGCGGCAACAGCTACGCCACTCAGTACGTCGACCGTTTCGAAACCGCCGTGGCCGACAGCGGCGGCGGTGAAGGCGGCGGCGATGACTTGTTCGGCGACGAATCGCAGCCGCAGGTGGCGCTGGTGGGCACCAGTAACAGTGGGCCGGCGTACAACTTCGCCGGTTTTCTGGAGCAATACAGCGGCGCAGAAATTCTCAACAACGCCATCTCCGGCGGCGGCTTCGACAGCTCGCTGCTGCAATACCTGAGCAGCCAGGAATTCCACGAACACCCGCCGAAAATCATCGTCTGGGAATTCGCCACGCACTACGACATGGCGCAGAAAAGCTTCTACCGCCAAGCCATGCCGCTGGTGGACAACGGCTGTGAAGGGCAAAAAGCGCTGCTGAAGAACGACGTGAAACTGCACAACGGCAGCACCGAGATCCTGGTCAACGGCAAGAACCAATTGCTCGACCTGCAAGGCGGCCAACACCAGATCGACCTGACCTTCAGCGACCCTTCAGTGAAAACGCTGCAGGCGACCATCTGGTACCTCAACGGCCGCCGCGAGAACCTCAAACTGGAACAAAGCGCCGCCGCCGATACCGGTGGCCGCTACGTGTTCCAACTGCGTAACGACCCTGGCTGGGCAGAGCTGAACATGCTCGCCATGGAAATTCACAGCCCCGAGCAAATGCCCGACGGCCTCAGCGTGAAAGCCACGCTGTGCAAACGTCCGGCAGGCGGGGCCGGCACCCTAACGGCAAAAGCCGCAGGAGGCACGAACCTATGAACATCCCTCACACCTTGCTGCGCAGCGCAGCGTTGAGCACCTTGTTGGTTGCCGGGGGCGCCAGTGCCGCCCTGGTTCCACCCCAGGGTTACTACGCGCCGATTGAAAGCAAAAAAAGCAAACCGCCGGAAGAACAATGCGGCGCGCCGCCCAAGCCTTACACCGACAAGCTGGTGTTTCGCAGCAAATACGAAGGCTCCGACAAAGCCCGCGCCACGCTGAACAAGGAATCGGAAAAAGCCTTCCGCGACTCCACCGCCAGCATCACCACATTGGAGCGCGGCGTGAGTAAGCAGGTGATGGGCTACATGCGAGACGGTCGCCAGGAGCAGCTCGACTGCACCCTCAACTGGCTGACCACCTGGGCCCAGGCCGATGCGTTGCTCAGCACCGACTTCAACCACACCGGCAAGTCGATGCGCAAATGGGCGTTGGGCAGTGTGGCGTCGGCGTATCTGCGCTTGAAGTTTTCCGAATCGAAACCGCTGGCGGCTTACCCGCAACAGGCGCAATTGATCGAGCGCTGGTTCAGCAAGTTGGGCGATCAGGTGGTGAAAGACTGGAGCTACCTGCCGCTGAAACAGGTGAACAACCACTCGTATTGGGCGGCGTGGTCGGTGATGGCCACGGCGGTGGCGACTGATCGCCAAGACCTGTTCGACTGGGCCATTGAGCAATACCGCGTCGGCGCCAATCAAGTCGACGACGAAGGCTTTTTGCCCAACGAACTGAAACGTAAACAGCGCGCCCTCGCCTACCACAACTACGCCTTGCCGCCGCTGGCCATGATCGCCAGTTTCGCCAAAGCCAACGATGTCGACCTGCGCACGGAAAACCGCGACGCCCTCAGCCGCTTGGCCAAGCGGGTGATGGAAGGCGTCAACGACCCGGACGAATTCGCCAGCAAAGCCGGCGAAAAACAGGACATGGACGACCTGAAAATCGACAGCAAATTTGCCTGGCTGGAACCGTACTGCCAGCTCTACCAATGCGCCGGGGATACGTTGAAGTGGAAGCAGTCGATGCAGCCGTTCAAGACCTTTCGCCTGGGTGGCGATTTGACCCGCGTGTTTGATCCGCAGGCGGAGAAGGGCAAGAAGGATTCTTGAGTTTCGCACCATTAAGCCCCCTCTCCCCAGCGGGGAGAGGGCTGGGGTGAGGGGTTGGATTTCAGCCCGAGCAATTGAGTAAAGGCGGCAAGTTTGCCCTCACCCTAACCCTCTCCCGCAAGCGGGAGAGGGGACTTACCGAGCTAGACGCAGTATCGCGATTCGGCCCCCTCGCCCCAGCGGGGAGAGGGCTGGGGGCGGCCGGCTAGGAGAGGGGGTTGGATTTCAGCCCCAACAATCGAGTAAGGGCAGCAAGTTTGCCCTCTCCCTAACCCTCTCCCGCAAGCGGGAGAGGGACTGACCGAGTAGCTCGAAATAACACAATCCACCCGGAAATCCCGGGGGGGGTTTGGGGGGGATGTGGCGCTAGCCACGTCCTCTGAACCGAAGGTGACGATGGAGAGAGTCGGATGGTTTTTTCATCCAATGTGTTCCTGTTCTTGTTCCTGCCGATTTTCCTCGGCTTGTACTATTTGAGCGGGCAACGCTATCGCAATCTGCTGCTGCTGATTGCCAGCTACGTGTTCTACGCCTGGTGGCGGGTGGATTTTCTGGCGCTGTTTGCCGGCGTCACGCTGTGGAATTACTGGATCGGCCTCAAGGTGGGTGCCGCCGGGGTACGGACCAAGCCGGCGCAGCGCTGGCTGCTGCTCGGTGTGGGTGTGGACCTGTGCATTCTCGGTTACTTCAAATACGCCAATTTCGGCGTCGACAGCCTTAACGCCATCATCACCTCGTTCGGCCTGGAGCCGTTCATTCTCACCCACGTGCTGCTGCCCATCGGCATCTCGTTCTACATCTTCGAGTCGATCAGCTACATCATCGATGTGTACCGGGGCGACACCCCTGCCACGCGCAATCTCATCGACTTCGCCGCGTTCGTGGCGATCTTCCCGCACCTGATCGCCGGCCCTGTGTTGCGCTTTCGCGACCTGGCCGATCAGTTCAACAACCGCACCCACACACTGGATAAATTCTCCGAAGGCGCCACGCGCTTTATGCAGGGTTTTATCAAAAAGGTGTTTATTGCGGACACCCTGGCGATTGTCGCGGACCACTGCTTCGCCCTGGAAAACCCCACCACTGGCGATGCCTGGCTCGGTGCGCTGGCCTACACGGCGCAGCTGTATTTCGACTTCTCCGGCTACAGCGACATGGCCATCGGCTTGGGCCTGATGATGGGCTTTCGCTTTATGGAAAATTTCAAGCAGCCGTACATCAGCCAGTCGATCACCGAGTTTTGGCGGCGCTGGCATATCAGCCTGTCCACCTGGCTGCGCGACTACCTGTACATCACCCTGGGCGGCAATCGCGGCGGCAAGGTGGCGACGTACCGCAATCTGTTCCTGACCATGCTGCTGGGCGGCCTCTGGCACGGCGCGAATATCACCTACATCGTGTGGGGCGCCTGGCATGGCGTGTGGCTGGCGATTGAAAAAGCCATCGGCATCAACACCGCGCCACGCAGTTTCAACGTGCTGCGCTGGGCCTTCACCTTCTTGCTGGTGATCATGGGTTGGGTGATCTTCCGCGCGGAAAACCTGCACGTGGCCGGCCGCATGTACGGCGCCATGTTTGGCTTTGGCGACTGGAACCTGTCGGAACTCAACCGCGCCAACCTCACCGGCTTGCAGGTGGCGACGCTGGTAGTGGCCTACGCCACCCTCGCCTTCTTCGGGCTGCGGGATTTCTACGCCAACCCGCCCATCGACAAAGGCAAAACCACCGAGGCCGACGGCCCTGCCACCGCGCAACCGGGCACCGTTAAAGCGGTGCCGGGCGAGCAGCCGAACATCCATGTTCCCGGCTTCACCGTGGGCACCGATGCACAGGTGCAAGCCGCGTACTGGAGCGCCGACTGGCCGCGCTACGCCATGCGAGCGCTGGTGTTGCTGCTGTTCGTGGCCTCGATTCTCAAGCTCTCGGCGCAGAGCTACTCGCCCTTCCTTTACTTCCAGTTCTGAGCGAGCCCAGCCATGACCCGATCATTACGCATTCTGTATATCGCCGTGTTCCTCGGCCTGCTGTTGGGCCTGGGCCTGTGGTCGCTGCGCGCCTTTACGGGCTTTAGCACCACGCCAACCGACACCGTGCTCAACGGCAAATGGGCCAAGGCCGCCGAAACCCAGTACGACAAGGAATTCCCGCTCAAACGCCTGGGCACGAACTTATGGGCGGCGCTGGATTACACGCTGTTCAACGAAGGCCGCCCCGGCGTGGTGCTGGGCCGTGACCAATGGCTGTTCAGCGATGAGGAATTCAAGCCCATCGCCAACGGCCAGGATTATCAGCAAGAGAACCTGGCGCTGATTCAGGGCGCCCGGGAGCAATTGGAAAAACAGGGCGTGAAGTTGGTGTTGGCCATTCTGCCGGCGAAGGCGCGGTTGTATCCCGAGCACCTGGGCGACGAAGCCCCGGCCTCGCTGCACAGCGACTTGTACCAACGCTTCCACACCAGCGCCGAACAGGCCGGCATTGTCGCCCCGGACCTGCTCATGCCGCTGCAACACGCCAAGTTGCAGGGCCAGGTGTTCCTGCGCACCGACACGCACTGGACGCCCATGGGCGCCGACGTAGTGGCGCAGAACCTCAGTACCACAGTGGCGAAACAGGCGCCGATCAATGCCGCGCCGCAGCAGTTCATCACCGAATCGAAACAGCCCGAGCCGTACAAGGGCGACCTCACCTCGTTCCTGCCGCTAGACCCGCTATTCAGCGACTTGCTGCCCAAGCCTGACCAACTGCAACAGCGCACCACGCGGGCCGCTGATGAATCGGCTGCCCAAGGTGACGACGCTATGTTCGCTGACGAGCAAGTGCCCGTGGCACTGGTGGGCACCAGCTACAGCGCCAACCCGAACTGGAACTTCGTCGGCGCGCTGCAACAAGCGCTGAAGAGCGACGTGGTCAGCTACGCCGAACAGGGCCACGGGCCGATTGAGCCAATGCTCAAGTATTTGCAAAGCGATGAATTCAAAAACGCGCCACCCCAGCTGGTGATCTGGGAATTCCCCGAGCGCTATTTGCCGATGAAAACCAACCTGAGCGACTTCGATCCCAAGTGGGTCGCTCAACTCAAGGCCGCCGGTGCGGCCACTGACGTGGCCGCATCCGGCCGCCAATCCTCGTTGCCAATCCAGGCAAACCGCTAGACCGGCGCCCTGCTCGCGCCTTTCAGGGCGGGCGCCACCCATCATGGAGAACGACACAATGAAGCCATCCATCACCCATGCAATCGTTAACAACCGCCTCGGTAAAGCCTGCGCGTTCGTGGTAGTTGGCCTGCTCGCCGCCCAGGTACACGCCGACGAAGCCGCCCTTTACGGCCCCACCGCGCCGAAGGGTTCGGCATTCGTGCGGGTGTACAACGCCGGCAGCCAGGAAATCAACGCCACGGTGGGCAGCGCCAAGCTCAGCGACGTCGGCCCACTGGGCAGCAGCGACTTCGGTTTCTTGCCGGGCGGCGACTACAGCGCTCAGGTCGGTTCGCAAACCGTGCCGGTCAAGCTGGCCGCCGATAAGTACTACACCATCGTCGCCCTGCCCGGCGGCCAACCGAAACTGGTGGAAGAACCGCCGTTCAAGAACAAACAGAAAGCCCTGGTGCGCGTACAAAACCTCAGCGACACCAAAGTCACCCTGAAAACCGCCGACGGTAAAACCGCCGTCGTCGAAGACGTCGCCCCCGCCGCCCGAGGCGACCGTGAAATCAACCCGGTGAACGTCAAGCTCGCGCTGTTCAACGGCTCGCAAAAAATCAGCGACCTGAAGCCGGTCTCGCTCGCTCGGGGTGAAGCGGTTGCGCTGTACGTCACCGGCTCCGGCAGCAAGCTTTCGCCAGTGTGGGTCAAGCGCCCGGCCGCTACTGAATAAACCCGCTCTTGGCTTTTCTGTTCGTGAATATCGATCTCGCGAGCTAGAGCGTGCCAAGGCAAAACCAGACCAGGAAACGCAGTTGGCTGTAGCCAATGAGCAGTCCTGGGCTGGTTTTAACGCAGGCAGGCCGACGCGCAGCAGATCGCACGGACTCACATGTAAAGGAGATTCCCATGATTCCAATCATCCTGTCGGGCGGCAGCGGTTCGCGGCTGTGGCCGCTATCGCGCAAACAATTCCCCAAGCAATTCCTCGCCCTCACCGGCGAGCACACGATGTTCCAGCAAACCCTCGAACGTCTGGTGTTCGAAGGCATGCAGCCGCCGGTAATTGTGTGCAACAAAGACCACCGCTTTATCGTGCAAGAGCAGCTCTCGGCGCTGAACCTGGCGAGCCAGGCGGTGCTGATGGAACCCTTCGGCCGCAACACTGCGCCGGCCGTGGCGATTGCCGCCATGAAGCTGCTCAATGAAGGCCGCGACGAGCTTTTGCTGGTGATGCCGGCCGACCACGTCATCGATGACCAGAAAGCCTTCCAGCGCGCTTTGGCCATCGCCACCATTGCCGCCGAAGCGGGCGATTTGGTGCTGTTCGGCGTACCCGCAACCAAACCGGAAACCGGCTATGGCTATATCAAGGCCGGCCAAGACGGCGCGCTGCCAGAAGGCGTCAGCCGGGTTGAGCAGTTCGTCGAGAAACCCAATGCCCAGCGCGCCGCCGAATTCGTCAAATCCGGCAGCTATTTCTGGAACAGCGGCATGTTCCTGTTCCGCGCCAGCCGCTTCCTCGACGAACTGAAACGCCACGACCCGGACATCTACGACACCTGCCTGCTGGCCCTGGAGCGCAGCACCTTCGATGGCGAAACCATCGACATCGACGCCGCCACCTTCGAGTGCTGCCCGGACAACTCCATCGACTATGCGGTGATGGAAAAAACCGACCGCGCCTGCGTGGTGCCGCTGACCGCAGGCTGGAGCGACGTGGGGTGCTGGAGTTCGTTGTGGGATGTGCATGAAAAAGACGACGCCGGCAACGTCACCAAAGGCGACGTGGTGGTGCGCGACAGCCACAACTGCCTGGTACACGGCAACGGCAAGCTGGTGTCGGTGATCGGCCTGGAAAACATCGTGGTGGTGGAAACCAAGGACGCCATGATGATCGCCCACAAGGATCGCGTGCAGGAGGTCAAGCAACTGGTCAACACCCTGAAAGAAGCCGGCCGCAGCGAAACCGAAAACCACTGCGAGGTTTATCGCCCTTGGGGTTCGTATGACTCGGTCGATATGGGCGGACGCTTTCAGGTCAAGCACATCACCGTGAAGCCCGGCGCGCAGTTGTCCCTGCAAATGCACCACCACCGCGCCGAGCACTGGATTGTGGTGTCGGGCACCGCCGAGGTGACGTGCGATGAAAACGTGTTCCTGCTGACGGAGAACCAGTCGACCTATATTCCGATTGCCTCGGTTCACCGGCTGGCCAACCCGGGGAAAATTCCGCTGGAGATTATTGAGGTGCAGTCGGGCAGTTATCTGGGTGAGGACGACATTGAGCGCTATGAGGATATTTACGGGCGCGATGAGGGCAACGGGGTGCAGGTGAAGACGGTGGTGCGCTAGAGCCAAACGGTCCCTCTCCCCCGGCCCCTCTCCCGCAAGCGGGCGAGGGGTGACGTCTTCAACGAAACGGTGATCGGCTCCCTCGCGCGCTTGCGCTAGAGCCAAACGGCCCCTCTCCCCCAGCCCCTCTCCCGCAAGCGGGCGAGGGGTGACGTCTTCAACGAAACGGTGATCGGCTCCCTCGCGCGCTTGCGGGAGAGGGCTGGGGAGAGGGGCTCTTCATCTTATAACCGACCAAAAAAAACCGGGCCCCAAGGCCCGGTTTTTTCCCTCCTATCCAACCCTCACATATTCGCTTCCGCGTACTCGGCCAGCACCGACCGTGGCACGCCTTGCAGGGTGATATGCACCCCATGTGGAAAATCTTTAAAGCGCTCCGTCAGGTAGGTCAGCCCCGAGCTGGGTGCTGACAGATACGGCGTATCGATCTGCGCCAGGTTACCCAGGCACACCACTTTGGAACCGGTACCGGCACGCGTGATGATGGTTTTCATCTGGTGCGGCGTCAGGTTCTGGCATTCGTCGATCAAAATCAGGCTTTGCTGGAAGCTACGACCGCGAATGTAGTTCAGCGATTTGAATTGCAGCGGCACTTTGCCAAGGATGTAGTCGACGCTGCCGTGGGTGTTCTCGTCGTCCATGTGCAGGGCTTCGAGGTTGTCGGTGATGGCGCCCAGCCACGGCTCCATTTTTTCCGCTTCGGTGCCAGGCAGGAAACCGATTTCCTGGTCCAGCCCCTGCACGCTGCGGGTCGCGATGATGCGCCGGTAACGCTTGGTGACCATGGTTTGTTCGATGGCGGCCGCCAAGGCCAGAATGGTTTTGCCCGAGCCGGCAGCGCCGGACAGGTTGACCAGGTGAATATCCGGATCGAGCAAGGCGAACAGCGCCAGGCTCTGGTAGATGTCGCGCGGGCGCAGGCCCCACGCTTCTTGATGCAGCAAGGGTTCCTGATGCAGGTCGAGCAGCAACAGCTCATCGGCTTTGATGCCTTTGACCCAGCCGACAAAACCCTGCTCGTCGATGATGAATTCGTTGATGTGCACGGCCGGCAAGTTGTCGGTCATCTGCACGCGGTGCCAGGTACGGCCATGGTCCTGGCGGGTGTCGACCTTGTTGACGCGATCCCAGAACGAGCCGCTGAGGGTGTGATACCCGCGCGGCAACAGCGAGATGTCGTCGACCAGTTGGTCGGTGTGGTAGTCCTCGGATTCAATGCCACAGGCGCGCGCCTTGAGGCGCATGTTGATGTCTTTGGTCACCAGCACCACGGAGAGGCCCGGCTTGCGGGCTTGCAAGTCGACCAGCTGGTTGATGATTTTGTTGTCGTTGAGGTCTTCGGGCAGCCAGGTGATGGGCTCGGCGCGACGACTCATGAGGATGGAGAGGTAACCGCAGGGACCGCTTTTATCGCGTTGAATCGGTACACCGTGTTCGACTTCTTCGGGAGAGGCACCGCCGAGGATCTTGTCGATCAGGCGGATGGCTTGCCTGCATTCTGCTGCGACGCCTTGCTTGCCAGTTTTGAGTTTGTCCAGTTCCTCTAGGACGGTCATGGGGATGGCGACGTGGTGTTCCTGGAAGTTCAGCAGGGCGTTGGGGTCGTGGATCAGAACGTTGGTATCGAGGGCGTAGAGGATTGGAGCAGTAGGGCTGGAGCGTCCGTGGTCATCCATACTCGGTCACCTTCTTATAGGAGCCAAGCGACGGAATGCCAGGTCAGCGCTCCGCCGCACCAGACCGCCGTTTCATTCCCTGGCCGCAGCGGGGGAATTGCACCAGCAGAGAAGAGGCTGCTGCGCGCCAGTTACGACGGTCTGCCTTTTAGATACTCCAAAAAACGTGACAGGAAAAAGTAATTTTTGCGTTTGCCAGGTTTATTTTTCGGTGCGACGAAAAGCCCTTGGCGTACCGGAAGCGGCTAGTTAAAGTCGGAAGTCCTACCAGCGCTTAACAGCCTTTTCCTACATACATTGTGCGTATGCAGGATCGCTCGCCCCGCCCTCCTCCCGTTCTCGTTTATCCGTCACCGTTTGCTGCCGTACCGGCCCGCGCACGATGCAAGGCACAAGTGCGCGCGTGCGAACTGGTATGATGCGCCGCTTTTTTCGCCGCACCCGACTCCTCGGAACCGAGCCACAGAGCGCCAGCCAGGCGTCTGTGCTTTGCTTCGATGAGCAACAAGACGGCCACTGATCACATCCGCGGAGCCCGCCCATGCTGGAAAGACTGTTCCAACTCACTGCACACAACACCACGGTGCGCACCGAGGTCCTCGCCGGGATCACGACTTTCCTGACCATGGCTTACATCCTGTTCGTGAACCCGAGCATTCTCGGCGAGACCGGCATGGATAAAGGCGCCGTGTTCGTCGCGACCTGCCTGGCCGCTGCCATCGGCTCGGCGATCATGGGCTTTATCGCCAACTACCCCATCGCCCTGGCTCCGGGCATGGGTTTGAACGCGTTCTTCACCTACACCGTCGTGCTGCATATGGGGCACACCTGGCAAGTGGCGCTGGGTGCAGTGTTCTTGTCGGCGTGCATGTTTTTCGTGCTGTCGATCTTTCGCATCCGCGAGTGGATCATCAACAGCATCCCTCTTGAGCTGCGCTCGGCCATTGCCGCCGGCATCGGCCTGTTCCTGGCGCTGATTGCGCTGAAAGAGGCCGGCATCGTTGTTGCCAACCCGGCCACGTTGGTGGGCATGGGCGACCTCAGCCAACCGGCGCCGCTGCTGGCGATTCTCGGGTTCTTCATCATCGTTGCGCTGGAAGCTCGCAAAATCACCGGCGCCGTGTTGATCGGCATTCTGGTGACTACCGCAGCAGGCATCGCCTTGGGCGTTTCGCAGTTTGGCGGCGTGTTCTCGATGCCGCCGTCCCTGGCTCCAACCTTTATGCAACTGGACATCAAAGGCGCGCTGAACATCGGCCTGGTGACCGTGGTGTTTGCTTTCCTGTTTGTGGATATTTTCGACAACTCCGGCACGCTCATTGCCGTGGCTAAAAAGGCCGGTCTGATGCGCGCCGACGGCCATATGCCGAAGATGGGCCGCGCCCTGATCGCCGACAGCAGCGCAGCGATGGTCGGTTCGGTGCTCGGCACCTCGACCACCACCAGCTACATCGAATCGGCAGCGGGCGTGAGCGCCGGTGGCCGCACCGGGCTTACCGCCGTGGTGGTCGCCATTCTGTTTCTGCTGTCGCTGTTCCTCGCGCCACTGGCGGGCAGCGTGCCGGCTTTCGCCACCGCGCCGGCGTTGCTGTTCGTGGCCGTGCTGATGACCGCCGGCCTGGCAGAAATTGACTGGAGCGACATCACCGTCGCCGCCCCGGTGGTGATTACCGCCCTGGCCATGCCACTGACCTTCTCGATTGCCAACGGCATCGCCTTTGGCTTTATCGCCTGGGCGGTGATCAAGCTGCTCGCCGGCCGCTGGCGCGAACTGAACCCGGCCATCGTGATTCTGGCCGTGCTGTTTGTGGTGAAACTGGGGTGGTTCAACGCATGAGCGCGCCCCAATTCGACCCCAGCACCTACGACGCCCAACTGGCGGAAAAGAAGCAGCGCCTGCAAGATTTGCTCGCGCCGTTCGATGCACCCGCACCGCAAGTATTCGAGTCGCCGCGCGAGTTTTATCGCCTGCGCGCCGAGTTCCGCCTGTGGCGTGAGGGTGAAGAGCGCTTCTACGCCATGTTCGCCGCCGGCGACAAACACACGCCGATTCTGCTCGAAGACTTCCCCATCGCCAGCCAGCGCATCAATGCGCTGATGCCGCAGCTAAAAGCCGCCTGGCAAGGTAGCAAAGCGCTGGGCTTCAAGCTGTTTCAGGTGGAGTTTCTGACCACGCTGGCCGGCGACGGGCTGATAACCCTGTGCTACCACCGCCCGTTGAACGAGGAATGGCAGGCTGCCGCCGAGCAGTTGGCGGCAGACTTGGGCGTGAGCATCGTCGGCCGGTCCCGTGGGCAGCGGCTGGTGGTTGATCGCGATTACGTCGTCGAAAAACTTGATGTTGCCGGCCGCACCTTCAGTTACCGACAACCGGAAGGCGCCTTCACCCAGCCCAACGGCACGGTGAATCAGCACATGCTCAACTGGGCATACGACGCGCTCGGCCAACGCAGCGACGACTTGCTCGAGCTGTATTGCGGCAACGGCAACTTCACCCTGCCGCTGGCCACCCGCGTGCGTAACGTGCTGGCCACGGAAATCAGCAAAACCTCAGTAAACGCCGCGCTGGCCAATCTGGATGACAACGGCGTAAGCAACGTGACGCTGGTGCGCTTGTCGGCCGAAGAACTGACCGAAGCGCTCAACGACGTGCGGCCGTTCCGGCGCCTGCAAGGCATCGACCTCAAGGCTTACGAATTTGGCAGCGTATTCGTCGACCCGCCCCGCGCCGGCATGGACCCCGACACCTGCGAGCTGACACGACGTTTCGACAACATCCTGTACATCTCCTGCAACCCGGAAACCCTCGCGGCGAACATCGCCCAATTGAACGACACGCACCGCATTGAGCGCTGCGCGTTGTTTGACCAGTTCCCCTACACCCATCACATGGAATCGGGCGTTCTGCTGACGCGCCGTTAATCGCCGCGCCTCCTCCCCAGCGTAAATACTTGTACAAGGCACTTGCACTTGTACAAGTACGCCTCTAGTCTCTCGCCTAAAGCTGTACAAGATCTTTCTCTTGTACAAGTAAGACGTAGGGGCAGAAATGGGTCAGAGCAAACCGAAAATAGCCGTCAGCGCCTGCTTAATGGGCGACGAGGTGCGCTACAACGGCGGGCACAAGCGTTCGATGCTGTGCACCGAGCAACTGACCGAGCATGTCGATCTGGTGGGCGTTTGCCCGGAAGTGGCGATTGGCATGGGCACGCCGCGCGAGCCGATCCGCCTGGTGGGCGATATCGCTGCACCGCGTGCGGTGGGCACCGTGAGCCCGGAGCTGGAAGTGACCGACGCACTCACCGCCTACGGCGAGAAGATGGCCACCCAGCTCACCGGCATCAGCGGCTACATCTTTATGCAGAAGTCGCCTTCGTGTGGGCTGTACCGGGTCAAGGTGTATCAGGCCAATGGCTTGCCGGCGCCGGGCGGGGGTCGTGGCCTGTACGCCGCCGCATTTTGCGCGGCGCTGCCGGATTTGCCGGTGGAAGAAGAAGGCCGCCTGAACGACCCGGTGCTGCGGGAAAATTTCCTCACCCGCGTGTACGCCTATGCCGACTGGCAGGAGCTGCTGCAAACCGGTCTGACCCGCCAGCGCCTCACGCACTTCCATGCCCGCTACAAATACCTGTTGCTGGCGACCAACCCTGAGCAGTACCGCGCCCTGGGCCAATTGCTCGGCGACATGGTGCTGCACGATCTGAAAGACCTTGCGCCACGCTATTTCAGTGCCTTGATGGAAGCGCTGCGCAAATGCGCCACGCGCGGCACCCACAGCAATGTGTTGCAGCACCTCAGCGGCCATCTCAAGCAAACGCTGAGCACCCAAGAAAAAGCCGAAATGCAGCAGCTGATCGAGCAATATCGCCGCGGTTATGTACCGTTGGTGGTGCCGCTCACGCTGCTCAAACACCATTTCCTCTTGCACCCTGATCACTACGTTGCGCAGCAGGTTTATTTGCAGCCGCATCCGGCCACGCTGAGCCTGCGCAACGCGCTTTGAATTGGAACAGATAAATGAATAAACACGCCCCCCAGCACGACGAACCCGAAGACAGCACCGATGCCGAGCTGCAAGCGGCGCTGGCCAATAACTTGTTGCCGATCCGCGACGTGTCGCGCATTACCGGCGTCAACCCGGTCACCCTGCGCGCCTGGGAGCGTCGCTACGGGCTGATCGTGCCGCAGCGCACAGCCAAAGGGCATCGCCTGTACACGCAAGATCACATCGCCCGTATTCAGGCGATTCTCACCTGGCTCAATCGCGGCGTAGCGGTCAGCCAGGTCAAGGCGCTGCTGAAAACCGCCGCGCTGCCTAATGCCCATGTCGACAGCAATGGCTGGGAAGAAGCCCGCGTGGCGCTGCTCAATGCCATCAGCGAACAAGCCGAGCGCCGGTTGGACGATGCCTTCAAGCGCGTCGAGCTGCTGTATCCACCGAAACTGCTCTGCGAACAACTGCTTCTGCCGCTGCTGGCCGAGCTGGAACAGCGTTGGCAAGGCCAGTTCGGCGCGCAGTTGGAGAAGGTGTTCTTCTTCTCCTGGTTGCGCAGCAAATTGGGTTCGCGCATTTATCAGAACAACCGTCAGCAGAGCGGCGCGCCGCTGTTGTTGGTGAATCTGTCGGACCTGCCGATGGAGCCGGCGTTGTGGCTGTCGGCCTGGCTGCTGAGCAGCGCCGATTGTGCCGTCGAGGTGTTCGACTGGCCGTTGCCGCCCCTGGAACTGGCGCTGGCCATCGAGCACATCAAGCCGCGCGCCACGCTGCTGTATTCCGGCCAGGCGCTGGCCAGCGCGCAGTTGCCCAAGTTGCTGGCCGACAGCAGCTGCCCGCGTTTGCTGGTGGGCCCGACCGTGCGCATTCACCATGCCGATTTGCTCGCGCTACAAACCCAGCTCAACGGCCTGCACCTGGCCGATGACCCGTTGCTGGCCCTGGAAACCTTGCAGCAGCTCGACTTGCTCGGCGCCAAAAAGGCCAACGCGTGATGCGCCAGCTGATGTGGTTTCGCACCGACCTGCGCGTGCAGGACAACAGCGCCCTGGCCGCCGCCATGCAGGCGGGGCCAACGCTGGCGGTGTTTCTACTCAGCCCTTCGCAATGGCAACAACACGACGACGCCCCGTGCAAGGTCGACTTCTGGCTGCGCAACCTCGCGCCCTTGCGCGACGCGCTGGGAAAGCTGGGCGTGCCGCTGCTGATCCGCAAGGCCGACACCTGGGCCGACGCGCCGCAGGTGATTGCCGAGCTGTGCAACGAGCATGAAATTGGCTGCGTGCAGGTTAATGAAGAGTACGGAATCAACGAAACCAAACGTGACCATGCCGTCGCCGACCGCCTGGGGGAGCAAGGCGTGCAGTGGCACAGCCATCTCGACCAGTTGCTGTTCCAACCGGGCAGCATCCTGACCAAGGCGGGCAATTACTTTCAGGTGTTCAGTCAGTTCCGCAAGGTCTGCTACAGCCGCCTGCATACCGCTTTGCCGCCGCTCGTGCCGTTGCCGAAAAAGCAGGCTGCGCTGGGCATTACCAGCGATGCTCTGCCCTCCTCCGTGCCCGGTTTCGCCACGCCACCGGCCAGCCTGCAGGCGCTGTGGCCGGCGGGCGAAGCTGAGGCCCATAAGCGGCTGGAAACCTTCGCTGACGAGCGCATCGGCTATTACCACGACGCCCGTGACCTGCCCGCCACGCCGGGGACCAGTCAGCTCTCGACCTACCTGGCAGCGGGCGTGGTGTCGGCGCGCCAGTGCTTGCACCGCGCGCTGATGAGCAACCACGGTGAATTCGAAAGCGGCAACACCGGCATCATCACCTGGATCAACGAGCTGCTCTGGCGCGAGTTCTACAAGCACATTCTGGCCGGTTATCCGCGTGTGTCGCGGCACCGCGCCTTTCGCCAGGAAACCGAGGCGCTGGCCTGGCGCAACGCGCCCAAAGACCTCGCGGCCTGGCAGGAAGGTCGTACCGGCATTCCGCTGATTGATGCGGCCATGGCGCAGTTGCTGGCGACCGGCTGGATGCATAACCGCCTGCGCATGGTGGTGGCGATGTTTCTGACGAAAAACCTGCTGATCGACTGGCGCGAGGGCGAGCGGTTTTTTATGCGCCATTTGATTGATGGCGACCTGGCGGCGAACAACGGCGGCTGGCAGTGGAGCGCGTCCACCGGCACCGACTCGGCGCCCTACTTCCGCATTTTCAATCCGGTCAGCCAGTCGCAACGCTTCGACGCCCAAGGCCGTTTTATTCGCCACTGGCTGCCGCAGTTGAATGCGCTCAGCGACAAAGACGTGCACAACCCGCACCTGCGCAAAGGCGCGGACTTGTTCGGTGGCGTGGACTACCCCGCGCCCATCGTCGATTTAAGCAGCAGCCGTGCCCGCGCCATCAGCGCGTTCAAGAGCCTGGGCGATGCCCAACTTCCGCCGTTGTTTGGCGACGACAGCGATGTGCCCTGGAGAAACTGAGCCATGCCCCTTGAACGAGCAACAACGCCCGGCCACGAGCCGCAGCGTGACGGTGACCCGCGCGACTTCCTGCAGCGCTTCGCTCACGCATTTGCCGCACTGAACGCCGACAACCTGGACACCTTGGGCCAGCTCTACAGCGACGACGTGCGCTTCCAGGACCCGCTGCATGAAATTCATGGTCTGCCGGCCATGCGCGCCTATTTCGAGCAGTTGTACGCCAACGTTCAGGACCTGCACTTTCAGTTCCACGGGTTCGATGAACTCACGCCGGGCGCCGGCTACCTGCGCTGGACCATGACCTACCGCCATCCCCGTTTGAATGGCGGCAAGGCCATCGAGGTGGACGGCTGCTCGCACCTGCTGTGGCACGACAAGGTGTACGCGCACCGCGATTATTTCGACGCCGGCGCCCTGCTGTACGAGCACTTGCCCGTGATGGGGCGGGTTATTCACTGGCTGAAGGGGCGCCTGGCATGAGCAGCGAAAGACGTATCTGGCTGACCGGCGCTAGCAGCGGCATCGGCGCGGCCCTGGCCGAACAGTTGTTGGCTCAAGGCCACCGCCTCGCCCTCAGTGCCCGCCGTGTGGAACCATTGCAAGCCTTGGCTGCACGGTTTCCGGGGCGCGTTCTGGTATTGCCCGGCGACTTGGGCGAGGCCGACCAAGTACGCGAGATCGGTGAGCAGATCGGGCAGCAATGGGGCGCGCTGGATGGTGCAATTCTCAACGCCGGCACCTGCGAATACATCGACGCCCAGCATTTCGAAGCAGCCATGGTCGAGCGGGTCATGCGCGCCAACCTGCTGTCGGCCAGCTACTGCATCGAAGCGGCGCTGCCGTTGTTGCGTGCGGGCCATGAACCGCACCTGGTCGCGGTTGCCAGCTCAGTCACCTATTTGCCGCTGCCCCGTGCCGAGGCCTATGGCGCATCGAAGGCGGCGCTGCGTTATCTGATGCAGGCGCTGCGCATCGACCTCGCCGCCGAAGGCATCGACGTCACGCTGGTTAGCCCAGGCTTCGTCGAAACGCCGCTGACCGCGCGCAATGACTTCGCCATGCCGATGACCTGGTCCGCCGAAAAAGCCGCCCTACATATCGCCAAGCGCATGGCCAAACGCCCCCACGAAATTGCTTTCCCCGGCCCCTTTATTGCCGTGCTCAAGTTGCTCGCCAGTTTGCCCTCCACGGTGCAACTGGCCCTGGGCAAACGCATGGCGCGCAGCGCCGAACCTGTTTCGCATTCCGCCAAGGACGACGTATGAAAATTGCCATTATCGGCAGCGGTATTTCAGGGCTGACCAGCGCCTATCTGCTCAACCGCCAGCACGATATTCAGGTGTTCGAAGCCAGCGAATGGATCGGCGGCCACACCCATACCGTGGACGTGCAAGTCGATGGCCGCGATTACGCAGTGGACACCGGTTTTATCGTGTTCAACGACTGGACCTACCCGAACTTCATTCGCTTGCTCGACAAACTGAAAGTGGCCTACCAACCCACCGAAATGAGCTTCTCGGTGCACGACCTGCAGAGCGGCGTGGAGTACAACGGCAACACGCTAAACAGCCTGTTCGCCCAGCGGCGCAATCTGCTGTCACCGACGTTCTGGGGCATGTTGCGCGACATCTTGCGCTTCAACCGCGAAGCCCTGGCCGAGCTGGAAAACCAGCAAATCAATTCCGGCATGACGCTGGGCACTTACCTGCAAACACGCGGCTATCGTCAGCGCTTTATCGACCACTACATCGTGCCGATGGGCGCGGCGATCTGGTCGATGTCGCTGGGCGAGATGCTGAATTTTCCGCTGCGTTTCTTTGTGCAATTTTTCAAGAATCACGGCTTGCTGTCGGTCAACAACCGGCCGCAATGGCATGTGATCAGCGGCGGTTCGCGTGGTTATGTGGAGCCGCTGGTGGCGTCTTTCCGCCAACACATTCGGCTTAATTGCCCGGTGCTGAAAGTGGAGCGCGATGAGATCGGCGTGACCGTGCACAGCGCCCATGGCATCGAGCATTTCGACAAGGTGATTTTCGCCTGCCACAGCGACCAAGCGCTGCAACTGCTCGACCAACCGACGGCGGCAGAGCAAAGCATTCTCGGCGCGTTGCCGTATGCCGAAAACGACGTGGTGCTGCACACCGATACGCGCCTGCTGCCCAAGCGTCGCCTGGCCTGGGCCAGCTGGAACTACCGCCTCGACGGCAACCGCGAGCGCGCGGCGGCGGTGACGTACGACATGAACATTCTGCAAGGCATTCAGAGCGACACTACGTTCTGCGTGAGCCTGAATCAGAACGAGGTGATCGACCCGGCAAAGGTGCTGTCGCGCCACACCTATGCGCATCCGCAATACAGCCTGGCCGGCGTCGAAGCTCAAGGGCGCTGGCACGAGCTGCTCGGCGTAAACCATACGTACTATTGCGGCGCCTACTGGGCCAACGGTTTTCATGAAGATGGCGTCGTCAGCGCCCTGCGCGTTGGGCAGGCGTTTGGCGAGGCGCTGCAATGAACAGCGCCTTGTACTGCGGCTGGGTGCAGCACCGGCGCTTCAGCCCGCGCGCCCACGATTTCCGCTATCGCATGGGCTTTCTGTTTCTTGATTTGGATGAACAGGAACAGGTGCTGGCGTTATCGCCATTGGCCGGGCGCAGCCGCTGGGCGCCGTTTGCGTTTCGCGAGACCGACTTTCTGCCGACCTTTACCGGCGCTGGCGTTCGCCTGAGCGATGCCGTGCGCGGCGTGGTCAGCGAGGCCTTGGGCACGCCCCTGCTGGGCAGAATCTGCCTGCTGGCACAGCCGCGCAGCTGGGGCGTGGCGTTTAATCCGGCAAGTTTTTTCTACTGCTACGACAGCGTCGGGCAGTTGCAGGCGGTGTTATGCGAAGTCAGCAACACACCGTGGCGCGAGCGTTATCACTACGTGTTGCCGTGCGAAGACGGCCACTCCGGCCCGCACCACGTGCGGGTGGACAAGTCTTTTCACGTGTCGCCGTTTCTGCCGCGCGATTTGCAGTACCGCATGACCTTCAGCCAGCCCACTGCGCGCCTGGGCGTGTTCATGGCCGACTGGCAAGGCGAGCACAAACTGTTCGACGCCAGCCTGAGCCTGACGCGCCGCCCGCTAACGCGCGCGAGCCTGCACGGGCACTTGCTGAGTTTTCCCTGGATGACCGCCAAAACCGTGTTGGCCATCTACTGGCAGGCGCTGCGCCTGCTGCTTAAACGCACGCCCCTTTTCTCCCACCAGCCGGCGCAGGGTTCTGTGCGCGTGGCTTCGCCGGAAAGCCACCATGAAAAGCCCTAGCCTCAGCAGTAAAACCTTTTCCCGCACTGGCAATGGCATCGGCGCCGGCTTATTGCGCCGCGCCGTGTTGCGCCTGCTCGGGCAACTGCGGCACGGCCAACTGAGCATCGTCGAGAACGGCGAGCGCCTGGTGTTCGGCCAGCCTGGCGCTGAGCTACAGGCGGAAATTCACGTGCTCGACCCCGCCGTGTGGTCGTTGGTCGCCAGCAATGGCTCGATTGGTTCCGGCGAGGCGTATATCCACGGCTACTGGAGTTCGCCCGACCTGACCGCCGTGGTGCGCGTGTTTGTGTGCAACCTCGACCTGCTCGATTCCATGGAGCGTGGCCTGGCACAACTGGGGCGCCCGCTGGTTGCCGGCCTGCATTGGCTGAACCGCAACACGCGCAAGGGTTCGCAGAAAAACATCGCGGCGCACTACGACCTGGGTAACGAGCTGTTCGAGCAATTCCTCGACCCGACCATGATGTATTCCGCTGCCATGTTCCAAAACGCGGACGACACTCTGGAGCAGGCGCAGCTGAATAAGCTGGAACGCATCTGCCAGAAACTCGCCTTGAAACCGACCGACCATTTGCTGGAAATAGGCACCGGCTGGGGCAGCATGGCGATTTACGCGGCGGTGAATTACGGCTGCCAGGTCACCACCACCACGCTGTCGCGCGAGCAATACGCCTACACCCGTCAGCGCATTGAAGCGCAGGGCTTGCAAGATCGCGTGACGTTGCTGTTGCAGGACTACCGCGACCTGGTTGGCCAGTACGACAAACTGGTGTCCATCGAAATGATCGAAGCGGTGGGCCACAGCTTTCTGCCCACCTACTTCAAGCAATGCGCGCACCTGCTCAAAGACGACGGCTTGATGCTGCTGCAAGCCATCACCATCCGCGACCAGCGCTATGAGCAGGCCAAACGCAGTGTCGACTTCATTCAACGCTACATCTTCCCCGGCGGCGCCCTGCCCTCGCTGACCACCATGCTCACGGTGGTGACTGAAGAAACCGACATGAACCTGCTGCACATGGAGGACTTCGGCCTGCACTACGCCCGCACCTTGCGCCTGTGGCACGACAACCTGCGTAACGCTCGCCACACCCTGCACGAGAAGGGTTACGACGATTACTTCTTCCGCTTGTGGGAGTTTTACCTGTGCTACTGCGAGGGTGGTTTTATTGAGCGCACCATCGGCACCGCGCAGCTGCTATTGGCCAAACCGGCGGCGCAACCTGCGCCTTTGTTGGGCCGCTTTGACGCTTAAGACGGTGGCGAACGCCGTGCTGTTTCAGCTCGGTTGGTTCGCTGGCGTGTACAGCCCGCAGTACCCGGCATTGCTGGGGGTCATCGCGCTGGTAGTGGTTATTCACCTGGCCTGGCTCGGTCGCGGCGAAGTGCGTTTGCTGTTGGCGGTGACGCTACTGGGCACTGCCCTCGACAGTGCCTTGATGCACGGCGGGCTGTTTGTGTTTGCCGAGGGGCAAGCGTTGCTGGGCGGCTGGCTGATTCCCGCTTGGCTGGTGCTGATGTGGACGCTGCTGGCCACCACCTTGCGCCATTGTCTGGCCTGGACGGCACGGCCGCTGGGGCTTGCCTGCGTGCTGGGCGCGGTGAGTGCACCGCTGTCGTACTACGCCGGCGCACGACTCACCGGGGTGCAATTGCCGTACGGTCTGGTGCCGAGTCTGCTCACCTTGGCAATGCTGTGGGCCGTGCTGTTTCCATTGCTGCACGCCCTGGCGCGACGACTGCACCCGGACGAATAGCAGCCTGCGTCGGGCGGCAATCTGTACACTGTCGCCCCCATGAGCGACCTTCCAACCATTCCCCTCGTCACCCTTGAGCCCGCGCCTGCCGTGGCCTGCTCCAACTGCGCGGCCTGTTGCTGCCAGTTGGAAGTGATGCTGCTCACCGACACGGGCGTACCCGAGCGTTACATCGACTCCGATGAGTGGGGCGGCGAGGTGATGGCGCGTCTCGACGACGGCTGGTGCATTGCGCTGGACCGCGACACGATGCGCTGCACCATCTACGAAAACCGGCCCTGGGTGTGCCGGATTTTTGAGACCGGCTCGGCGGAATGCCTGGAAGAGCGCCAACAGTTGTCGACTATTTACCGCTAATTCCCACAGCAGCATCGGTATAGTCGCACCTTAGACGTAACGGACAGGGACGCCCCGCGTGCACAGCATCGAACGCATTTACCCCAAAGACCTCAACCCGCAAAACCCCGACGACCACGCCACGCTGGCCATTCATATGCAGCGCTACGAATTCGCCTCGGGTTTGCTCAGTGGCTCGCGCGTTCTCGACATGGCCTGCGGCTGCGGTTACGGCACGGCGTTATTGGCCGAGCAGAACCCGGACAAGACCGTGATCGGCGTGGACATCGACCCCGAGGCCATCGCCTACGCCCAACAGCACTATCGGCTGAGCAACCTCAGCTATGTGTGCGCCAATGCCGAAACCTTCGCGGGCGACCAGGCGTTCGACACCATCGTCAGCCTGGAAACCATCGAACACTTGCCCAGCCCTGCCCGCCTCGTCGCCAATTACAGTCGCCTGTTGGCCAGCGGCGGTCAGGTGATTGCCTCGGTGCCGATTACGCCGACACTGGACGGCAATCCGCACCACTTGCACGACTTCAGCAAAGGCTCGTTCGCGCGGCTGTTCCGCAGCCAAGGCCTGCGCTCGGTGAAGGAGTTCGAGCAAATTCAGTGGTGGCAATTCAAAGGGCTGTTCAGCAAGAAAGCCGATCACCAGAAACAGCACCGCTCCGAAGGGGTGGGCAATGCCGTGTTGCAGTACTACCGGCGCCACCCTTTCTACCTGCTGGCGCGCCTGGGCTCGATGCTTCGCTATGGCTTTAGCAATCGCTACCTGACGTGCCAGTTCAAGGCGCAGTGATCGCGCCCTGAATTCAATCAGCCGCTACGGCGGCGAACCCCGCGCGAATCTCTTCTTCGGGCAACTGATCACCGATAAACACGATCACGCTTTCGCGCGCATCGTCGGCCGACCACTCGCGGTCCCAGTCAAAGCCGTACAGGCGCAAAACGCCCTGAAACACCATGCGCCGGTCTTCGCCGGCAATGTTCAGCACGCCTTTGTAGCGCAGCAGCGAATTGCCGTGGGTTTCCAGCAGGTTTTCCATAAAGGCGCTGAGCTTGTCGATATCCAGCGGCTGCTCGCTTTTCAGCACCAGGGTGCCGATACGATCCGGGCTGGCCGCGGGGGTTAGCGGACGCAGGCTGACGGTGGTGGGAAGGTCCGCGTTGAGGTTGAAGCCGCGTACATCCAGCAGTTCAGCCAAATCGATTTGGCCATGCTCAACCACCCGGATCGGTGCGCGACGGTTGATGCGGCCGAGGCGTTGTACAAGTGCGTCGTAGTGCTCGTCGGTGACCAAGTCCCGCTTGCTTACCAGAATGCGATCGGCGAACCCAACCTGCGCCTGGGCGATGGGTTCGGCCAGGTGGCGCTCGGCATTGGCGGCGTCGACCACGGTAATAATGCCGTCGAGCACGTAGCGCTCACACAATTCTTCTTCGGCGAAAAAGGTTTGCGCCACTGGCGCCGGGTCGGCCAGGCCGGTGCACTCGATCACCAAGCGGTCGAAGACCAGCTCGCCGCTGTCCAGGCGGTCGAGCAGCAGGTAGAGGGCTTTCTCCAGCTCGACATGAATGGAGCAGCACACGCAGCCGTTGGCGAGCGTCATCACCTGCACCGGCTCGGTGCCGAGCAATTCGCTGTCGATCGGGGTTTCGCTGAATTCATTCTCGATGACGGCAATTTTCAGCCCGTGTTCGGCTTTGAGAATGTGCCGCAGCAAGGTGGTTTTGCCGGCGCCGAGAAACCCGCTGAGAACGGTGACCGGAATGGGAGCGTGACTCATGGCTACGTCCTGAACAGTGACGCCGTGGGGCGCCTAAATAGAAAACGCCACGACAAGCGTGGCGCCAGAAATTTCAACAGAAGAAAAGTGCCACTGATTCAGCAGCAGCGAATAGGCCGCCCTTTTCCGCCGCCATAACGGGCTTCCTGACGTTCACGAAAGAACTCTTCGTACGTCATTACCGGCTTGTCCGGGTGCTTGTTGGCCATGTGTTCGACGTAATTGTCGTAATCGGGCATGCCCACCAGCATGCGCGCGGCTTGCCCCAGGTATTTGCCCATGCGACTCAGGTCATTGAACATGGTCTGTCCTCAATAAAGCGGGCCGGCGCGACGCCGGCCCGTGTCCACGCACGTGATTGGCTCAGATGTGCGGAATGGGTTCGAACGGGGTTTCTTTGTCACTGCGCTCCGGGCGAACCCAGGCCGCGCGGCCAACTTTAATGGCGTAGAACAGCACGCTGAACACCACGAACAGGAACAGCACCGTGAGGGTGGCGTTGGTGTATGCGTTGAAGATCACGTGCTGCATTTGCTCGGCGTCTTTAGCCGGGGCGATCACTTGGCCTGCGGCCAATGCATCGCTGTATTTGCGACCGAGTGCCACGAAGCCCACTGCCGGGTTGCTGTCGAACAGCTTGATCAAGCCTGCGGTGGTGGTGCAGATCAGCAGCCAGGTGGCGGGCAACGCCGTGACCCAAGCGTACTGCTGACGCTTCATTTTGATCAGCACCACAGTGCCGAGCATCAGCGCGATGCCGGCCAGCATCTGGTTGGAAATACCGAACAGCGGCCACAGCGTATTGATGCCGCCCAACGGATCGACCACGCCCTGGTACAGCAACCAGCCCCACATCGCTACGCAACCGCCCGTGGCGATGATGTTGGCGACCCAGGAATCAGTTTTGCGCAGCGCCGGAACGAAGTTGCCGAGCAGATCCTGCAGCATGAACCGTCCCGCTCGGGTCCCCGCATCAACCGCCGTGAGGATAAACAGCGCCTCAAACAGAATCGCGAAGTGGTACCAGAAGGCCATGGTGTTTTCACCCGGCAGCACCTGGTGAAGAATCTGCGCGATACCCACCGCCAACGTCGGCGCACCACCGGCACGCGCCAGAATGGTGGTTTCACCAATGTCACGCGCCGTGGCTTCCAGCACCTCTGGCGTGATCAAGAAACCCCAACTGCTGACCGTTGCCGCCACCGAGGCAACATCCGCACCCACTACAGCGGGTGGGCTGTTCATGGCGAAGTACACGCCCGGTTCAATCACCGAGGCAGCGACCATGGCCATGATTGCCACGAACGATTCCATCAACATGCCGCCGTAACCGATGTAGCGCGCATGGGACTCGCTCGCCAGCAGCTTCGGCGTGGTGCCCGAGGAGATCAGTGCGTGGAAACCAGACACCGCACCGCAGGCAATGGTGATGAACAGGAACGGGAACAAACCGCCTTTCCACACCGGACCGGTGCCGTCTACGAATTGCGTCAGCGCTGGCATTTTCAGATCGGGCATGGTGATCAGGATGCCCAGCGCCAAGGCGATGATGGTACCGATCTTGAGGAACGTAGACAGGTAGTCACGCGGGGCCAACAGCAGCCACACCGGCAGCACCGACGCCACGGCGCCGTAGCCGATCAGCATCCAGGTGATTTCAATGCCGGTGAAGGTGAACATCGGCGCCCACTCTGGGCTGGCAGCAACCTGGCCTCCAAGCCAGATGGAACCGAGCAACAGCAGCAGGCCCACCACCGAAATTTCACCAATGCGGCCCGGGCGGATATAGCGCATATACACGCCCATAAGCATCGCGATCGGGATGGTCGCCATCACCGTGAACATGCCCCACGGGCTCGACGCCAGGGCTTTCACCACGATCAGCGCCAGCACCGCGAGGATGATGATCATGATCAGGAACGCGCCAAACAGCGCAATGGTGCCGGGCACCTGGCCCATTTCTTCGCGCACCAGCTCGCCAAGTGAACGGCCGTTACGGCGCGTGGAAATGAACAGCACCATGAAGTCTTGTACCGCACCGGCGAGAATCACCCCCGCAATCAGCCAGAGCGTACCGGGCAGATACCCCATCTGCGCAGCAAGCACCGGGCCCACCAAGGGACCTGCGCCAGCGATAGCAGCGAAGTGGTGACCGAACAGAATGTGTTTGTTGGTCGGCACGTAGTCCAGACCATCGTTATTCAACACAGCGGGAGTGGCGCGGTTGGGGTCCAGCTGCATCACCTTATTGGCGATAAACAAGCTGTAGTAACGGTAGGCAACCAGATAGAGGGCCACGGCGGCCACCACTATCCATAACGCGTTGATGGCTTCACCGCGGCGCAAGGCCACGACACCCAAGGCACCGGCGCCCACTACGGCCAACACTGCCCAGGGCAGATGGCGTAGGACGCTATTGTTATTGTTCATGGAAAACTCCGAATGGATGGACGTACAAGCGGCCTTTCGAGTTTAGACGTTTCCGTGCCGCAAGGTATCCGACGTTGGTCTAGGCGCAAAGAACAGGACCGTAGCGGCCAGGGAAATCTGTCTAAGTAATGCCACGACCGCAGATTGATTGGTCAAGTCAAAGCGTCGTGTTGGGGCCAGAAACGGCACCACCAAATCGCATGAACAAGATTATTTAAGGATTAAGAAAAACACGCAACTTCTACAAATCCCACACCGAAAAGACCAACTTCCCACAGTTTATATTTCCCCTTACAACCATGTAGGCAGGAACTTACATCAGCAGGCGAACCACATTCTACTCGGTAGGTCCAGGCACGCTAAGAATGCATCTCCCCATAGATGCATAGATTACCGACCATGCGCCCATCCACCGTTTTACAAGCACGCAAGATCAATTCCCTACCCCCACGACGCCCCTTAGGCTCGCTTTCCGACGCGATAGGTAAAGCCATACTGATCGGCGTTTTCGCTACTGTTTTTCCGCCGCTTCTCCAAGCAGCAGATCCAGTTCCACGGATTAGCCCTCTTGACCGCGAACAAGACCTACAAAACAAACAGCGTCAACAAGACGAAATCAACCGTCAACTCGATAAAAATCAGCGCGACTCGCAAGCGCCACAATTTCAACTGCCTCAGGCATCCGAGCCAGCGGTTGACAACGGGCCTAAGTTTCTGATCAGCAAAATTACCATCAATAGCGGTGATCAAAGCAGTAGCTCCGTTAATGTTGATGATGTACTCGCTAAGTATAGAAACCGCGAACTCGGCAGCAGTGATCTGTTCAGCCTGATCCGAGATGTCAGTAATCGGTATGCCGATGAAGGTTATTCGACAACTACCGTAAGCCTTGTGCCAAAAAACATGAAGCAAGGCGAAGTAGAACTAAAGATAAATTGGGGCTACGTCGACGGATGGTTAATTAACGGAAAGCCGCCTAGCGGACCGTATCAAAAACTGTTAACCGAATCAGCCATGCCCGCACTTGCAGGTAAGCCATTAAACATTCGGCAAGTTGACCAAATGGTAGAAAACCTGAATAACGCGGCGAAAACTGCACGCGTTGACATTCAGCCTTCCGAGCGCCTTGGTTATTCGTATTTAAATTTGGTTGTTGAAGACAAAGGGCTGCCGAGCGTCACGCTTAAAGTTGATAATTCTGGCACGGACAGCCCGAGCAAGGGCCGTTATCGCTTCAGCGCCTCCACCAGCATTAGCGATCTGTTGCTGGGCAACGATACCGTCGGCCTTAACTTGAGTTCGCGCCGCTATGAACTCAGTGATAGCAACTCCGAGTACAACGCAGGTGTAACGTATTCGGTACCGTTCGGGTTCTCCAAAGTCGATCTTCGTTTCAACCATTCCCAATACGAGCGACTAACGCCGGGCGGGAAATACGGCACCTATAACACCAGCGGCGACTCCCAAACGTACGCCGCCAAGTTCAGTCATGTGCTCACACGCGGAAAAACCGACAAGTTAACGGCATCAACTGAAATTGAGCACAAGGAAAGCGCCAACTATCTAGAGGACGCATATCTAGAAACAAACAGCATGCCCTACTCCAACGTCAAATTCGGCTTGGAACATGTCACGCAGCTTGCCGGCGGCTCGTTATATTCCGACGTTACGTTTAGCCAAGGCCTATCCGCTTGGAGTTCGAAACAAGCAGCTTACGATGGAAACCATCAGCCTAAACACTTTCAAAAACTTGGGTTCAATACAGCCTGGTCGCGCCCTTTCAAATGGCTCGAACGGGACTTCAGCTTTTCCTCTCGTATTGGCGGCCAATATTCAAAAGACAACTTGCTGGTCGCCGAGAAAATGGGCCTCGGCGATGAGTTCACCATCAGAGGATTTAGAGCTACACCTCTCTGGGGCGACCAAGGGGTTTATATCTCAAACACGTTAACTCACCCAATGAAATTGTTAGGCGGCTCTATCTCTCCGTTGATCGGCCTCGACTCAGGCTATGCACGAGACGCTATTAGCGGAAGCGAAGGTGGCGCGATTTCCGGTTTAGCCATCGGAGCGAGCGGAAATTGGCGTTACGGCGGAGCTTCAATAACGCTGGGACTTCCCCTCTACATGCAACAGGAATTTAAGAATAGCAATGATAACGCTGCTCTTTATATGAGCACCTACCTAACTTTTTAAATTATTCATATTTAATAGGACCATCACCATGAACAAAAATTGTTTTCGACTGATATTTAGCAAAGCCATAGGCTGCTTAATTCCTGTCGCGGAAATCTGCACAGCGCAACGTAAGCCTGGGCAAACTCGGGGCGCATCCGCTACAGGCGTACATCGCTGGGCATTGAAAGCGCTTCCTCTCGCGTTGCTTGGCATCTTGCCGCAGGCATTCTCGCAAATTGCAATTGCGCCAAATCAGCAAACTATTAGTCAGTCGGCCAATGGCGTGCCGGTAATGGAAATTGCTGAGTCGGTGCTCAAGGCGCTGAAGAAGGCCGTAGATGAACGAAGAACCGATCAGCGTTTGGTTCATCACTCAGATCGTGGCGCGCAATACTGCTCGGACCTTTACCAGCGCCTGCACATCAAGCACAGCATTACCTGCTCAATGACCGACGGCTACGACTGTTACCAGAACGCGATGGCCGAGCGAGTGAACGGGATTTTGAAGATGGAGTTTCTGCTGCAGCGACCAAAGAACATCGCAGAAGCCCGAAAGATGGTCGACGAATCGGTAGGGATTTATAACGAAGAGCGGCCACATCTGGCCTTGAAATACAAAACGCCCGATGCGGTGCATCGGGCGTTTTGAGATTGAAACAGGTGTAAACCTATTTCAGGACTAGACACCTGTCATTTAATTTTCGAGGTTAAGCCGGCTGTTTGGCATACCGCGCCAGCTGGGCGTCTTTGCTCATGACATCCAGCGTATTGGCCAGCACCTGTTCGCTGGTCACGTCAGCCTTCGAGAAGATGCTGTCGAAGTTGGCGTGGGTCACCTGGGCGAAGTGCGCGCGGTCGCCTTTTTCAACGCCGAGCAACGTGGCGTAGGCGTCTAACGCTTCCCCCTGACCTTGGGCCATGTCTTCCGCAATGGAGTCGAGCATACCGTTCATGGCCAGCATCGAACGGCCGCCGTAGCCGAGTTTTACGTGCGAGTCGCAGCCGTTGGTGCCAGAGGTGAGGCCAAACGTGGCGTTCCCGGAGGTGCCATTGGTGGTGGTCGCGAGCAGGTGCGGCGCCAAACCGCGCTGCCCTTCAAACAGCATGTTGCCCCATCCGCAGCCACCGCCGCCGGCCTGATCGGCCTGGGCCGCAAAGCTGGCCGCGCTGAGTACCGCCACTATCAAACCTTTGCCAAGCAATCGCTTATCCATGTCTGCGCTCCGCAGTGATTGTTTTTTAAACGCTCTTGCAGCTTTGGTGACACATACCCCCCTGTCAAATCGACGCCGGACGACCGGTAGGCTTGGCACGCCCTCAGCGCTCATGCACCATGGCGCGCCGCCTCCCTTGAGCCCTGCCGCACGTGCCCGTTTCACTGCCTTTGTGGCGAACCCTTTGCGTAGTTTTTTTGGCCGTCATCACCCTGGCCGGCTGCGAGCGGCCGCCCGCGATTGCGCTGGACCAGCAGGTGTATATCTGGCAACGCCAATGGCGCGCGCAGCACGCCGAAACGCTTGCGCAAAGCCATGCCGACTTCTCCACGTTGCGCGTATTGGCGGCGCAGCTGCATCCGCGCGAGGGCTGGATTCAAGCGCGCATCAACCCACAAATGCTCCAGCAGGATGGCCGGCCGCTGGTGGCGGTCATCCGCCTGGATGGACAACTGCCTCGCCTTGACAGCGCCTCCATCGCCGCGCAGACGCAGACGTTGATCAGCGCCTGGCGGGCAATGGGGCTGAACCTGCGCGGCGTGGAGTTTGATCACGACTGCGCGAGCGCTCGCCTGAACGAGTACGCAGCCTTACTTCATACCCTACGCAGCCAACTGCCGAACGACCTCGCGCTCAGTATCACCGCCCTGCCCGCCTGGCTGAGCAGTCCTTCCCTCGCAGTTGTCCTGGCAGAGGTCGACAGCTCAGTGCTGCAGGTGCACGCGGTAAACCGTCCGACGCTGGGGCTATTCGAGCCAAATCAAGCGCTACGGTGGGCCATCGCTTACGGTGCAATTACGCCGAAACCCTTTCTGCTCGCCTTGCCCGCCTACGGTGTGGCCTTAACCGACAGCGGCGAAGTAGAGAGTGAGGCGCCCTTGGCCCAAGGCGGCAGCCGTCGCGAGTTGCAAGCCGATCCGCAGCAGGTGGCAACCTTGCTGGAACGGCTGCACGACTCGCCCGTGGCCAAGCTGACGGGGCTGATCTGGTTTCGATTGCCGCTGGCCGATGACCGTCGCGCCTGGCCATTGGCGACGCTGCAGGCCGTGGTGCACCGGCAACCACTGCGCAGCGCGCTACACGTTCAGGTGCAGCAGCAGGGGTCACTTTATGAAATACGCGTAATCAACCGCGGCAACCTGGCCGCTGCGTTGCCATCGCTCGTTCGTGGCGCCGGCCAGGGCTGCGAAGCCGGCGATGGCGTTCAAGGCTTTCGGCTGCAACGTCCCCTTGATTCGCTGCGCTTCACGCGCCCACCATCCAGCCAACAACCCGACCCATTGCCCGCCGGCCAGAGCCGCGCAATAGGCTGGGTGCGTTGCCAACAACTCGATCAAGGAGGATTCAGTGCCACGCCTTAATGCCCGCCGTCATCTGCTCGCCGCCGCCGTGAGCGCGGCACTTGCCTGCGCCCCCGCACTTGCCTGCGGCCCGGATTTTCCCCTGCGCCTCTTGAGCGACCGGGCCAACGCGCTAGCCGAGCTGCCTGAAAGCAATTTCACCTTCGAGGCCGCTCGCCTGGCGGTGTCTGTGCCCGCGTTGCCGCCGGCGGCATCCGCCGATGCGGAAAGCCGTTGGGACGCCGAGCAAAACCGTTACCTTGAGGAAATCGAGGTGGCTGAGGGCAAAGACCTGAGCGCCGAGCAATTGGCCACGGTGCGCCAAGTGCGCCAGCTCACCGACGCGGCGCAGGCCGAGAAAGCCGGCGCCGCGCTGCCTGCCGAGCTACGCCTGTACACGGCAGGCGCGGTGGCTTTTGCACAATCCGACGACGCCGCGGCGCAGTTCTATTTCCGCGCCGTGCTAGCGCTGCCGGCAGCCGAACGGCGGCTGCGCGGCGCCTGGGCCGCGTACTCACTCGGCCGTAGCCTGGCGCGCACTGTCGACGCTGCGCGCCCCGCCGAGCTCACCGATGATCAACTGGCCGACGCGCGCCAGGCCGATATCGAAGCCGCCAAGCAGGCCTTCCGGCAAACCCGCCAACTGGTGCTGGACGGTGCCAGCGATGCCATGGAACTGGGTATCGCCAGCCTCGGTGAAGAAGCGCGCCTGGAGCTGGATGAAGGCAACTGGTCGACCGCCATCGGCCTGTACGCCAGTCAGCTAAAACTCGGCTCCACCACCGGCTATAGCTCGATGAAAGCGCTCGCCGTCGACCTCAGCCAAATGCCGGAAGAACAACTGGCGCCGCTGCTTCAGCAATTGCCGGTGCAACGTTTGCTGACCGCGTACCTCATCAGCCATGCCGGTTGGTCGTATGGCGAGCAGCCAGCGGGCGAGCAGACCTTGGTGAAACTGCTGCAACGGGGCGACATCGCCAATATGGCCAACGCCGACCGCCTCGCCGCGTTGAGTTATCAAGTGGGCGACTACGCCGCCACCGCCGCCCTGCTCGAACATGCGCCCGACAATGGCCTGACGTGGTGGCTGCGGGCAAAAATCGCCTTGCGCAACGGCGATCAGAACAGCGCCCAGGCCGCCTATGCCAAAGCCGCCCAGGCCTTTCCTGAAGACGAGTCCTGGGGCTGGCGCCGCGACGCTAATTGGAACAGCGAAACCCTGCAGCCGCACTGCCGCGTAGAAGGCGAAGGCGCCATTCTGGCGCTGCAACGCGGTGACTACCTCGAAGCCTTCGAAGCCTTGTACCGCAGCGGCTATATCTACTGGGGCGACACGGCCGAAGTCGCCGAACGGGTGCTAACCACCGACGAGCTGAAAGCCTTCGTCGATGCCAACGTGCCGGCTCCGCCCTCGATTGCCACGCCGCCCGAGCCTTACGTTTACCAACCGCGCCCGGTTGCCGCCCAATTGCGGCAACTGTTGGCACGCCGCCTGTTGCGCGATGGGCGCTATGACGAGGCGCCGGACTATTTCTATGAAGTGAGCCTGCAAACAGCTGCCCGCGAGTACGGCCAAGCCCGGCAAGCGGCGCAGTCGCGCTGGACCGACACAGGTAAAGCCGAAGCGCTGTATCAGGCCGGTAAGCTGGCGCGCAGGCAAGGCATGGAGTTGCTCGGGTATGAAATGTCGCCCGACTTTGCCTGGTTCGACGGTATGTATTCCCTCGACCGGGTGCAGGTTCAGACGCCAGGTCGACTGTTGAGCCAAGCCGAAACCGAGCGGCAAAACGCCAACCTGGCGCAGCCCAACAACCGCTACCACTACCGCTGGGTCGCGGCCGAACTGGCTAATCAAGCCGCCGACTTGCTGCCGACCACCAGCCAGGCCTACGCCGCCACGCTGTGCCGCGCCACCGGCTGGATTATCTACAGCGACCTGCCGGTGGCGCAGCGCTATTACCAGCGTTACGTGGACAACGGACCGGTGGTGCCCTGGTCCGGAAATTTCGGCCAGAACTGCCAAGAGCCGGACTTCGAGCACGTCACCCAGCGCCTGTGGCAGTACCGCCTCGACACCACCTGGAAAGCCCTGCGCCCTTATAAGTTCTGGCTGTTCGGCCTGGCGCTGGTCGCCGGCATGGCAGTGGTCGGCTACCGGCGAAAAAAGCGCGCCGTCACACTTCAGCCACCGCAGCCATAGCCGGTGCCGTAGCCTTGGCTATAGTGATGGAACCGAAATGCCCCGATGAAATCGGATAGACACTGCCTACTGGAGCAAACCCCATGAGTGAGTCAACCAACGAGCGTCGGCGCTTCCAGCGCATTGCCTTCGACGCCAGCACCGAAATCGCCCAAGGCGATCAGCGCTGGACGGTTGAACTGCACGACCTTTCGCTAAAAGGCCTGCTGGTACAGCGTCCGGAAAACTGGAACGGCGATGTCAGCCAGCTGTTCGACGCCCATGTGCACCTGAGCCCCGACGTACATGTGCGCATGGAAGCCACCCTGGCTCGCGACGAAGGCGGTTTGCTGGGCTTCGAATGCCGGCACATCGACCTCGACTCGGTGAGCCATCTACGCCGGCTGGTGGAGCTGAATCTGGGCGATGAAGATCTGCTCGAGCGGGAACTGACCTCGCTCGGCGAGGCGTAACGCGTAGGTTGGGTAGTTCGGCTCAACCCAACCTACGAACTTCACCGTCATCCTCGCGAAAGCGGGGATCCAGGCTATCCCGTCAAACGCCTATCCGGGCCGATTTAAAAACCCGCGTGATAAAAGGCGTTGACCAAAACGCCCCTACTCAAACAACGCATCCAACGCCTGCTCCAACCGCGTCACCGCAATAATCTGCAGCCCAGGCGGCGACTCCTTCGGTGCGTTGCCTTTGGGCACGATGGCGCGTTTGAAACCGTGCTTGGCCGCCTCTTTCAGGCGTTCCTGACCACTGGGCACCGGCCGCACTTCACCCGACAACCCCACTTCGCCGAACACCAGCAAGTCGTGCGGCAACGGCCGGTTGCGCAGGCTCGACATCACAGCGGCCATCAGCGCCAGGTCGGACGCGGTCTCCATCACTTTCACGCCGCCGACCACGTTTAAAAACACGTCCTGGTCGTGGGTCGGAATGCCGCCGTGGCGGTGCAGCACGGCAAGCAACATGGCCAGCCGGTTCTGATCCAGCCCCAGGGTCACGCGCCTCGGGTTGGCCAGGTGGCTGGTGTCGACCAACGCCTGCACCTCGATCAGCATCGGCCGCGTGCCTTCCCACGTCGCCATCACCACGCTGCCCGGCACTTCTTCCTGGGCCCGGGTGAGGAAAATGGCCGAGGGGTTCGACACTTCCTTCAAGCCACGGTCTGTCATCGCGAACACGCCCAGCTCATTCACCGCGCCAAAGCGGTTTTTCACCGCCCGCAGTAAGCGCAGCCGACCGTCGGACTCGCCTTCGAAATACAGCACGGTATCCACCATGTGTTCCAGCACGCGCGGCCCGGCCAGCGCGCCTTCTTTGGTCACATGGCCGACCAGAAAAATCGCCGTGCCGCTCTGTTTGGCATAGCGCACCAGCAGCGCCGCGCTTTCGCGCACCTGCGCCACACCGCCGGGCGCCGATTGCAGTTGTTCGGTGAAAATCGTCTGGATGGAGTCGATCACCATGACCTTGGGCTTTTCCACCCGCGCCGTGGCGATGATTGATTCGATGCAGGTTTCGGTCATCACCTTGAGCTTGTCTTCCGGCAAGCCGAGACGGCGGGCGCGCATGGCGACTTGCTGCTGCGATTCCTCGCCGGTGACGTACAGCGCCGGCAAGCGCGTGGCGATGTTGCACAGGGTTTGCAGCAGGATGGTGGATTTACCAATGCCGGGGTCGCCGCCGATCAGCACCACCGAGCCGTCGACCAGACCGCCGCCGAGCACGCGGTCCAGCTCCACCGAGGCGGTGGAAAAGCGCGGCATTTCTTCAACGCTGACTTCGGCCAGGGTTTTGAGCTGCGCCTGTTGCCCAGCCCAACCGGCGCGACCGCTTGCTGCGGTTTCGCTGCCGACCTCGATCATGCTTTCGACCAAGGTGTTCCAGGCGCCGCATTCGCCGCACTGGCCGGCCCATTTGGGGAAGGTCGCACCGCACTCGGTGCAGCCATACATACGCTTGGCCTTGGCCATCTCAACCCCCTCGCCAAAAAGCGCCGATGATAACGCAGCTACCCCGTTTCAACGCGGCGCGGGCGTGCGAATTTCACCGGTGGCCAGCCGAGCGGCGCTGTTGCCCAGACCGTCTTCGGCGTTCAAATCCGCACCTTTGGCGGCCAGGGCATCGAGCAGTTCCGCGCGGTTGAACAGGCCGGCATACATGGCAGCGGTTTGCCCGGCGCCGTTGCGTTGGTCCGGGTTGCAGTCGGTTGCCAGCAGGCGCCGGGCGATGCTCACCTCACCCTTGAAAATCGCGCCCATCAAGGCGGTGTTGCCGCGCTGGTCTTGCTGACAGGCGTCGGCACCGGTCTGCAACAGCAGCTCCACGGCCGGTTGCTGGCCGTGGTAGGCCGCCAGAATCAATGCGGTGTAGCCCTTCTCATCCTGGCTATCGAGCGGGTAATGGGCGTCGATAAACGTTTGCAGCACCGGCACATCGCCTGCCCGTGCTGCCTCGAAAAAGTAGCTGCGCAGTTGCGCCTGTACATCAGCGGGCTCGCTCGGAGTAGCCGCCGAAACCAGCGCGCTGAATGCCAATGCGCCGAGCAGTACAACGGTTCGAATAATCATCACAGCGCTCCTGAAAAAACGGCGGCCCTCAGCAGAAGGCCGCCGCTATTACCCTTAGTCCGACAGCTTGGCGGCCAAGGCTTTCACTCGCTCCAAATCGCCCTTGGCGACCTTCGCAACACCCGTGCCGTATTCAGGGTCGGCCTTGTACAAGAACGACAGGATGATGTGCTTGCTCTGCTCATCGGTGGTAGCCAACGAGCCGCCGAAGCTTGCGATCAGATCCTCGCGCTCTTTCTGGCTGTAAGAGCGGTACAGATCACCGGCCTGTTTGAAGTTTTGCTCGCGCTGAATCTTCTTCTGCTCGGTGCTGCCTGACAGCGGCGAGCTGCTGTAGCGCGCGCTGGCAAATTCTTCACGCGGCTCCAAGCGGCTGGGCTGATAGTTGACCCCCGAGGTGGTTTTGCCGCTGTTCATGGCGCCGTCCTGATTGCCGTTATTAACCTTCACCCGTGGTTGGTTGATGGGCAACTGCAAGGCATTCGCGCCCAGGCGATAGAGCTGGGTATCGGCGTAGGAAAACACGCGGCCTTGCAACAAACGGTCTTCGGACGGTTCGATGCCAGGCACCAGATTGGCGGGCGCCATGGCCACCTGTTCGGTCTCCTGGAACACGTTGTCGGTATTGCGGTTAAGCACCATCTGCCCGACTTTGCGCTCGGGCACATCTGGCCAGATTTTAGTGGCGTCCAGCGGGTCGAAAGCGAACGAGCTCAGCTGTTCAGGCTTGAGCACTTGCACGTAGAGATCCCATTTGGGGAAGTCGCCTTTTTTAATGTGCGCGATCAGATCATTACCCAGGTGGCTGTAGTCCTTGCCCTGCACTTGCTCGACTTGCTTGGGATCGAGGTTGTTAATGCCTTGCAAGCTTTTCCAGTGAAACTTCACATAATGGATTTCACCGTTAGCATTAACCAACTTGTACGCGTGCACACCATTACCGTCCATTTGCCGATAGCTGGCCGGGGTGCCGTAGTTGGAATACAGCTCGGTTAACGTACGGGTGGATTCAGGTACATGGGAGAAAAAATCAAACCGGCGCGAATCATCATCCAAGTTGGTACGCGGGTCCGGCTTAAAGGCGTGCACCATATCGGGAAACTTGATGGCATCGCGAATAAAGAAAGTTGGGAAGTTATTACCCACTAAATCCCAGTTACCGTCGGCGGTGTAGAACTTGGTGGCAAAACCACGGGGGTCGCGCAGGGTTTCGGGGGAGTGGTTGCCGTGTACCACGGCGGAGAAACGCACGAACACCGGCGTGACTTCGCCGGCAGCAAACACCTTCGCTTTGCTCAGGTCGCTGAGGTCGTCGGTAACCGAGAACGTGCCATGGGCCCCGGTGCCGCGGGCGTGTACGACGCGCTCAGGAATGCGCTCGCGGTCAAAGCGTTGAAGCTTTTGCAGCAGTTGGACGTCTTGCAGCAGCACCGGGCCCGTGGTGCCGGCCGTTTGCGAGTTCTGGTTGTCGCCTACCGCTGCGCCGTTATCGCGCGTGAGCGTGGCGGCCTGAACGGCGAAGGAAAGAAACCCGACACAAAATAGTGAAGTGGCAGGAACAAGCGATTTTCTATTCATGATCGTCTCCCTATTATTTTTAGCGCATCAGTTGCGCTTTAGGAGACTAGAGCGATACAGCCACGTTTTCTAAATAGAAAACTTTAACCATCCCGATAAATAAAACTTCCTCGTTAGTTAATAACGCCAGGCGTATTCGCGCGAATAGCTTATTGAAAAATGAAAGTTACTGACTCGAATCAATATGAAATAAAAGCCTGAGGGCGGACACGTTAAATTAGAAATATCCGAGACGCAAACTGGTTTTTTCTTCCTATATATATAAGCGACAAACGCGAACCAAACGCTGGACAACTATCAGGCTTGGTTCGCGAGGCTTCGCTAGCGGTCTTTGGCCGCCGTTTCCAAGCGCTGGGCGATTTCCAGACTCAAGGTCACCCGTTCGTTTTTCAGCGCCTTGAGCGCCATGTCATCCATGGCCTGACGCCCATCCTCCACCTGAAAAATCTGTTTATCCAACGCCGCGTAGTCGGCGGCGAGTTTGCTGAAGTGCGCGTCCTGGCCCAGCAGCCGTTGCAGCTCGTCCTGATACTCAGGGTATTCCACGTGCAGCGGATGGTGTTCGAGGGTCATAGGCCGTCTCCTGTCGCAATGGGTGGGTTGACTCTCTGACAGCCTAGACCAGCGGCAAAAACGGGGAACGCACAGCGCCAAGGTCGGTCACTTGAAGCTGGGAGCGGCGAAACGGGTGCTCTACACTGCCCCCCAACCACCATTAGCAACAGGGAGTCGATCTATGAGCATACTCAGCGAGTTCAAAGCGTTTGCAGTCAAAGGCAATGTCGTCGACATGGCGGTCGGTATCATCATCGGCGCCGCGTTCGGCAAGATTGTGTCGTCGTTCGTGGGCGATGTGATCATGCCGCCTCTGGGCCTGCTGATTGGCGGCGTCGACTTTTCCGACCTCGCCATCACCCTCAAAGCCGCCCAGGGCGACGCCCCGGCCGTGCTGCTGGCCTACGGCAAGTTTCTGCAAACCTGTCTGGACTTCGTGATCGTGGCCTTCGCCATTTTCATGGGCGTGAAAGTCATCAACAAACTGCACAAAGAACACGCCAAAGCGCCCGCTGCGCCGACGGCTGAAGTGGTGTTGCTGACTGAAATTCGCGACCTGCTGAAAACCGAGCACGCGCCCGTGCCGCCTACGGTAGACAAGCAACAACCGCTCTAAACCTTGCCGTTCGGGGAGCGGCTTGAGCCGCTTCTAGAACAGGCTTTTGGCCAGGGTGGCCGCTGACATCAACACCAGCACGCCGCCGATCACGCCATGCAGCGCCATGGGTTTACGCCGAAACAACACCTGCCCCGCCACATTCCCCAACAGCGCCGGCACCAGCAAGCTGGCCGCCAGGCTCAGGTGTTCATGGCCGAGCACGTTCAGCCAGTACAAACTTCCCAGCGCCAGTACATCGCTCGCGGCAAAAAATACGATGGCGGTGGCGCGCACGCTTGCTGGCGAAAGCCCGCTGCGCAGTAAGTACACCACCACCGGCGGCCCGCCCGCCGAGGCCATGGCCGTGACCAGCCCAGAGACAAAGCCGGCCGACATTGCCCAGCCCGTCTTGACCTCACTGACCGCAACCGGTCTACGCCACAGCACCAGCACCCCGCCAACCAGGCAAAGCAGCGCCACCACAGGCGCCATCCACTGCTCCGGCACGCGAGCCAACGCCAGGGAACCCACCGGCACCGCCAGCACCATGCCCAGCACCAAGCGAATGCCCACACCCCGGTGAACCTGTTTGGCCGCGCCCGACCACAGGCTCGCGCTGCACAGCAGGTCGAGCAGCAGCACCACGGGAATCGCCACGGCTGGCGGGCACACGGTGAGCAAGCCCAACGCCAGCACCATGGCAAAACCGAAGCCGCTGTAGCCGCGCAACAGCCCGGCGACGAAGGCGAGTATCAACAGCATGTCAGGCGCCCCTGGTAGTGGTGGCGCGAGTGTAAGGAGGGGGCTCGCCTCGGTGCGAGGGCCAGATCGGCCAAGTTACCGAGCCAGCTGGCGCGTATTGCACCGTTTTTGCCCCTCGCCTCCTGCGCGCACCAATATAGCGCACACGATCGATTCCTTTACCCGTCCGCAGAGCTGCAAAAGCTGATCAGCAGGCCAACAAACCCGCCACCCTTCACCGCGTTCCCCACCCGCGCGCACCGCTCCAGCGCAAGAGGCACGGCTATTGCTCTAGCCCCTGGGTCCGAATTGACCTAAGCCTTTGATGAACGCACCCCTTCCCCCAGCCCTGTTCACCCCCAACTGGTACGCCGAGTTGGAGCTGGCCTATGCGCGTCAGGGCGACAGCACGCGCCCGGTCATGCGCCGCCATCAGGGTCCGCTGCGGGTGCAAAAGCATTTGTATGCCGAAGGGCCCGAGGTGTGTCAGCACATCATCGTGCACCCGCCGGGCGGCATTGCCGGTGGCGACCGCCTGAACATCAGCGTGCAGGTGCAGGACCACGCCTGGGCGCAGCTCACCAGCCCTGGCGCGGCCAAGTGGTATCGCGCCGCAGGGCCGGCGTTTCAGCAGCTGACCATCGACGTCGCCGCCGGTGCCACCCTGGAATGGCTGCCGCAAGAGACCATCGTCTACTCCGCCGCCCAGGCCGAACTCACCACCTCAATCGAACTGCACGGCGATGCTCGCTTGATGTATTGGGACATGGTCGCCCTGGGTCGCCCGGCGGCCGGCGAGCGCTTCGACAAGGGCCACTTTCAAGCGCACCTGGACATCCGCCGCGACGGCAAACTGCTCTGGCATGAACGCCAACGGGTAATCGGCGGCGATGGCCTGCTCGACTCACCTATCGGCCTCGACGGCCACCCGGTATTTGCCACGCTGCTGATCACCGGCGAGCTGGCGCCCGAATTACTCGAACACTGTCGCGACCTGTGCGCCGGGCCCCATGCCCGCGTGCGCGGCGACCTTAGCCAATTGCCCGGTTTGCTGGTTGCACGCTGCCTCGCTGTCGAGGCGCTGCACGCGCGAGCCTGGCTGATCGATCTTTGGCGTGTGCTGCGCCCGGCCCTGCTGGGTCGCGCTGCCGTCGCGCCGCGAATCTGGAGTACCTGACCGATGGACTTGAGCCCACGCGAAAAAGACAAGCTGTTGATATTCACCGCTGGCCTGGTGGCCGAACGGCGCCTGGCGCGGGGAGTGAAGCTCAATTACCCGGAAGCCATGGCCTACATTTCGGCGGCTCTGCTGGAAGGCGCGCGCGACGGCCGTACCGTGGCCGAGCTGATGCACTTCGGCACCACCTTGCTGAGCCGCGATCAAGTGATGGAAGGCATCCCCGAAATGATTGCGGAAATTCAGGTTGAAGCCACCTTTCCCGATGGTACAAAGCTGGTCACCGTTCACCAGCCCATCGCGTGAGAAAGCCCTGATGATTATTCGTGACGCCATTTCTGCTGACCTGCCTGCCATCCGCGACATCTTCAACGACGCGGTGCTCAACACCACGGCCATTTGGATGGACAGCACGGTCGATCTGGCCAACCGCGAGGCCTGGTTTGCCGCCCGCGCGCAGCAGGGCTACCCAATTCTGGTGGTTCTCGACGACAGCAGCGACGTGGTCGGCTACGCCTCGTTTGGCGACTGGCGCCCGTTCGATGGCTTCTGCAACACCGTGGAGCACTCGGTGTACGTGCGCGCCGACCAACGCGGCAAAGGCCTCGGCCCGTTGCTGATGCAAGCGCTGATCGGGCGGGCTAAAAGCTGCGGCAAACACGTGTTGGTGGCGGCGATTGAAAGCGGCAACGCCGCCTCGATTCGTCTGCACGAGCGCCTCGGTTTCAGCATCACCGGGCAGATGCCGCAGGTGGGTCGCAAATTCGGCCGCTGGCTGGACCTGACCTTTATGCAACTGATCGTCACCCCCGAAAGGAGCGCGCCATGATTCCCGGGCAATACCAGATTCAAGACGGCGACATCGAACTCAACGTCGGCCGCCGCACCGCCACGGTCAACGTCGCCAACAGCGGCGATCGGCCGATTCAGGTGGGCTCGCATTTCCATTTTTTCGAAACCAACGACGCCCTCACCTTCGACCGCGCCGCCGCGCGCGGCATGCGCCTGAACATTCCCGCCGGCACCGCCGTGCGCTTTGAGCCGGGGCAATCGCGGGATGTGGAACTGGTGGAGCTGGCCGGCCAGCGCCGCGTGTTCGGCTTTGCCGGGCGGGTGATGGGCGAGCTTTAAAGAGCCCCTCACCCCGGCCCTCTCCCGCAAGCGGGAGAGGGGGCGTTGGCTTGGCTTCCCTCGCCCATTTATGGGAGAGGGGCTGGGGGTGAGGGCAAGGGAACACACAGAAGCACTTCTGGAAACCGACTATGAAAATCAGCAGACAAGCCTACGCCGACATGTTCGGCCCCACCGTCGGCGACAAGGTGCGCCTGGCCGACACCGAGTTGTGGATCGAGGTGGAGAAAGACTTCACCAGCTACGGCGACGAGGTGAAGTTCGGCGGCGGCAAGGTGATTCGTGACGGCATGGGCCAGAGCCAACTGTGCGCCGCCGACGTGGTGGACACGGTGATCACCAACGCGCTGATCATCGATCACTGGGGCATCGTCAAAGCTGACGTCGGCCTCAAGGGCGGGCGCATCGCCGCCATCGGCAAAGCTGGCAACCCGGACATTCAACCTGAGGTCACCATCGCCATTGGCGGCGCCACCGAAGTGATTGCCGGCGAAGGTATGATTCTCACCGCTGGCGGCATCGACACGCACATTCATTTCATCTGCCCGCAGCAGATCGAAGAAGCCTTGATGAGCGGCACCACCACCATGATTGGCGGCGGCACCGGCCCGGCCACCGGCACCTACGCCACCACCGTCACGCCCGGCCCGTGGCACATGGCGCGCATGCTCCAGGCTGCCGACGCGTTCCCGATGAACATCGGCTTTACCGGCAAGGGCAACGTCAGCCTGCCGGAGCCGTTGATCGAACAGGTGAAAGCCGGCGCCATCGGCCTGAAGCTGCACGAAGACTGGGGCACCACGCCGGCGGCAATCGACAACTGCCTGAGCGTGGCCGACCAATTTGACGTACAGGTGGCGATTCACACCGACACCCTGAACGAGTCGGGCTTTGTCGAAACCACCCTCGGCGCGTTCAAAGGCCGCACCATCCACACCTACCACACCGAAGGTGCCGGCGGCGGTCATGCGCCAGACATCATCAAAGCGTGCAGCCTGCCCAACGTGTTGCCCAGCTCGACCAATCCGACCCGCCCGTTCACCCGCAACACCATCGACGAACACCTCGACATGCTGATGGTCTGCCACCACCTGGACCCGAGCATTGCCGAAGACGTGGCCTTCGCCGAAAGCCGCATCCGCCGCGAAACCATCGCCGCTGAAGACATTCTTCACGACCTGGGCGCCTTCTCCATGATCAGCTCCGACAGTCAGGCCATGGGCCGTGTCGGCGAGGTGATCACGCGCTGCTGGCAGACCGCCGACAAAATGAAAAAACAGCGCGGCGCCCTGCCCCAGGACGGCGCCGGCAACGATAACTTCCGGGTTAAACGTTACATCGCCAAATACACCATCAACCCGGCCATCACCCACGGCATCAGCCATGAAGTGGGCTCGATCGAAGTGGGCAAGTTCGCCGACCTGGTGCTTTGGCGCCCGGCATTTTTCGGCGTGAAACCCACGCTCATTCTGAAAGGCGGCGCCATTGCCGCCAGCCTGATGGGCGACGCCAACGCCTCGATTCCCACGCCGCAACCGGTGCACTACCGCCCCATGTTCGGCAGCTACGGCGGCATGCTGCACGCCACCAGCCTGACCTTCATCAGCCAAGCCGCCATGGACCTCGGCGTGCCGGAACAGTTGGGGTTGAAGAAGCAGATTGGCGTGGTGAAAGGCTGTCGCAGCGTGCAGAAGAGCGACCTGATTCATAACGACTACACGCCACAGATTGACGTGGATCCGCAAACGTATCAGGTGAAGGCGGATGGGCAATTGTTGTGGTGCGAGCCGGCGGATGTGCTGCCGATGGCGCAGCGGTATTTTCTGTTTTAGGGGATGGTTTTGTGGTCCCCCGTGAGGGTAGGGTTTGTGGCCTTTACGGTGTCCCCTTCACGAGCCTGGATCCCCGCGTGCGCGAGGATGACGGAAGTTTTTGTCACGTCATCCGTCATCCTCGCGAAGGCCGCAGCCCGACGAGTCGGACCTCCCAGTCGTGCAGGAAAACACCACTCGCCACCCCACACACCCGTCATCCTCGCGAACGCGGGGATCCAGAATTTCGGACCGTACGAAACTCTGTAATCCCAAAAAATCCCGCCCGGCTAAGCCGTCAACCTAATCACCGACTCAACCCCAACAACCCCCAACAATCCTGCGAATACCAATCCGCCAACTCCGGCCACACGTTCTCCGGCACATTCACCAACACAGTGTGGGTGCCAGCCGCCCGCCCGCTGTCCAGGTCGAAGCGGTAATCCCCAACCATCACCATCTCACTCGGCGACACCTGCCATTGCTCGGCCAAGTGCAACAACCCACCGGGATGCGGTTTTGGCGGCGCTTCATCACGCCCCAGCACATCCTCAACCGCGAAGCAGTCGCCCAAGCCGATGGCATCAAGCGTCAACAGCGCCAGTGAGTGCGCATTGCGGGTCAGGATGCCGAGCTGATGGCCGCGCCCGTGCAGCTCGCGCACCAACTCGACCGCCCCGGGCGCCGGCTGCGAATTCAGCGCCAGCTCGCGTTCGTGCTCCAGCAGCCACGCATGTTTGGCCGCCGCCACATCGGCTGGCAGCGCGGCGAGGTGATGAAGAATGTCGTCTTCGGGGGGAATGTCCAGATGCCGGCGGATGGCGGCAAAGTCATGCACGGCAATGGTCAACGTGCCGTCCATATCGAACACCCAATGGCGAATAGCGGCCAGGCTCATCAGTTCACTCCAGTGCGAGATAGCGCTGAAGTATACGGAGCATCAAGGCTAAAGCCTCTCCCACAGGCAATCACAAACCTGGAGGAGAGGCTTCAGCGTCGAGCTTTTTCCAACCGGGCACTCAGTAATTCAACGTCATGATGATGCTGTCCTGGTAATTCCCGGCTGGCACGTTTTGCTGCGTCGCGTCGATGAGCGCATCAAAAGTGAAGTTTTGCGCCAAGCCGGTGCCCAGAAACGCCATCGGTTGGGCGGCGTTCCAGATCACCGTGGTGTCCGGCTGATACAGGTTGTAGTTCATCCGATTCGCGCCGCTGGCCATGCGCCGCCACGGGGCGAGGTAGTTGGCGCCGTTGTCGAAGCTGACGCTGTAGCCTTCGTTGTTGGTGCAGGTAACGTTGACGGTCTGGGTCACTTTGGCGAACTGGTTGACCAGGGCTTTGCTGCCGAAGTCGACGTCCAGGGTGGCGGTGTTGATGAGGCACGATTTGGTTACCACCAGCGTCAAGGTCGCACTGGTCAACACGCCCGTGCCCCAGTTGGTGGGGTCGGTGCAGAACACAATGCCCAGCACCGGCGCGCAGGCTTGTACCAAACCAGGCGAACGATCCCAGGCGCAGGCGCCGAGCAGGCCGCTGTCGCAGATGGCGTAGTACCAGCGAAAACTCACGGTGCCGGTGTAGGTGCCAGCTTGTACGTTTGGCCCCAACGGCACGGTGAAGTACAGGGCAATGCCGTTGCTGCCACCGCCCAGCGACAACACGGTAAGCCCGGTGGCGGTGCCGGTGACGCCGTTTTGCAGCGGCGCGCCGCCCTGGGTCGTGCTCACGGTGTAGGGAATGCTGTAGCCGCCGTTGGTGAGGTTAAGGCTGGCGGTGTCGAGCATCAGGCGAATATACGAGCCGGACAATAGCGACAGCCCACCCGTGCAACTGATGCCCGCTGCGCCGTAGTTGCCCACGGTGGTGGTTTTCAAGGCCAGCGAGCTAACGGTGCCGAGGCTGACGTTGGTGGCGCCGGTGGTGCACACGGCGCTGGCCAGTCCGCTGGCGCTCAGCAGCAGCGCACCTAGCAACCAGCGGTGCAGGTGTCGGAGCAAGCCTGGCAGGCTTGAACGCGGTGATGTGGGGCGCATGTCAGCTCCTGTTTTTATAGGCTCAGCGGCAGGTCAACGGACCCACCAGACTGACTTCTTCATGGGTATCGGCCAGGGCGAACCCGGCTTTGCAGGCCTGGCCATCGGGACGCGTGACCAGCAATTGGTTCTGCGCGCTCAGCCCCTCGAAATACACCAGGCCGTCCCAGCCAACGAAGGCGCGCAGGCTGGTGCCTTGCACTTTCACTTCGCTGCCACGGGGAATCACTTCGCCACGGCTGTCGATGAGCACAATGCTGGCGGCCACCACGCGGTGCAGGTCGAAGTTCAGGAGCGCCCCGCTGCCTTGGTGCACTGCGATTTTGCTTTCCACCTGCGGCACGCGGAAATTCGCCGGCAGGCCCAAGGGGTCGATTTCGTACTGACCGCCGTAGTACGACGGCACCGAGGGCACCAGCAAATGGCCGTTCTTGTTGGTGTTGCCCATTAGCTGATGCTCGAAACTCACCGGCACATCGCTTACCCCGTTGGTGCTGATCAGCACAAAGGCATCGTCAACGCGATTACCAGGGAATATCTCGCCGTCCATGGCGATAAACGAGCCGGTGATATCGCCCCACTGGGTCAGGCGGCCGTCGTCGCGGTACACGCCGCCTTGCAGCTGGGCGTAGGGCGTGCGCCAGGTCAGGTCGGCCTGTTCGTAGGTGCCGCCGCCGGTGGCGTAGCCGAGGTTGTAGCCAACGCCACCACTGGGTGGCGGCGTGCGGCCGAAGTTCACCCGCTCGCGCAACTGGCCCTGGGTGTCGCGCTCGACGCTGGCGCTGAAGGTGGAGCGCACGTCGAACGGAATGATCAGCTGCATCACCGCCGAGTAACCCTCGCCGTCGAGGTCGCGGTTCATCGCCACGTACATGCTGCTGTTGCCCCACAAGCTGCGCGACCACGACAGGTTGACCAGGCGCGTGCGCTGGCCGTCCATGGTTTCGCTGGCGAAGTAGCCGACGCCGACATTGCCGACGTTGCCGGGGCTAAAGGAGAAGGTGATCTGGTCACTGGATTTGGCCAGCGTCAGCTCATCGCGCCCCAGCTCCAGCGCGCTGAGCATGCTCACGTCGACAAAGCCCTTGCTGCGCTCGACATGCTGGGCGCCGAAGCCAAAACGGTTGGAGTAATAGCTGTAACCGACGTTGGCTTGCTGGCCTTTGCTGCCCTCGTACTGGCTTTGCGCGAACGAGCTGCTGAGGGTGCCGAAATTGCCCAGGCCGACAGTGGCGCCGAGGCCGCCCAGGCGCAGCGCTTCGCCGAACTCGGCGTGGGTTTCAGCGGTGAAGAAATCGGTCACGCCGTAGCGGAACGTGCCGCTGGTGACCGACGCCCCGTAGGAGAAGTTCTTCAGCCCGTAGTCGTCGCGCAATTTACCGGCCGACACCGAGTAGTCGTAGAGGTCTTCCTGCAACAGGGAGTTGGTGACGTAGAACGGCACGTCGGTCGCCACCTGCCGGCCGAGGGCGTCGGTGGTGACGACGGTGGCGTTACCGGCACCGCTGATATACGGCACGTTGCTGACGGTATACGGGCCGGGGTTGAGCTGGTCACTGCTGACCTTGGCGTTGTTGATAAACAGGTCCACAGAGGTCGGCACGCTGGCCTCGCCGGTGAAGCGCGGCAGTGGATACGTGATCAGGTCCGGGCGCAGGGCGAAGTTGCGCGAGATCTGAACGCCGCCGATGCGCACGGCACTGTTCCAGGTCAGCGCGCCGGTGATCAGGTCGCCGGCGATGTAGCGCGTCATGGTTTCCTGATTGTTGTAGCGCCAGTAGGTGTCGTAGCGCATGTAACCGTCCTCCTCGGCGCCCAGTTCGTTGAAGCTGTGGCGGTACACGCCGGTGTTGCCGAACACGCCAGCGCTGCCAAACACGCGTTGTTCGAGGAAGCTGCTGAGGTAATGGGCGCCGTCATCGGTGTCGTTGTAATAGGCGTCGTAGTTGAACAGCAGCCCAAACGAACTTTGCGCCGGCACCGAGGCGTAGACCGATCGCGCGCCGACCTGCTGTTCCGGCAGCCAGTCGCTGGGCAGCACCAGCTTCAGGCGCTGCAGTTCTTGGTCGTAGCTGAACTGCAATCCGCTGATGCTATCGAGCGCCAGCTCGCCGGTAGCGCCCTCCGGCACCCGCACGCCGACGGCGCGCAGGTCTTCGCTGTCCACGAAGTAGCGTTCGCCACGTACGGTCACTTGCGCCACGCGGTCACTGGGCAATTCATTCACCACCAATTCCAGAAACAAGGTGTATTCGCCGGCTGCGGCGTCCGCTGCCGCCGGTACGTCGGGCGTTGCCTCGGGCACCGCGCTGGGGCGCATTCGTGCGGCCGGTAAGCCGTCCAGCTCCGGCGCAGGTGCCGGCAACTGCGGCGCCCCGGCGGTTGCTGAAGGCGGCGTGGCGGCCACGGCGTCACGCAAGGGCATGGGCTCGTTTGCCGCGACCACCACCGTCGGCCCCGCCGTCGTTTGCTCAGGCGCGGCGGCCACCGGCACGGCAGGCGCGGCGGCCAAGGCGTCGCGCAAGGGCCAGGGCATGGAGCTGGCCGCCTGCGCGCTGGGCAACCACACCGCCAGGCAGGTGAACAGCACATACGCGCCACCGGCGCCGCCCATAAAGGGCGACGGCGTCGGCGCTTCCCTGACGCTCCGCATCCGCTGTGCTGGCTATCGTTGCGGCGAAATCGGCTGGAGATCAGCCAGTTCGTTTATTCGAGCTTCCAACGCAAACGAGTCGCCCGCCACGGCGGCCGGCAACTCCCAACGCATTCGCGCACCGGGCAATACGTAACCGAGCAAGCCTTCGGCGATTACCGTGCGTTTTTCGCCCTGTTTTACCGACACGCTCGCCAATCGCGCGTGGGCTGGTCCCTGATTGTTGAGTAGCAGGAAGCGCTTGCCGCCCTCGTTCTGCACCTGGAAACGCAGGTCGGGTTTGAGCAGTTGAATGCCCGGTTCCGGCTTGCTGGCGGCGCTGGCCAGGCTTACGCCATCGCCGAACACGAACAGCGGCACGGAATAGCGCATCTGGAATTTCACGCCGAGGGCGGCATCGGTTTTGGCGTCGGGCGGCAACAATTCATCCACCAGCACGCGGAAGGTTTGTTCAGTGGCAGCGGGCACCGGCTGCATTTTCATCAGGCGGATCATCTGCCGCTTGCCCGGCTCGATGGTCGCTACCGGTGGGCTGGCGACCACGGTGCGCTGGGCGCTGAGCTGGTCGCCGTAGTCGGCCTGGCCCCAGGCCAATACCCGAATCTGCAGGCTGATGGGCGCTTGCCCGCGGTTTTCCAGCCATAACGCAGCGGCCTTTTGCGTGCCCTCGATTTGCGGGTTGATGGGCCAGATCAGCACCGAACTGGCGGCCTCGACCAGCCCGCTGGCCAGCGCAAGCAGCAGCGCGGCAAGGGGCAGAATCCGGTAACGGCTCCATTCAGGCATTGGCAGCTCCTTTTAGATTGTTGTCCGCGCTCGCTCAGCTCAGTAGGTGATGGTCACCGTCACCGTATCGCTGTAGATCCCGGCAGATGGCATTGGCGTAACGGCGAACAACCGCGCGAATACCGGGTACGCCACGGTGGCGCTGCCGGCGGGGAAGGTCAGACTTTTCACCGTGCCGCCGTTGCTACCGTTTCCCCAAAGGGTAGTCCCTGTGTCTTGGTACAGCTGGTAGCGCAGGGTTTCGGCGCCTTTGTTGAGGAAGCGACCGCTGGCGATGTTGCTGGCGTTGAGGCCGGCGCTGATGCCGATGGTCAACGACGTGCCGGGCGTGCACTGGAGCAAAATCGAGCCAGCGCCGGTGGTGCTGGTCACATCGACATTGCTTGGCAGCAGGCTGACCTGGCCGAAATTGATGCTGCCGAAGGAGGTTACATCCGCCGCGCCGGAACCAAGAATGCAGCCGTTGACGATGGCCGCCTTGACCAGAAAGTTCTTTTGAATGGGGGTGTCGTTGACATTGGTATCGGCGCAGCTGAAGGCGCTGAGCACCAGCAGCAAAGCACCGAGCAAACGGGCGAGCATTGGCGCACGGAGGCGGTCCACGCTCATTACCAACTCACAGTCACGGTGACGGTATCGGTGTAAGTGCCGGGGGTGGGCGCGGCTTGTTTGGGCACGCGGCCGAACACTTGCAGGTATTGGTCGGCGCCATTGCCCGTGCCGGTGACGCCGGTGGTGTTGTCCCAAATGACGCTGTACGCCGCCGAGGTGTAGAGGTTGTAGCTGATCTGCGCGGCGGCCGGCCCGCTCATGCGGCGCGCCGCCACGTTGCCGCTGCCGCCGGCACTGAGCAGCACGCGGTACGGCGTGTTGAGCAAACAGTTCACCCGCAGCGAGCCATTGCCGACGCTGCTGCTGGCTGACACCAGTGTATTGAGGGAAAAGTAGGTACCGAAATTCAACGTCCCGAATTGGCCCAGCGTGGTGGGCGCCGTGCTGCCGGCGCTGCACGCGGGAAGAACCTCGGCGCTAAGACCGATGGTGGCGGACTTGGTGACAGCGAAAGCGCCAGTGCTGCCCAGCATTACGCTGAACAGCAATAGCCACCGGCAAGACGGATCACGTAGGCAACGCATGGCAGATCCTGGCGTTGGAAAGCGTGGCAGTGGCGAACATCCGTGTTGCGCCGGTGAGCGGAGCCCTCGGGAAGGCGGCGACTTCAGCCCACTGCACCCGAACGTCCGGCGTTACCAGGTGATGGTCACTTGTACGGTGTCGGTGTAGGTACCGGTGGCCGGCGTGGTCTGGTTCGGCACACGGCCGTAAACGACCATGTCCTGATTCGCGCCGTTACCAACGCCTGCCAAGGCAGTGCCGCCATTGGTGCCATTACCCCACGGCGTGGCTCGCGCAGCGTCTTGATACAGGTTGTAGAGCACGTAATTGCCGCCACTGGCCATGCGCCGCTGGGTGCCGGTGCTGTTCAGGCCGGAGTTCAGGGCAACGCTGTAGTTGGTGGCGTTGGCGCATTCGATGCCGAACGAGCTGCCGGCACTGGCACCCACCGACTGAGCGTCGATGTTGTTGCTCAAACTTGGATAGGAGCCGAACGTGATGCTGCCGAAGTTGTTGGTGGTGGCGTTGCTGGTGCCGTTATTCACGGTGCAGCCGGCGCCAATGATGATCTGGATGCCCAGTTGACCCTGCACGGATCCTGCTGCGTCCACCGTCAACGAGTACGGCACCAACAGCAAGGCAGGGAACAGCAGAAAGCGGCGTTTCATCTCTAAGAACTCCTACGAAATAGTCGCGTTTTCACGCTTAATTGCAACGTAGTAGAAATTCGGCCGCATTCAAAACAACTTTATGGCGTCAACTAACAAGCAAAACCGTGTCGGTAAAATCTGTAGGAGCTGTAAGTAATTGTTCTTGGGAACAGGTCGTAAGTTTTGTAAGTGAAAGTACTCGGTTGCTGTAGCCAATCACTTACAAAACAAACCGCGATTAAACCCCGAACAAACCCCGGTACGCGTTGTATTCCGAGGCTTAGAGAGGGGCTAACGGCAAATTGATATGTCAGATAAGCGCTTGTTGTCTCAACTGTTTTACAACAGCGCCGTAGACGAGGCGGCAACATTCCTATAGGCCGCCATATAGCGATTGGCACTAACTTTTATTTCAACTTGGTTTTAAACCGAGCGAATTAGCGCCAGTCTTCGCGCACTCTTGTCAGCCCTTCCTGCGCAACAGAAGCCACTAATTGACCCGCACGGTTAAAGATACTGCCGCGCGCAAAACCGCGACCATTGCCCGACCATGGACTGTCCATCGCATAGAGCAGCCAGTCATCCATGCGCAGGTCAGCGTGAAACCACAGCGAATGGTCGAGGCTCGCCACCTGCATGAACCTCTGAAACACCGACACGCCGTGAGGCTGCATCGAAGTCGTGAGCAAGTTGAAGTCCGAGGCGTAACCGAGCAGGTATTTATGCAGCTGGCGTTCGTCCGGCAGGGTGCCGTCGGCGCGAAACCACACGTACTTGATCGGCTCGCGCACCACTGGCTCGAACGGATTGGCGATGGTCACCGGGCGAATTTCAATGGGCTTTGGGCTGGTGGCGCGTTCGAGCATGCGCGGCGGAATGAATTCGGCGGCTAGTGCGGCCAGCTCGGTTTCCGATTTCAAATTTTCCGGGCCGGGTACGTCGGGCATTTGCAACTGGTGGCTGAAGCCTTCTTCGTCGGTCTGGAACGAGGCGCTGCAGGTGAAGATTGGCGCGCCTTTCTGAATGGCGGTGACGCGACGGGTACTGAAACTGCCGCCATCACGCACGCGGTCCACCAAGTACACCACCGGCAAACTGGCATCGCCCGGACGCAAGAAATAACCGTGCAAGGAATGCACATGGCGCTCGGCGTCCACGGTCTGGCTGGCGGCCGACACACATTGGCCCAGCACCTGACCGCCATAGAGTTGCCGAAAACCAAGGTCCTGGCTGACGCCACGGAACATATTTTCCTCGATCTGCTCCAGGCTCAGCAGGGCCACCAGATCATCGAGTAATTGGCTCATCGGTCATTCCTCATCACGCATTATTCAGGCGGAGGGAATGGTAAAGGCTTTGCCGGCCGATGTCGGCTCCCGGAGGAAAAAAGCCCGGTGGCCATTGGTCCAACCTCGGCGGCTATTGCGCCAACCAGATTTGGCGAGCAATGCGATACAGCACATGCGCACGCAACGGGTGTTGCGCCGGCAGGTTCGGGTGCTGAAAGTCGTCCGCCGGATCACGCCGCATGCCGATGCGCTCCATCACCCCGCGCGAGGCGACGTTCGCCGGCACGGTAAAGGCCACCACTTCCGGCAACTCCAAGCGCTCAAACGCACAGGCCAGCGAGGCCCGCGCCGCCTCGCTGGCAAAGCCTTGGCGCCAGCTATCACGGGACAGGCGCCAGCCTATTTCAATGGTCGGGCCATCCGCCCGGCAAAACGGTGCCTCGAAACCCACTAGCCCCAAACCGGTAAAGCCGATAAACGCCCCGTTGTCCTTGCGCTCCAGCGCCCACAAGCCAAAGCCATGCTCGGCGAAGTGCGCCCGCACGCGCGCCATCAACGCGGCGGCTTCGGCGGTGCTTTGCGTGGCGGGGAAAAACCGCATCACCTCGGGGTCGGCAACCATTTCGGCGAAAGGCCGCAAGTCGTCGTCGCGCCAGGTGCGCAGCAGCAAACGCTCTGTGTGCAATTCAATCGGTGCGCTCATGCAAGGTTCCTTCACAGTGCTCGGCTTGAGGTCACCCGGTGGGGCGGGGATACTGGCGACCTCTTTTTATCGGTTCAATGTATGCGTGTGCCCCTGGTCTATCACGACGACTACAGTCCGCCCTTCCCGGCCAACCATCGATTTCCGATGGAGAAATTTCGCCTGTTGCGTGACCACCTAATAGACAGCGGCCTGACCACAGACGCGCAACTTTTTCGCCCCGACATCTGCCCTGCCGACGTCCTCGCCCTCGCCCACGAGCCGAGTTACATCGAACGCTTTCTCAGCGGCAACCTTAGCCACGACGAACAACGCCGCCTCGGCCTGCCCTGGAGCGAGGCGCTTGCGCGGCGCACCGTGCGGGCGGTCGGCGGCTCACTGCTGACCGCCGAACTGGCCTTGCAACACGGCCTGGCCTGTCACTTGGCCGGCGGCACACACCACGCCCATTACGACCACGCCGCCGGTTTTTGCATCTTCAACGACCTGGCCATCATCAGCCGCTACCTGCTTGAAGCCGGACGGGTGAACTGCGTGTTGATTTTCGACTGCGATGTTCATCAGGGCGACGGCACCGCGCGCATTCTGGCCGACACGCCTGAAGCCGTGACGGTGTCGCTGCACTGCGAAAAGAACTTTCCCGCACGCAAAGCTCAAAGCGATTGGGACATTCCGTTGCCCATGGGCATGGGCGACGACGATTACCTGCGGGTGGTCGACGACACGCTCAATTATCTGCTGCCGCTGTACCAGCCCGACCTGGTGCTGTACGACGCCGGGGTCGACGTGCACAAAGACGACGCCCTCGGTTATTTGCAGCTCACCGACGCGGGCGTGGCTGCGCGTGACGAGCGCGTGATTCGGCACTGCCTGAGCCGGAACATTCCGGTGATGGGCGTGATCGGCGGCGGCTACGACAAAAACCGCGTGGCGCTGGCACAGCGTCATGGAATTCTTCACCACAGCGCGCAACGGGTGTGGCAACACCACGCCTGAACGCGCCACGAGGCACCTTCGACACCATGTACTACGGAGAAAAATTCAACGCCTGGACCCACCTGGTCGGTTCGGTGCTGGCCGCTATTGGCGCGGTATGGCTGTTGGTATTGGCAGGCTTCACGGGCGATGTGTGGAAAATCGTCGGCGTCGCCATTTACGGCGTCACCCTGGTGCTGCTTTACAGCATTTCGACCCTCTACCACAGCGTGCGCGGCCCGGCGAAACGGCTGCTGCAAAAGCTCGATCACCTGTCCATCTACCTCCTGATTGCCGGCAGCTACACGCCGTTCTGCTTGATCACCTTGCGCGGCCCGTGGGGCTGGACCTTGTTCGGCATCGTCTGGGGGCTGGCCGTCATCGGCATGTTGCAGGAAATCAAACCGCGCTCCGAAGCGCGCGTGTTGTCGTTGATCATCTACGCCGTGATGGGCTGGATTGTGCTTATCGCCGTGAACCCGCTGATCGCTGCCCTTGGTCTTACCGGCTTCAAATGGTTGGCGGCGGGGGGCGTGCTGTACACGGTGGGCATCATTTTCTTCGCCTTTGATAGCCGCTTCCGCCACTGGCACGGCATATGGCACTTGTTCGTGATTGCCGGGAGCTTGCTGCATTTCGTGGCGATATTTTTCTACGTGCTGTGAGGTCAGCAATTTTCGCCACTGGCTTGAAAGTGGTTCAACGCTACCGCGCTTCTTCAACCTGACCGCACGGGGCAAGCTGCCCCGCACTGCCGTCGTGCAGTCCTTGGTTGAACAGGAAGCCCTGCCATGAAACATCGTCCCCACTTACTTCGCACCAGCGCCAAGGCGGCCTTGTTGGCCGTCAGTATCAGCGTATTCACCAGCGCCATCGCCGCACCCAATGCCGGCGATCTGGAAGTAGTCGCCGAACTGCCGATGCGCCCCGGCAACGTCACACCGGCGCCCGGTAACCGCGTCTTCGCCACAATCCATCCACTCGACGCGCCAAACGCCGCGCAACTGATCGAAATCACCGACCGCACCCATTTCAAGGCCTGGCCCAACAGCGACGTGCAGCGCGGCACCGCTGAGGCCAGCGACGAAAAAATCGACAGCCCGCTGGGCATCTTCGCCGATGGTAAAAACCGTCTGTGGATAACCGACATGGGCCTGAACCTCGGCAAAACCCGCCTGTGGGCTTTCGATATCGCCACCGGCAAGCAGCTGTACCGAATTGAATTGCCGCAGGCCATCGCCCCCAAAGGCAGCTTCATTCAAGACCTGACCGTCGACGACGTAGCGGGCTGGGTATACCTCGCCGACATCGCCGACCCGGGCCTTATCGCCGTGGAAATCGCCACTGGCAAAGCCCGACGCTTCAGCGGCCATCCAGCCCTGCAAGCCGAGGCAGACGCGAAGATGGTCATCGGCGGCAAGGCCATTCAATTCCAGGGCAAACCCGCCAGCGTGGCAGTCAATCCGCTCACCCTTTCGGCCGACCGCAGCACCCTGTTCTTCGGCGCCATGAATGGCAAAACCTGGTACTCCGTGCCGAGCACGTTGCTGCGCGACGGTGCCAGCGACGAGCAGATCGGCGCGGCCATCAAAGTGGTCGGCGCCAAGCCGATCTCCGACGGTGCCGCCACAGATGCGAACGGCCGGCACTTCTTCACCAACGTCAACGACGGCGGCATCGACGTGCTCAACACCGACGGCACGTTGCAACCGCTGGTGCGTGACGCCCGTCTCGACTGGCCAGACAGCGTGCACACCAGCGACAACGGCTGGCTGTACATGTCCGTCAACCAGCTCTACAAAGCGCCCGCCTTCAGTGGCGCAGAAGACAGCGGCAAAGCGCCTTATCTGGTGATGCGCGTGTGGCCGGGAAAATAACACCCGCCGTTGGCGACATTCGCGCCTGAAACCGCGGCGATAGATGCGTATGGTTAGCGCTGGCTAACCCTACGCACGGAGCCCCGCAGCCATGACCACTCTGCACATCGGCCTGATCGGCGACTACAACCCCGACGTCATCGCCCACCAGGCGATCCCCAACGCCCTGGCCCTGGCTGGCGCAGCGGTTGGGGTACACGTCGAACCGCAATGGCTGGCCACCGACAGCCTCAATGGCCATAAGCATCTGGCCGAATACCACGGCTTTTGGGCTGTTCCCGCCACGCCTTACCGCGACACGGACGGCGCGTTATTCGCCATCCGCTACTGCCGTGAAAAGCTTGTTCCCTTCTTCGGCAGCTGCGGCGGTTTCCAGCACGCCCTGCTTGAATACGCCCGCAACGTAGTGGGCTGGGCCGACGCCGAACACGCCGAAACCCACCCCGACGGCAAGCGTCTGGTCATCACCCCACTGAGCTGTGAACTGGTGGAAGTCAGCGGCGACATCAACCTGGCCGCCGACTCCCGCCTGGCCGAAGCCTACGGTGCCCTGCAAACCACCGAAGGCTACCACTGCCGCTTCGGCCTCAACCCCGACTTCGCCGCCGTCCTGAAAGGCAGCCCCTTGCACATCACCGCCTGGGACACCGAGGGCGACGCGCGCGGCGTTGAACTGCAAGACCACCCCTTCTTCGTTGCCACCCTGTTCCAACCCGAACGCGCCAGTTTGCATGGACAAACCCCGGCCATCATCAAAGCGTTTATAGAGGCCGCGCATCAGCAGGATTGATCTGGCGCTCGCCGGTTTCCGTTGCTGAGCCGCGGGTTCGGCGTTTGCAGGAATCGCGGCTGAAGCCGCTCCTACAGTTCTGTGGGAGCGGCTTCAGCCGCGAGCTTTCATGAACTACCCCAACTCCACCAACCCGGTCGAAAACGCCCACACGGCCACCCCTGCCACCAGCACCAACGACCCGGCACCCACCGCCTCCGCCCGCGAAAAAACCGCCGACTTGCGTCCACTCTCCCGATGCGCAAACCAGAACACCGGCAGGCCCAGCACAAACAACAAACTCGACATCAGCACAAACTGCGGCCCCGCTGCATACAGCAACCACACCGCGTACACGCTGCCCAACACGCCACTGCGCAGCGCCCTGCCCCGCTCCGCCATCTGCCCGTGCTGCAACGCAAACCGCCACAAATAAGCGGTGCTCGCCAAGTAGGCCGGCAAGATCATTACGCCCGTCACGCTGATCAGCCAGATCCACGCGTTCTCGGCAAACAGCACCACAAACACGATCACCTGCATCACCGCGCTGGATAACCACAGCGACGGCGCGGGTGAGTGGAAGCGGTTTTCACGGGCCAGAAAGCCTGGAAACACGCCATCTTTGGCGCCCGCAAACGGCAGCTCGGCCACCAGAATGGTCCACGCCAGCCAACAACTGAGCAGGGAAATCAGCAGGGACACGATCACAAACACCGCGCCCCATCGCCCCACCAACCGCTCAAGAATGTAAGCCGCCGCCGGCTCATCCAGCGCGGCCAGCTCCGGCTGGGTCATAAAACCGAAGGGTAAAGCCGAAAGCAGGAAATACAGCAGCGTGCACACCACCAAGCCGATGTAGGTGGCCTGGCCGACCTGTTGCGGCTTACGCGCGCGGGCCGACATCACCACCGCGCCTTCAATGCCGATAAACACCCACAGCGTCACCAACATGGTGCTCTGTACCTGACTGGTGACGCTGCCCAATTGCTGGCCCATGCCCCAGACGTCGAGGCGAAACATGTCGGCCTTGACCATCACCGCCATGATCGCGATGGTTGCCAACAAGCTGCCGACGTTCAGCACACTGGCCACCGAGCCCAGCACCGCCGCGCGGCGCACGCCGAACAACACGGTGAAGTGCATCACCCAGATCAGCAGCGACGCGCCGCCGATGGACAGCCAGTTCTTGCCGTCGCCAAACGCTGGAAACAAATAGCCCAGCGATTTCATGATCAGCACCGCAAACGCGACGTTGCCAAACGCCGCACTCAGCCAATAACCCCACGCCACCTGAAAGCCGGCCAGGTTGCCGAAGCCTTCGCGGGCGTAGGCGTAAACGCCAGCAGTGAGGTCGGGGCGTTGCGTCGAAAGCAGGCGAAAGCAGTTGGCGAGAAAGAACATGCCGACCAACGTCAGCAGCCAGGCGATGGCGATCGCGCCGAGGCTGGCGTGGGCCGACATGTTTTGCGGCAGGTTGAAACCGCCGCCGCCAATCATGGAGCCGATCACCACACCGCTAAGTAGAAACAGCCCAAGCTTGGCCGGTGCTGCGCTGCTGTCATCGTTTGCCATCGCTCAATCCTTTGCGTTGCGTGCCCGCAGCTGAGTGTAGCGGCCGTTTTTGCCGGCCTCGGTTAGAATGCCGCACCTCCCAGCCGTAGCCCGTCGCCATGCCCGCATCCCACGCCACTGCCTCACCGCCCGTCGTCGTCATCGGTGGCGGCCCTGCTGGATTGATGGCCGCCGAAGTGCTGGCGCTGGCCGGCATCCGGGTCGAACTGTTCGACGCCATGCCCTCGGTCGGCCGCAAGTTTTTGCTGGCAGGCGTGGGCGGCATGAACATCACCCATGCTGAAGCCAAACCGGCATTTATCGGCCGCTACGGCAAACGGGCCGGCGAGATCGGCGAGCTGCTCCATGACTTCGACGCCGAACAGTTGCGCGCCTGGATTCACGGGCTGGGCATCGACACCTTCGTCGGCACCTCCGGCCGCGTTTTCCCCACCGACATGAAAGCTGCCCCGCTGCTGCGCGCCTGGCTCAAACGCCTGCGCGAACATGGCGTGGCGATTCATACGCGCCAGCGCTGGTTAGGCTGGAGCGCCGATGGCCGCCTGCGCCTGGCGGGCGTCGACGGTGAGCAGCTAATCGAAGCCCGCGCTGTGGTGCTGGCGCTGGGCGGCGGCAGTTGGGCGCGCTTGGGTTCCGATGGCGCCTGGCAGGCGCTGCTGGCCGAGCGCGGCGTGCCGTTGCAGCCCCTGCAACCGAGCAACTGCGGTTTCGAGGTGGCAGGCTGGAGCGCCGTGTTCGCGGAGAAATTTGCCGGTGCGCCGGTTAAGTCGTGCGCCCTTGCGTTGCCCGGCCAGGCGCCGCGCCTGGGCGAATTCGTGGTGACCGCGCACGGCGTGGAAGGCAGTTTGGTCTACGCCCTGTCGGCGCCGATTCGCGACACCCTCACCGAGCACGGCAGCGCCACCGTCTACCTCGACCTGCTGCCGCATAAAAGCCCCGAGCAGGTGGTGACCCTGCTGAACAAACCTCGGGGCAGCAAATCCATCAGCAACCATTTGCGCAGTACCCTCGGCCTGGATGGCGTGCGCGCCGGCCTGTTGCGCGAACTGACCAGCGCCGCCACCTTTGCCGATTCAGCAGCGCTGGCCGCCGCCATCAAAGCGCTGCCGCTGACCGTGGTGCGCACCCGGCCGCTCGACGAAGCCATCAGCAGCGCCGGCGGCGTGCCGTTTGAAGCGCTGGATGCCCGCCTGATGCTCACGGCCCTTCCCGGCGTGTTTTGCGCCGGCGAAATGCTCGACTGGGAAGCGCCCACCGGCGGCTACTTATTGAACGCTTGCTTTGCCAGTGGGCGCCAGGCGGGATTGGGCGTTCTCGATTGGCTGCGCTAAAACCGTCAGCCACCTCGACTATTGGAACCATCGCGCTAGATTGCCGGCTTACGCTGCACCACCCGTAATCGCCCGCACGAGGCCGCCATGTCCGTCACCTTTCGCCCAGCCCGCCCCGATGATGCCCCCGCCGCCGTTCCACTGATTTATAGCTCCGGCCCCGCGGCCTTCGATTACGTGTTTGGTGCGGAGCAGGTGCTGGGTTTTTTGCACCGGGCGTTTGTCGGTGAGCACGGACAGTTCAGCCATCGTCAGCACTGGGTGGGTGAATGGCAGGGGCGCGTGGTAGCTGCCGGCACCTTGGTCCGCAGCGAAGACAATCTGCGCCATATGCTCGCGGCCACGCAGCAGATTCTCGGCTTCTATGGGCTGTGGGCAGGCGCCGGGGTTATGCGCAGAGGTTTGCAGGTGGAACACCTGATCAAGCCGCCCAAGATAGGCTGCAACTACCTCGCCCATTTAGGCGTGCAAGCGGGCCTGACCGGTCAGGGCATTGGCAGTCAGCTGATCGAGCATTTGCTGAAACTGGGCAGCGCCCGTGGTTTGCCGAAGGCGGCGTTGGATGTGTCCGCGCAGAACCCGCTGGCGCAGGCGCTGTATGAGCGTTGGGGCTTTCAGGTGATGGCCCGGCGGGTGTCCACCTTGCCGGGGGTGCCGGACCATCACTATATGGAGCGCGTTCAGGCGCCGTGACTGCAACGCCGCCTGTACGGGTTTACTTCAGGTACCACCCCCACGGCTCGGTGCCGATGTATTCGGTGACCTGTTTCACCTCCAGGTAATTGTCCAGGCCCCAGCGCCCTAGCTCGCGGCCGATGCCACTTTGTTTCATGCCGCCCCATGGCGCCTGGTTGAAGGTGGGTTGCGAGCAATTCACCCACACGATGCCTGCGCGCAGACCATTAGCCACGCGCGTGGCGCGCTGCGGGTCGGCGCTCATCACGGCGCCGGCCAGGCCAAAGCGGCTGGCGTTGGCCATGCGAATGGCATCGGCTTCGGTGGCAAAGCGCTTCACGCACAACAGCGGCCCGAACACTTCCTCGCGCCAGATGATGCTGTTCTCGGCCGGCTCATCGAAAATGGTCGGCTCAATGAAATAACCGCGATCAAGATGCGCTGGGCGTTTGCCGCCGGTGAGCAATTTCGCGCCGCTGAGCTTGGCTTGTTCCACAAAGCCGATCACCTTTTCCAACTGCCCCTGGCTCACCAGCGGCCCGAGCAATACGCCCGGTTCCATGCCATTGCCGATGGTGATGGCGCGCGCGGCTTCCACCAGACGTTCGAGCAATTTATCGGCGATGCCCTGCTGCACCAGCAGCCGCGACGTAGCGCTGCACACTTGGCCCTGGTTCCAGAAAATACCGAACAGAATCCACTCCACCGCAGCTTCGATATCGGCATCGTCAAACACGATAAAGGCCGACTTGCCGCCTAATTCGAGGCTGATGTTCTTGATGTCGGCAGCCGCCGCCGACATGATTTTCGCCCCCGTCGGCACGCTGCCGGTGAACGCCAGTTTGTCCACTTGCGGGTGCTGACTCAGCGGACTGCCCGCCTCCGCGCCAAGCCCCGTGACGATGTTCAGCACGCCCGCTGGCAAACCGATACGGTCAGCGGCGGCGGCCAGTTCAAGGGCGGTGAGCGGCGTCAGTTCGGACGGCTTGAGCACCACGGTGGCGCCCGCCGCCAACGCCGGGGCGACTTTCCACGAGGCCATGAGCAACGGGTAATTCCACGGGATTATCTGCCCCGCAACGCCAATCGGTTCGCGGCGAATGTGGCAGCGAAAGCGCTCATCGGGCAATGCCAACGGTTCGTTCTGCTGGCCATCCAGCTCGCGCGCCAGGTCGGCGTAGTAGCGAAAGCAACCGATGGCATCGCCAATATCCCACTGCGCTTCAGGCAGGGGTTTGCCGTTGTCGCGCACTTCCAATTTCGCCAGGTCGTCCTGGCTGCTTTCCAGTTCGCTGGCGAGCGCGTCCAGCCATTGCGCGCGCTCGGCGCCAGTGGTTTGCCCCCAGCCATTGTCGAACGCACGCCGCGCCGCGCGCACCGCGTGGTCGATGTCTTCTTCGGTGCCTGCTGGCACGCGCTGAATGACCGTTTCGGTGGCCGGGTCCAGCGTTTCGAAATGGCCACCCAAATCGGGGCTCACCCATTGCCCGTTGATATACAGCTGATCGCGCATGACGCTCTCCTTACGCCGACACGCCGGCACGGCGGTTTTGCAAATAACGGGAGGTGAACAACAGCGCCAGAGAGGCGAGGATGATCACCGTGGATACGGCATTGATCTCCGGGGTAACGCCCCGGCGGATCGAGGAAAAAATGTAAATCGGCAAGGTGGTTTCCGACCCCGCGACGAAAAACGCGATGATGAAATCGTCAAAGCTGAAGGTGAACGCCAGCAGAAAACCGGCCATGATCGCCGGCGCAATCTGCGGCAGAATCACTCGCCAGAAGGTTTCCAGCGGCGGCGCGTAGAGGTCGGCCGAGGCTTCGAGCAGCGATTTATCCAGCGCATCGACCCGCGTGCGCACAATCACCATCACCAGCGCCATGGTGAACAGCGAGTGCGCCGCCACCACGGTGAAAAAGCCCATGCGCAGTTTCGGAATGCCCATGTCCAGCGCCGCCAGCAGCGGGTTGAACAGGTCAAACAAGGTGATAAAGGCGATCAGCGTGGCGATGCCAATCACAATGCCGGGCACGATGATCGCGCAGTACGTCAGCGCATCGAACAGCATGCGCACGCGGCCGCTCACGCGCTGCAAGCCGAACACCGCCAAGGTTCCAAACAGCGTCGCCAGCGTGGCCGAGCACAGTGCGATCAGCGCGCTGTTGCCCAGCGCTTCCATGATGAACGGGTTTTCAAACGCCCGGCCAAACCACTGCGTGGAACAGCATTCGAACGACAGGCCGCTGCGCCCGGCGTTGAAGCTGAACAACATGATCAGGGCGATGGGCGCATACAGAAACAGGTACACCGACGTGGAATAGCCACGCAGCCATAACGCTTTGTCGTTCATGTCAGAGCATCCCGTCTTGCTGGCGGCCGCCGTAGCGCGCCACCAGTTTCAGATACACCGCGATAATCGCCAGCATCATCGCCACCAGGGTCATGGCCACCGCGCTGCCAAACGGCCAGTTGCGCGATTGCAGAAACAAGTCGACCAGCGCGTTGCCGACAAAGAACACCTTGCCGCCGCCCAAAATCGCCGGAATCAGAAACTCGCCCATCAGCAGGATGAACACCAGCATCACGCCGGTAATCACGCCCGGCGCAGACAACGGCAAGGTCACGCGGCGAAAGGTTTCCAGCGCGCCGGCGCCCAGGTCGTGGGACGCCTCGAGCAAGCGCTTATCGAGTTTTTCCAGGCTCACGTAGATGGGAAACACCATCAGCGGCAAATAGCCGTAGACGATGCCGATCAGCACGGCGGTTGGCGTGTTGATCAGGCGCACATCGTCCAGCCCGAGGCTGGCCAGCAGCGCGGGAATGCCTTTGCCGCTGAGGATGAAAATCCACGCGTAGGTGCGGATCAGAAAGCTGGTCCAGAACGGCACGATCACCAACGTCAGCAGCAGCGAGCGGTTGCGCCGCACCTTTACCGCGAGGAAATACGCCAGCGGATACGCCGCCAGCAGGCACACCAACGTGCCCAGCGGCGCCAGGATTAAGGTATTGCTGAACGCCGCCGCGCGCGAGGCCAGATTTAGGTAATTGGCAAAGGTAAACGCCGGGCTGTAGCCGCCGACGGCGCTGCGCTCGCCGACGCTGAACAGCAGAATGACCACCAGCGGCATCAACAGCAGCAGCACGAACCACAGCGTCGAGGGCAACAGCAGCAGCCAGGTGATACGCCGACCGAGGCTGGCCGGTCGCGCCGGGGCAGGCGCGGCCGCCGTGGAGAGCGGTGCGCTAACGGCAATGTTCATGGGGGAGTCCTTGGGCATATGTCAGTCTCACTCGGTCAGCCCCCTCTCCCTCTGGGAGAGGGTTGGGGTGAGGGTGCTTGCCAGCAAAACCCTCTCCCTAACCCTCTCCCGCAAGCGGGCAGAGGGGACAGACCGTGGTGGCGTTACGCGGCTTTGAACCGCGCCATCAATTCCGCCCGCACGGGGCTGGTGAGGGTTGCCGCAGCGCCAAATTCCAGGGCACTGAGCAGTTCGGCGGCCGGGTACATGATCGGGTCGCTGAGCATTTCTTTGGGCAGCAACGCATCCACGCGTTTGTCGCCGCTCGGGTAGCCGTGGGCTTCCACTTCCAGCTTGTTCACCTGCGGGTTGAGCAGGAAATTGATAAAGGCGTAGGCCGCGTCGCGGTGCTCGGCGTCTTTGGGAATGGCGAAGAAGTCGCTCCACAATTCGCCGCCTTCCTTGCCCAGGGTGAATTGCAGGTTCGGCAGGTCGCGGTGCAACTGCGAGCCGTCGCCGGTCCAGCACATGGACATCCACGCGTCGCCGCTGCGCATGCTCGGTTGGTAGTCGGAGTTGATGGCGAACAGGTGCGGTTTCACTTCGATGAGCAGCTTTTCCGCGTCGGCCAGTTCTTTCTCATCCAGCGAGTTGAAGCTGTAACCGAACGACTTCAGCGCGTTGCCAATGGCCGTCAGCTGATAGTCGTGGACCATGACGCGGCCGGTGGCCGGGCCTTTGGCCAGGTCCCAGAATTCTTTCCAGGACGTGGGCTTGCCTTTGATTTTCTGGTCGTCGTAAACAAAACCGGTGGTGCCCCAGTTCTTCGGCACGGCGTACACCTTGCCGTTGACGATGCCCTGTTCCATAAAGCGTTTTTCGTAGGCGTTGGGGTCGAAGTTGCTCAGGCGCGTGAGGTCCAGCGGCTCGATCAAGCCCAGCTCCACGTAGGTGCTGATGGTGTAGTTGGTGGGCACGAACACATCCCAGCCGCTGCCACCGGCTTGCAGCTTGGCGAGCATTTCTTCGTTGGAACCGAACACGCTCATTTGCACCTTCGCGCCGGTCTGGCTGGCGAAAGCTTCGAGGTTTTTCGCGTTGTGGTAGTTGGGCCAGGTGGCGATGGCGACGCGGTCGCCGATGGCGCCTTTTTCGGCAGCGAAAGCGTTGCTGGTGAGCACGCCGGGCATGTTGGTGGCGACCACTGCGGCGGCCACGCCCAGGCCGGTACGGCCGAGGAAGTCGCGACGGGTGATTGAGCCGTTCTGCCAGCTACGCATCGTTTTTATGAAGTCTTTGCCATCCATCGGTCATCCCCTTAAACGTGTCGGTTAGTTATTGGTGCACCTGCTGAACTGCGCTGCCTATCAAACCCCCATCGCCAAGCCATTGGCCTGGTCCCATCCAATCTGCACGGCGGCGCCGTGTTCGAAACTTGCCTGGTTGTGTTCGCGCACTCGCGGCACGCGCACGCAGACGATGCCGAAGGGATCGGTGCGCACGCGGTATTCGGTGAGGTTGCCCAGGTAAATGCGGTCTTCGACGCGCCCGTTCAGGGTCACTTCGCGGCCCAGCGGCGTGTTGGCGGCGCCGATGCTGATCAGCTCCGGGCGCACGGCAATGCAGCCTTCCACTTGCGGGCTCAAGGCCACGCCGCTCGGGCTGCGCGGGCTGCTTAGTTGCAGGCCTTGGGCGGTTTCCAGCACCACGCTGTCGCCGTCGATGCGGCGCACGGTGCCGCTGAACAGGTTGGATTCACCGATAAAGTCGGCGACGTAACGGCTGGCGGGGGTTTCGTACAGTTGCTCGGGGCTGGCGGTCTGCACGATGAGGCCGTCCTGCATCACGCTGATGCTGTCGCTCATGGACAGCGCCTCTTCTTGGTCGTGGGTCACCAGCACGAAGGTGATGCCCACTTCCCGCTGTAAGCGCAGCAATTCGGACTGCATTTCCTTGCGCAACTTGCGGTCCAGCGCGGCGAGGGGTTCGTCGAGCAACAACACCGTTGGCTTGTTCACCAGTGCCCGGGCCAGGGCCACGCGTTGTTGTTGCCCGCCCGACAGCTCGCTCGGTTTGCGCTGCCCGTAGCCGCTCAAACGCACCATTTCCAGGGCTTCGTCGGCGAGGCGGCGCTGTTGTTTTTTGTCTGGACGCGGCGTTTGGTAGCGCAGGCCATAGGCGATGTTGTCGGCCACGCTCAGGTGCGGGAACAGCGCGTAGCTCTGGAACACCATGTTCACCGGCCGCTGGAACGCCGGCACGCCCGCCACTGAACGACCGGCGAGCAACACCTCGCCTTCGCACGGCTGCTCGAAGCCGGCAATCATGCGCAGGGTGGTGGTTTTGCCGCAGCCTGAGCTGCCGAGAAACGAATGAAAGGCGCCGCGCCGCACCTGGAAACTCACGCCGTTCACCGCCGGCGTGGCGCCGTAGCGCTTCACCACCTGACGGAATTCGATATCGAATGCTTGGCTGGAATCGCTCACCGTTCGCCCCTTTCTGGTTCTTATGTGCGTTGGGGAGAAACTAGCAACGGCGGTTTGCGGGCGTATATATCCCTTGAGGGATAGAGAGCGAATGAAAGCAAGCGCTCGAGGCTGAAGCCTCTCCTACAAAATCGCGATTCAGTGTGGGAGAGGCTTTAGCCTCGATTGATGGCTCACGAAGCGTGGCGCAAGGCGAACTCTTCGCCGCCCTCGGACCCGGCCAACTCGCGAATGAACAAGCCCAACAACTCAGCCTGGCTGCCAATCCCCAGCTTGGCGTAGATATTCTTGCGATGGATTTTCACCGTGCCCGGGCTGATTTCCAGATGCTCGGCCACCGAGGCGCTGGAGTGGCCGCGCAACAATAGCTGGACAATTTCCTGCTCGCGCGCGGTCAGGCTGTGGGCGCCGAACTGGTCGAAGGCCGCGCGAATTTTGTGGTCGAGGTCTTGTGCCGGGCGTTGCACCCGGCACTCTTGCCACGCTTCCCGCACCACCTCGGTGACCACCGCTTCGGCACATTCCAGCAGCTGCACTTCGTCGCGGCTGAACGCTGGACTGGTGGTGCTGCGCATCAGCGACAGAACGGCCTTGGCGCCGTCAGCGAGGTCGACGAAAAACGCCACTTCCTCGGCCAACCCGGTGAGTTGGTAATAGTTGAGGTAATACTCGCCGAGGTAAAAGTGGTCCGGCGCGAATTGGCGCAGACGCCACAGGCCAGGCGGCTGATTGCGGGTGCAGGCGAGGTAGAACGGGTCCAGCAAATAGGGGCCAACTTGGTAGTCGTCGACGTAGATTTTGCGTTTGTCCGCGGCAAAGGTGTCGAACAGCGCCAGCGGGCGGTGGTTGCCTTCATAGATGAAGAGCACGAAATGGTCGACCGGGCAGATTTGCTTCAACCATTGGCTCAGGCCCAGCAAGCGCGGCCGGCCGGTTGGCAAGGTGAGCAAATGGGCGAATCCGGTGGTCCAGTGTTTCAGGTCCTTGTGGCGCATAGCGGTGGTGCTTCAGCCAATGTTCAGAATAGCGAACGAGAATGCAGGTTTTGCGCCATTATCCTGAAACCCCCAGCCTGGCGCCCGATGGCGCTTTTAACCGGCTCGGTAATGCACCAGCATGGGCCAATCGGCACCAGTAAACGTCACTGCAGGTAACGCCTGCTCCGCTGAGCGGCAACCAGCACTGACGACTATGCTTGCTTTCATTCGGCCGGCGGATGGCCGCATTTCTTCTTGCTCATGGTGGTAATGCGATAGTGATTCCTCTGTTGGTCTGCGACGACTCCATGATGGCCCGCAAGCAGTTGATCCGCTCACTCCCAGCGGATTGGCCGGTGTCCATCACCCAGGCCGCCCATGGTCAGGAAGCCATGCAGGCGATTCGCCAAGGCCTCGGCCAGGTGGTGTTGCTCGACCTGACCATGCCGGTGATGGACGGCTACGAAGTACTTGCCGCCCTGCGAGCTGAAGGCCTGGCGGCCAGTGTGGTGGTGGTTTCGGGTGATGTGCAGGAAGAAGCGATGCGCCGCGTGTTGGAGTTGGGCGCGCTGGCCTTCATCAAAAAACCAGCCGAACCGGAAAAGCTGCGCGAAACCCTGCAACGCTTGAACTTACTCGGCCAGCCTGCCCCGCCCGCTGAAGTGCCGCTGCGCCCGGCCTTTGAGCTGAAAGTGAACTTCCGCGATGCCCTGCGTGAAATCACCAACGTGGCCATGGGCCGCGCCGCCGCGTTGCTGGCCAAGGTGCTGGGGGTGTTTGTCGAGCTGCCGGTGCCGACCGTCAACATTTTCGAAGTCAGCGAATTGCACATGACCCTGGCCGATGCCCAACGCGGCGAGCGCTACAGCGCGTTGTGCCAGGGTTTCATCGGCGACGGCATCGCTGGCGAGGCGCTGCTGCTGTTTCACGACTCGGAAATTGCCGATATCGGCCGCCTGTTCAAGTGGCAGCCCAAGGACGAACACGATGTGTCGGAAATGCTCCTGGACCTGGCGAGCATTCTGATCGGTGCTTGCCTGAGCGGCATTTCCGAGCAGATCGACGTACGCTTTTCCCAAGGCCACCCGCAACTGCTCGGCCTGCACAGCTCGATTGAAAGTTTGATCACGGTGAACAAACAGCGCTGGCGCAAAACCCTGGCGGTGGAAATCAGCTACAGCCTGGAAGGCCACAACGTGCACTTCGACTTGCTGCTGCTGTTTACCGAAGATTCGATTCAGCGCCTGACTTACAAAATCAATTACCTGATGAACTGAGACCCGGCCCATGCCTGCGCAGATCGACATCAAAGAAGTTCACTGGCTGCTGGATATCGTGCAATGCATCGATGTGGGCGTGATCGTGCTCGACCGCCAGTACCGCGTGGAAGTGTTTAACAGCTTTATGGAAAACCACTCCGGCTTGGGCCCGGATGAGGTGCACGGCAAGTCGTTATTCGACTTGTTTAAGGAAATTGACGAAGACTGGTTTCGGCGCAAGGTCGACACTGTGGTCACCCTCGGCACGCGGGCGTTCAGCCTGTGGGAACAGCGGCCGTACCTGGTGCATTTCAAGAACTACCAACCGATCACCGGCCGCGCCGACTTTATGTACCAGAACGTCACCCTGCTGCCGCTGGCCTCTAGCGGCGGGCAGGTGGAGCACATTTGCGTGGTGATCTACGACGCGACTGAGGCGGCGGTGCATAAGCGCGTGTCCTGAGCCCACGCCAATTCTAATTTATGTAGGAGCCAGCTTGCTGGCGAACCCTGGAAACTCCGACTTCCGATGTTTGCAGGGTTCGCCAGCAAGCTGGCTCCTACAAAAAGGCAGCGTTATTTCTTCTTGCGCGGCCCCGTATTAAAGCTCGGCACCTTGCGTATCGCTTTCACCGGTGCGTCTAGCGGCTCGGCGCTTTCGGTCCATTTGCCCAGGGTTTTCTTGCCGCCACCGCCGCCGGTTTTTGGCTTTTTCGGTTTCTTCGGTTTTTTCAGCACCTGGCCGGTGGGGTCGGTCACCGGTACGCGGTGCTCGGGTTCGAAGTCTTGCTCTTCGCTGCGTTGCAAGGTCTGGCGGGTGAGCACTTCAATGGCCGACAGCAGCTGCACTTCATCGGCACACACCAGCGATATCGCCTGACCACTGTTGCCCGCGCGGCCGGTGCGGCCGATGCGGTGCACGTAGTCTTCGGCCACGATGGGCAGGTCGAAGTTGACCACCAGCGGCAGGTCGTCGATGTCCAGGCCGCGCGCCGCCACGTCGGTGGCGACCAGTATTTGCACCTCACGGTTTTTGAACCGATCCAGGGCGCGCTGACGCGTGGCCTGGGGTTTGTCGCCGTGGATGCCATCAGCGTTGACGCCTTGCTGCTGCAGCATTTCGCAGAGCTGATCGACACCGTTACGGGTTTTGGCGAACACCAGTACCTGGCCCCAGCGGTGCTTTTTAAGCAGGTGGGAAAACAGCTCCGACTTGCGCTTTTTATCCACCGGGATAATCCACTGCTTCACGCTGCTGGCCGCCACGTTGCGCGGGCTCACTTCGATGCTCAGCGGGTCGTTGAGGGTGTTGCCGGCGAGCGCGCGAATGGCGTCCGAGAAGGTGGCGGAGAACAGCAAGGTCTGGCGTTTTTTCGGCAGCGCCGCGTAGATATCGCGCAGTTCTTCAGAGAAACCCAAGTCGAGCATGCGGTCGGCTTCGTCGAGGATCAGGGTTTGCAGCTGGCCGAACTTGATGGCGTTCTGGCGGAACAAATCGAGCAGCCGCCCCGGCGTGGCGACCAGAATATCGACGCCTTTGCGCAGCTTCATCATCTGCGGGTTGATGCTCACCCCGCCGTACACCGCATAGGTGGTCAGTGGCAGATTCTGGCCATACAGACGAATGCTTTCGTGCACCTGCTCAGCCAGCTCGCGGGTCGGACACAGCACCAGCGCGCGCACCGAGTTGCTGGAAACGGTCGGCCCTTCGAGGGTCAAGCGCTGCAGCAGCGGCAAGGCGAAACCGGCGGTTTTGCCGGTGCCGGTCTGGGCGGCGGCCATCAGGTCACGGCCGGCCAGCACGGCTGGAATGGCCTGGGCCTGAATCGGCGACGGGGTTTTGTAGTCGAGCGCTTCGAGCGCGCGCAGCAGGGGTTCGATCAGACCAAGGGCGGCGAAAGTCATAAGGGTAACCAGGGGGCGTTGCCAGGAAAGCGCGCAGTTTACCCTGTCCGCTTCTTCAGGCGTTACGCGCCAGTTTCAGCGCTTCGCCAATTTTCGCGGCCGGCACTTTTTGCAGGCGGCACAGCAGGTTGTGGGAGATGGCTTGAATGCCATGCTGGTCGCGCAGTTGGCCGGTCATAAACAGCGTGAGATTGGCGGCCATTTCGGCGTCGGCCATGGCCCGGTGAGCCTTGCCAGTCACGGGCAAGCGCGCCCAGCTATTGAGCGTACCGAGCTTATGATTCGGCGCCTGCGGCAACAGCCGACGCGCCAGGAGCATGGAACAGGCGAAGGTTTGCCGACGCTGACGGCGGATCAGCGCCAGTTCGGCGTCCCAGAATTTTTGGTCGAACGAGGCGTTGTGCGCCACCAGCGGAATGTCGCCAACGAACTCGGCCACCGCCTCCATCACCTCATCGGCCGGCGGCGCGGCGTGCAACATGGCGTTGCTGATGCCGGTCAGGTTCTCAATGAACGGAGGCACCCACACGCCCGTTTTCATCAGGCTTTGAAAGCGCCCAACAATGCGCCCGTCTTCGACGATCACCGCCGCAATTTCAGTCGCACGGCAACTCTGGCCAGGGGAAATGCCGGTGGTTTCAAAGTCGATTACAGCGATGGGTTCCACGGTCGGTCTCGGCGGTTTCAACGGCCGCGTAGGTTAACAGCGTTTTCGCCTTCTAACGCCGCTCAAGGCCGAGCGAGCTAGAGCTGCGCAAGGCAAAAATGGTTTTTGAAGCGCAGTTGGCTGTAGCCAATGAGCATTCAAAAAGCATTTTTAACGCCGCGCAGCCGACGCGCAGCCGGCCGGTAGTTACCGCAGCAGTAGCGCGCCTTCGATCGGAACGTAACGTGTGGCCGCCCGCACCAATGACTGCGCCGTCAGCCCAGGCACGCCGTAGGCCACGGCTTCAGTACCGTAGCTGCGAACCTTGTCGAGCAGCATGTCGAAGTCACCATCGCCCGAGGCCAGCACCACGCAGTCGACGCGCTGGGCGGCGTCCATGATGTCGATGGTGATGCCCACGTCCCAGTCGCCTTTGGCCGAGCCGTCGCTGCGTTGGATGTAGGGTTTGAGCCGCACGGTAAAGCCGAGGTTGCGCAGAATTTGCTGGAATTGCTGCTGCTTGGGATCGCCACGGTCGATGGCGTAGGCGTACGCCTCGACGATTTCCCCGTACTGGGCGATGTCTGCCCATAGCGCCGAGTAGTTGAAGTGGCAGCCATGGGCCTGACGTACGGTGTAGTAAAGGTTCTGCACATCGGCGAACACGGCAATTCTTTTCACCAGCCTGACTCCTGGGCGGCCAAAGTGTGGGCAGTATGCCATCACCGCGTAGGAAATAGCCGAAGCAATCTGCCAACCGGTCGCCACAATTGGCCCGTTGGTGCACCGCCGCCCTTCGGCTACAGTGGCGGCCTTGCTCCTGCTGCCGTGACCGTTTGCGATGAATCCTTTTCCCGTTATCCGCGATGCCTGGTTCTTTTTCAGCCGTAACCTGCTGAGCATCGCCCTGCTCTGTTTGCCGCTGATCATGTTGGAAAGCCTGGCGCAATACGCCTTGGCCAGCGCCAGCGGGCCGGATACCTCGCCGGCTTACAGCGTGGTGATCGGCTTGTTTTTCTACCCGTTGTACACCGGCTCGCTGATTATTTTCCTGGCGGCGCGCAGCAGTGGTGAACAGCCGGCGCTCAGCAATGTGTGGGCACTGGCCCTCAGCCTGTGGCCGCGCTTTGCGGTGCTGGCGGCGCTCAGCACGTTGTTGATCATGGTGGGCATCAGCCTGATGGTGATTCCCGGCTTGTATGTGATCGTCAAGCTGGCCTTTTCCGAATACCTGCTGGTGCTGCGTGGCCTCAGCCCGCTGGCGGCGATGCGGGACAGCTTCAGCCAAACCAACGGCCATTTCGCGCGGATTCTGCTGTGCGTGCTCTGCGTGATGGTGCCGCTCTGGGCGCTGGATCTGCTGAGCTTCAACCTCGCTGGCAAAAACAACGAGCTGATTATGTTCGTGCTGGATTGCGCCAACGGCTTCCTGCAGTTGTTCGCCAGTGTGGTGACGTTCCGGCTGTTTATGCTGATCAGCAGCGAAACGGCGCGCGGCTGATTTCCAGCTAGGCTTGGGACATGCGTTTTGCGGAGCCCACGCCATGGCCGAGAGCAATCCCAGCGTCCTTTCCCACGTGTCTGTTGGCACGAATCACTTCGAACGCGCGGTGATCTTTTATGACCGGGTGCTGGCGACCCTGGGTTGCCAGCGGCTGTTGGAGCATCCCGGCGCCGTGGCGTACGGCCGCATGTACCCCGAGTTCTGGCTGCAAACCCCCTTCGACGAGCAGCCCGCCACGGTCGGCAACGGCACGCACATTGGCTTTGTCGCCCAAGACAAAGCCTCGGTAGACGCCTTCTACGCCGCTGCCCTCAACGCCGGTGCCAGCGCTGATGGCCCACCCGGCCCGCGTCCGCACTATGGCGAGCAGTATTACGGCTGCTTCGTGCGCGACCTGGACGGTCACAAAATCGAGGCCACTTATTGGGAAGCGACCTCGCTGTATGAAATCTATGTGGAGCCTCCCGCGGGCTGAAGCGCCCTAGCGCTGCGCCTGGTAACGCTTGGCCTGGCGCGTGATCCAGCCTTCCGCCAGCATTTTCTTCAAGGCCGCGCTCATCAGCGCTTGCTCGCTGGACTGCTCCAGCACGCGGGAAAAACCAATAAACAGTTCTGTTTTTGCCAGGGGCTGATAGCGGGTCTTGGCGATGGTGGCGGCGTACTGCGGCTGCAGCAGTTCATAGTCGACCTGGCAGTCGGTGCCAATAAACGCGGCCAACCTTCCGCGCAGCAGCATTTGCAGCAATTGTTGCTCGTTGTTGACGCCGTGCTTGATCAACGTGGAGTCGGAGTCGAACGGCTCGAAATAAACCGACTCATGGACGAAGCCAATCACTTTGCCTTGCAAGTCGGCATAGCGCTGCACCTGCCCGGCCGCCCCGCTGGCGGTGTAGAAGCGCGGTGCGCAGGCGTAATACGGGGTGGGCAAATACTGCACGTACTGTTCACGGTCGGCAGTTTTCGCCAGGCCAATCATCAGGTCGGCGCGGCCTTGTTGCAGGTCCGCCAGGCCTCGCGCCCACGGCGCCCGCTGGATGTCGAAACGCAGCCCGCTGCGGCGCTCGACTTCGTTCAGCACGTCGATGTCCAGCCCAACCAGCTTGCCCTGCGCATCGAGCATGCGAAACGGCGGCCAGAGATCGGTCATCACCCGCAACGGCGCGCGCTCGGCAGCAACCACGAGCTGGCACAGCACAGTGAGCAGCAACAGAGCCCAGCGCATTTATCATCCTTAATAAGAGGCCCGCACCCTTGGCCCGGGCGGGATTGCCGAAGAGATCGTACAACCGCGGCGTAATCTACAGTGCTGTCTATGACATTCGCCAGCCACCCGGGCCATTTGGGCTAAACGCTGTGCTCGGTTATGCTCCGGTTCGCATCTTTCTCGCCAATTGGCCACTGCTCATGCCTGTGTTACGCCCGTTTCCGTTCCGAAAACTACTGCTGATCACCGTATTGTTTGCCGTCGCCCTTTGCGTGCTGGTGTACAGCATCACCTGGCACCCGGCCGACCGCGAGCCCGCTGCGCTGAGTTGCGAGGCGAACACCGCCACCTTGCAACCCGGTCAGGCGCTCAAGGTGGTGACTTGGAACGTGCAATACCTGGCCGGCAAGCGCTACGTGTTCTGGTACGACCTGGCCGACGGCAGCGGCCCCGACACCCGCCCCACCGCCGCGGACCTGGCCTACAGCCTGGACGAAGTGGTGCGCATCCTGCGTGATGAACAGGCCGATGTCGTGCTGCTGCAAGAGCTGCACGAGAACACCAAGGCCACCGATTACCAAGACCAGATGGCCCTGCTGCACGAGCGGCTGGCCGACCTTTATCCGTGCAGCAGCCAAGCGTTCTACTGGAAAGCCTCGTTTGTGCCGCACCCGAAAATTCGCGGCAGCGTCGGCATGAAACTCGGCACCCTGAGCCGTTACCGCATCAGCCAGGCCGAGCGTTTGCAGCTGCCTACGCCGCCGGCTGATCTGCTCACCCGCCAGTTCAACCTCAAGCGCGCCATGCTGGTCAGCTATCTGCCGATCCGCGACGGTGGCCAGATGGCCGTGATCAACACCCACCTGGATGCCTTCGCCCAGGGCGACGACACCATGCAACGGCAAGTGGCGATGATCGACGAGCAGCTGCACGCCTTGAACGTCGCCAATACGCCATGGTTGATCGGTGGGGATTTCAACCTGTTGCCGCCAGGCCAGTACGAACGCTTGTCCGAGCGGCAGCGCAGTTGGTATGCGCCGCAAAGCGAGTTGCAGGTGTTGGCTGGCAAGTACCCGATGATTCCGAGCCTTGAAGAAACCGGCGGCGCGAATCAGGCCGCGTGGTACACCCTTTTCCCCAACGACCCGCAGGCCACCGGCCCCGACCGCACCCTCGACTACCTCTTCCACAGCCCGATGCTGGCCCGCGTAGCGGCGAATGTTCGGCAGGTGGATACCTTGCGTATCTCCGATCACCTGCCGCTGGTGGCGCGGTTTTTGTTGCCGGAAAAGGCGCAGCCGTAACGCAAAAGCATCGCGGCTAATCGGAATGCCGCCCAGCCGATCAACAGAAGCCGGGCTCGCGTTGTTTAAATCCTGAAACTACGCACCAACTGGCTTAGCTGCGCGGTCTGCTGTTCCAGCTCTTTGCACGCCTGCAAGGTGGTGCGTAGGTTTTCGACGCCGTCCTGGTTGAGGGTGTTGATTTCGGTGATGTCCATGTTGATGGTTTCGACCACGGCGGTTTGTTCCTCGGTAGCCGTGGCGACCGACTGGTTCATGCCGTCGATTTCGTCGATGCGACTGGTCACGCTGCCCAACCGCTCACCCGCCAGATTGGCGACCTGCACGGTTTTGTCGCTCTGTTTCTGGCTTTCTTCCATGGTGCTGACGGCGCTGCGGGCGCCGGTTTGCAGCTCGTCGATCATCTGCTGAACCTGCTGCGCAGACTCTTGCGTGCGGTGCGCCAGGTTTCGCACTTCATCAGCCACCACGGCAAAACCGCGCCCCGCTTCACCGGCACGCGCGGCCTCGATGGCGGCGTTCAACGCCAGCAAGTTGGTCTGCTGGGAAATGCCGGTGATCACTTCGAGGATCTGGCCAATGTTGGCCGTCTTGGCGTTTAGCGTTTCGATGGTGCCGCACGACTCGCTGATTTTCTGCGACAGCTCGCGCATGGAACTGATCGACTGGCCCAGCACCTGCTGCCCTTCGGCGGACAAGGCGCTGGCGTCGGCCGAGCTTTCCGAGGCGACAGCCGCATTGCGGGCAATTTCATGGGCAGCAGCGCCCAGCTCGTTGATGGCCGCCGCCACGCTGGTGGTACGCGAGGCCTGTTGATCCGAGTTTTGCAGCGAGGCGTTCGACGCGGCCAACACGCGCGACACCACTTCGTTGACGTGTTGGGTCGCCGACGACACCTCTTTGATCGACTGGTGAATACGCTCAACGAAGCGGTTGAACGAGGTGCCCATCTGGCCGAACTCGTCCTGGCGCAACACCACCAGCCGCCGAGTCAGGTCGCCCTCGCCTTCGGCGATGTCCTGCATGGCTTTACCCATAACGAACAACGGCTGCATCAGCACGCGGATCAAGATGCTGAGCAAGGTGATGATGGCGATTACCGCAATCACGGTGGCCAAGGTGGCGGTCACGCGGAATTCCTTGAGCATCGAGAAGGCGAAAGACTGCTCCAGCGCCAAGCCCAGCTGCCAGTTTGCCGAGGCGATGCCTTGCATTGGCGTGAACTGCACCAGCATGTCTTCGCCATTGACTGTCACATCGCTGAGCCCGCTTTTGGCCACCAGACCGCTGCCCGGAAAAGCTTCACCGAGGGTTTTGAGGATCAGGTCTTTGTTGGGGTGAATCAGAATTTTGCCGTCGCTGCTGACGATAAATGCATGGCCGTGGCCATCGAAGTCCAGCGAGTTGATGGTGGCGCTGACGCTGCCCAAATCGATGTCGGCGCCGGCCACACCGATCACTTGCCCGCCTTGTTTAACGGGCGTGGCAACGGTAATCACCAGCTTGCCCGACGAGGCGGCGATGTAGGGTTCGGTGACCACGGTCTGCCCGGCGGCCATGGCGGCTTTGTACCAGCCACGCGCCCGAGGGTCGTAGTCTGCGGCCCGCGAGCCGGCCGGCACCGAGAACATCAGACCGTCTGCGCCGCCAAAATAGCTGAGCTGAAACGCCGCGCTGTACACCGGCAGGCCGACGATTTGTTTGAGGGTGTCGGGCGCTGCGCCTTGTGCGCTGATTTGTTGGGCCATGGAGTCAACCAGCGCCATGTTGCCACGCAGCCAGGTCTGAATATTGGAGGTGGTCAGTGCGCCCAATTCGCCCATGGAGCGCTCGGCATCGACGCGCAGCGTCTGCCGTTGTCGGTAGTCGTTGAACAGCACAAACACGGTGAAGGCAAACACCACGGTTAAACCTGCCGCCAACAAAATCTTGTGGCGAAACTTCAGATTGAGCGCCATACCATCATTCTCCACGGTGTTCGGCGAAACGGTTGAAGGGCAGCTATCGGCTGCCCTGGGCATTGCATGAGCGCCACTTAGCGGCGAGGTTTGGCGCGGGCGGTGGGCTCGGCGATCAGCGGGTCGTCAGGCCAGTAATGCTTGGGGTAACGCCCCTTCAATTCCTTTTTGACTTCGGCGTAGGTGCTGCGCCAGAAGTTGGCCAGGTCTTGCGTCACCTGCACCGGTTTGCGCCCTGGTGAGAGTAGATGCAGTTTCACCACCTGGCGGCCATCGGCAATGCGTGGCGTATCCGCCAGGCCGAACAGTTCTTGCATGCGCACCGCCAGCACGGGCGGCTCCTCGTTGTAATCGATGCCGATCCGCGAGCCGGACGGCACTTCAATGGCTTTCGGTGCGAGCTGTTCCAGACGCTGCGGCAGCGGCCAGGGCAGCAGCGTTTGCAGCATGTTGTGCAGGTCCAGCGCGGCGAAGTGGCTCAAGCGCGTGACCTTACCGAGATAAGGTTGCAGCCAGGTTTCCAGGCTCGCCAGCAAGGCCGCATCGCTGACGTCGGGCCATTCGCTGCTGGCGTTGTGGGCCAGGTCGAGGCGGCGCAACAAGGCGATGCGCGCTTGCCACTGGCGCAGCTCGGGCGTCCAGGACAACAGTTCCAGCCCTTTGCGCCGCACCAAGCCGAGCAAGGCGCGGCTGCGGGTGGCTTCGTCGAGGTCTGTCAGCGGCTCGCGGTTGAGCACCAGTTCGCCGACGCGCCATTGTCGTTCGGCTTTCAGCGCGCCTTGGCGTTCGTCCCACTCGAGTTCTTCGCGCACCGTTACCTGCTCGCGCAGCACGCTGTCGAACAGCGCCGGGTCAAGCTCGGCGGCCAGGTAGATGCGCTCTTCGCGCTGGCCCTGACGACTGCCCAATTCGGCGACCACCAGCCACGGCTGTTTCATCAGTGCATCCGGCTCACCAAACTGCGCGGCGCGGCCATTGGCCAAGCGATATTCGCCGCCGCCAGCGCGGCGTTGCTGGGCAACACGGTCGGGATAGGCGAAGGCCAGCAGTGCGCCCAGCCAGCGTGAATGCTCGGGGTCGCTGACCGGTTCGGTGGGTTTGCCGCGCAGGTAGGAACGGAATTGTTTGGCCAGTTGCCGGGCACGCTGCACGCCACCCTGCCCGCCTCGCTGGCCGCGCTCTTCGCCGCTGACCAGGGCCAGGCGGCTGTGCAAGTCCGCCCCGCCGCCGCGTTGGATGTCGCGCTCGCCGAGCAACGCGGCGATGTCGCAGGCCAAGTCGCCCAATCCCAAGGCCTGCCCGCGCAGCAGCAAATGGGCGATGCGCGGATGGGCCGGCAGCTCGGCCATGGCCTGACCGTGGGGCGTGAGCTGACCGTTCTGCTGCAAGGCACCGAGGCGCATGAGCAGGTCCTGCGCCTGGGCATAAGAAGCGCTGGGCGGGGCGTCGAGCCAGGCCAGTTCTTGCGGCGTCACGCCCCAGCGCGCCAGTTGCAGGGCCAGGCCGGCGAGATCGGCTTGCAGAATTTCCGCGCTGCCGTAGGCGGCCATTTGTTCGTGCTGGGCCTGGGACCACAGGCGATAACACACGCCCGGTTGCAAACGCCCGGCGCGGCCGGCGCGTTGGGTGGCGCTGGCGCGGGAGATGCGTTGGGTGTCGAGGCGGGTCATGCCGCTACCCGGATCGAAACGCGGCACGCGGGCGAAACCGGCGTCCACCACCACGCGCACGCCATCGATGGTCAGGCTGGTTTCGGCGATGTTAGTGGCGAGCACCACTTTGCGTTTGCCCTCGGGCGCAGGCTCGATAGCGGCGCGTTGGGCGCGCAGGTCCAGATCGCCATGCAATGGGCACAACAGAATGTCGCTGCGCCCTTGCAGCGCTTCGGCCAGTTGATCGTTAACCCGACGGATCTCGCCCTGCCCCGGCAAAAACACCAAGACGCTGCCGGGTTCGTCGGTCAGCGCTTGCAACACCGTTTGCACGGTGCGCGGTTCGATGCCTTCTTTGCCATACGGGCCGGCCGGCTGGAACGGACGGCCCCAGTGGGTTTCCACCGGGAACATGCGCCCTTCACTGCGCACCACCGGCGCGTTGTCCAACAGCGCCGACAAGCGCTCGCCTTCCAGCGTGGCCGACATCAGCAGCACTTTCAGCGGCGGGTCGTCGCGTAATAAGGCGCGGCCGTTGAGGGTGAGGGCCAGGGCCAAATCGGCGTCCAGGCTGCGCTCGTGGTATTCGTCAAAAATCACCAGCCCTACGCCTTCGAGCGCCGGGTCGTCTTGCAAACGGCGGGCGAGAATGCCCTCGGTCACCACTTCAATACGGGTGGCCGCGCTCACTTTGCTTTCCAGGCGAATGCGATAGCCGACGGTGCCGCCCACCGCTTCGCCCAGTTCACTGGCCAGCCGTTCGGCGGCGGCGCGTGCCGCGAGACGGCGCGGTTCGAGCATGATGATCGACTGCCCGGCCAACCAGCTTTCGTTGAGCAACGCCAAGGGCACGCGCGTGGTTTTACCGGCACCGGGCGGCGCTTCCAGCACGGCTTCGTGGCGCTCGGTTAGGGCCGCGCGCAGGGCAGGCAAAACAGCGTCGATGGGCAGCGGAGTCATGGACATGGAAAGGTCATTGGCGGCGTTCACAGTGGGGCGGCGAGTATACCGGCGAACGGCCAGTCGCTACCTGTGGTCTTAGCTGGGCAGCGCTTGCTGCGCCGGGCGTGCCTGGCTTGTATAGTTGCCCACTTTGCTGATTCAGCGAGCGAAGGTCGGCCGTGAAACCGCCCCAACGCCGCGCACAATTTTTATCTCAAAGGAGTGTTTGCGATGCCCGTAAAGTCTCGTGTAATTGGTGGTGCATTGATCGTTGCCCTGCTCACTCAACTGAGCGCGTGCGGCAGCATTTTCTTCCCGGATCGCCGGGGCCAGATTGAAGGCAAAATCGACCCGGTGGTCGCCGGCCTCGACGCCATCGGCCTGCTGTTCTATGTGATCCCCGGCCTGATCGCGTTCGGCATCGACTTCGCCACCGGCGCCATCTACTTCCCCGAAGGCCAGAGCGCGCAAATCGATCCGCAAAAACTGCAAGACACTCTCGGCGCCGACGGCAAGGCCGACCCGGTTCGCCTCAAAGCCCTCATTCAACAGGAAACCGGTCGCACCCTGCCGCTGGATGACCCGCGCCTGATTCAGCACACCGGCAGCCTGCAACAGCTGGCCGCTTTCGGTCTGCGTCCCGCCGCATGAAATTAACCGCAGCGCATGAGCGCCTGCTGCGCCAAGCCACCTTCGCTTCGCTGGCGGTAGCGATCACCCTGATCGTGGCCAAAGGTGTGGCGTGGTGGTTAAGCGGTTCGGTCAGTTTGCTGGCGGGCCTCACCGACTCTCTGCTGGATGGCGCCGCCTCGCTGCTTAATTTGCTGGCGGTGCACTACTCGCTGCGTCCGGCCGACGATGACCACCGCTACGGCCACGGCAAAGCCGAGGCGTTGTCGGCGATTGCCCAAGCGCTGTTTATTGCCGTGAGTGCGGTGTTGGTGGCGGTGCAAGCCGTCGAGCATTTGCGTCACCCAGAACCGCTCGGTTCGCCCGAACTCGGCATTGCCGTGATGGTGCTGTCGCTGGCGCTGACCGTGGCGCTACTGGCTTTCCAATACCGTGTCATCCGCATCACCGGCTCCACGGCCATTCGCGCCGACTCCCTGCATTACCGCTCCGATTTGCTGCTTAACAGCAGCATTCTGCTGGCATTGGTGTTGGCCTGGTTCGGCTGGCAACAGTTGGACGCGCTGTTCGGGCTGGGCATCGCCGCTTACATCCTCTGGAGCGCGGTGCAGATTGCGCGGGAGTCGGTGGCGGTGTTGATGGATGAAGAACTGCCGGCCGACGTGAGCGCCAACATGCTTGAACTAGCCTGCCAAGTGCCCGGCGTGCTCGGCGCCCATGACTTGCGCACACGCATCTCGGGCACGCATTGGTTTGTGCAGTTGCATTTGGAGTTGCCAGGAGAGCTGAGCCTGACGGTGGCCCATGACCTGTGCGAGCAAGTGGAGAAGGCGATTATTGCGGCTTATCCACGGGCTGAGGTGTTGGTGCATGCCGATCCGCAGGAAGTGGTTCGGCAGCGGGGATGAGTGGGATATCGAGGTAACTGTAACGGTTTCAAAACCGCGTCATTCCCGCGAAAGCGACGATCTGACGACGGGGAATCCAGGCTGGAGCAGGTAAACGCGCTCGTCATGCAAGCCTGGATTCCCGCCTGCGCGGGAATGACGGTGGATGGGACGTAGACTGTGAAACACCCCAACTTATCGCAGGGATGAAGCCCAGCAGTGACGATCACGCAAACGTAATCTCGTCGCCATCGACCACGCCGGTCACGGTCGAGCCCGGCGCAAACTTGCCGCTCAGGATCAGTTGCGCCAACGGGTTTTCGATCCAGCGTTGCACGGCCCGTTTCAGCGGCCGCGCGCCATAGACCGGGTCGTAACCCACGGCGATCAGCTTGTCCAAGGCCTCATCGCTCAAGTCCAGGTTCAACTCGCGCTCGGCCAGGCGTTTGCGCAGGCGACCCAGTTGAATCTGGGCGATGCCGGCAATCTGATCACGGGCCAGCGGCTCGAAAATCACCACTTCGTCGATACGGTTGATGAACTCTGGCCGGAAGTGATTGCTCACCGCGTCCATGACTGCCGCGCGCTGGGCTTCCTGATCGCCGACCAATTCCTGAATCTGTGCCGAACCGAGGTTCGAGGTCATCACGATCACGGTGTTGCGAAAATCCACGGTGCGGCCATGGCTATCGGTCAGGCGACCGTCTTCGAGCACTTGCAGCAGCACGTTAAAGACATCCGGGTGCGCCTTTTCCACTTCGTCGAGCAACACCACCGAGTACGGTTTGCGCCGCACGGCTTCGGTGAGGTAACCGCCTTCTTCGTAGCCGACATAGCCTGGCGGTGCGCCGATCAAGCGGGCGACCGAGTGCTTCTCCATAAACTCCGACATGTCGATGCGCACCAGCGCCTCTTCGGTGTCGAACAGGAACTCGGCCAAGGCTTTGCACAGCTCGGTTTTACCCACGCCGGTCGGGCCGAGGAACAGGAACGAGCCGCTCGGACGATCCGGGTCGGACAAACCGGCACGAGAACGGCGCACGGCGCTGGCCACGGCGGTCACGGCTTCGTTCTGGCCGATCACGCGCTGGTGCAGCAAGCTTTCCATTTTCAGCAGTTTGTCGCGCTCGCCTTCGAGCATTTTCGCCACGGGAATACCGGTCCATTTCGAGACGACTTCGGCAATTTCCTCGTCGGTGACGCGGCTGCGCAGCAACTGGTTTTCCGTTTTGCCGTGCTGGTCGACCATCTGCAGGCTGCGTTCCAAATCAGGAATGATGCTGTATTGCAGCTTGGCCATCTGTTCCAGGTCGCTGCGACGGCGCGCCGTTTCCAGCTCTTGCCGGGCTTGCTCAATTTTTTGCTGAATCTGCGCGGAACCCTGTACTTCGGCTTTCTCCGACTTCCAGATTTCTTCCAGATCGGCGTATTCGCGCTCGAACTTGGCGATGTCTTCCTGCAACTTGTCGAGGCGTTTGAGCGCCGCGTCGTCGCTTTCCTTTTTCAGCGCTTCACGTTCAACTTTCAGTTGAATCAAGCGACGTTCCAGGCGGTCGAGCACCTCCGGCTTGGAGTCGATTTCCATACGGATGCGGCTGGCGGCCTCGTCCATCAGGTCGATGGCTTTGTCGGGCAGCTGGCGGTCGGTGATGTAGCGGTGGCTGAGCTTTACCGCGGCGATGATGGCGCCGTCGGTGATCGCCACTTTGTGGTGAACCTCGTAGCGCTCTTTCAGGCCGCGAAGAATGGCGATGGTGTCTTCCTCGCTCGGCTCATCGACCAGCACTTTCTGGAAACGACGCTCCAGCGCCGCATCTTTCTCGATGAACTGGCGGTACTCGTTGAGGGTGGTGGCGCCCACGCAATGCAGTTCGCCCCGCGCCAGCGACGGTTTGAGCATGTTGCCGGCGTCCATGGCGCCTTCGGCCTTGCCGGCGCCGACCATGGTGTGCAGCTCGTCAATAAACAGAATGACGCGGCCTTCCTGTTTCGACAGTTCGTTGAGCACCGCTTTCAGGCGCTCTTCAAACTCGCCACGGAACTTGGCGCCGGCGATCAAGGCGCCCATGTCCAGCGACAGCAGGCGTTTGTCTTTCAAGCCGTCGGGCACTTCGCCGTTGACGATACGTTGCGCCAGGCCTTCGGCGATGGCGGTTTTACCGACGCCGGGTTCGCCGATCAGCACGGGGTTGTTTTTGGTGCGGCGCTGCAACACTTGAATGGTGCGGCGAATTTCGTCGTCACGGCCGATCACCGGATCGAGCTTGCCTTCTTCGGCGCGCTTGGTGAGGTCGACGGTGTATTTGTCCAGTGCCTGACGCGACTCTTCCACGTTCGGGTCGTTGACCGCGTCGCCACCGCGCAGGTTGTTAACCGCGTTCTCCAGGGCTTTTTTGCTGACGCCCTGGCCCAGCAGCAGCTTGCCGAGCTTGGTGTTTTCGTCCAGCGCGGCGAGCAGCACCAGTTCGCTGGAAATGAACTGGTCGCCCTTCTGCTGCGACAGGCGATCGGCCTGATTGAGCAGGCGCGCCAGGTCTTGGGAGAGGTTAACGTCGCCTGTGGGGTTCTGGATTTTGGCCAGTTGGTCGAGCTCTTTGGTCAGCGCCTGACGCAGGCTGTTGACGTCGAAACCGGTCTGCATCAGCAGCGATTTGATCGAGCCGCCTTGCTGCTCAAGCAGGGCCTGCATCAGGTGCAATGGCTCGATGGCGGCGTGGTCCATGCCCACGGCCAGAGACTGGGCGTCGGATAACGCCAATTGCAATTTGCTGGTTAAACGATCGATACGCATAGGTTTACCTTCCTTTAGAGGGCAGCCGGCGCAATGAACGCACCTGATAAAAAATGTCTGCCGAGATGCTCAAGTAAGTGAGGCCGTTTGTTCGGGATTCAAGGTGTGTTGCCGGCGAACACGACTGAACGAGCCGACCTTGTGGGCGAACGGCGCATTTACTGACTGTAGATGACGGGCGGCGTGGCGCCGGGTTCAGCTTAGGGGGCAAGCCAGATTAAAGAGGCGAAACGGCCGGTGCGCGCGGCGCGGCGGTAGGAGAAAAAGCGTGGGTCGCTGACGGTGCACAAGCCGCCACCGTAAACGGCCGTAACGCCGCAAGCGGCCAGGCGCAGGCGGGCGAGCTGATAGATGTCGGCCAGATATTTTCCAGCATTGGCGCTAGGGATGAACGCTTGCTCGGCCTGTGGTTGAACGGCCATGAACGCCTCGCGTACCTCGGCGCCCACTTCAAAGGCTTGCGGGCCGATGGCGGGGCCGAGCCAGACCAGCACTTCGCTTGGCGGTACGGCGAGTGAATCCAGCGTGGCTTCCAACACGCCGTTGACCAGCCCGCGCCAGCCTGCGTGTGCTGCCGCCACGCGCGTGCCGGCGCGGTTGCAGAACAATGCCGGCAGGCAGTCAGCGGTCATGACGGTGCAAGCGATGCCGGGCGTGGCGGTCCAGCTGGCATCGGCTTCGGCAACAACTGTGGGGTCAGCAGCGGCGACGGCAACGCCATGCACTTGTTTCAGCCAGGCAGGCTGACAGTGCAGTTGGGCGATGAGGGAATGGCGGTTGGCAGCGACCGCGCTAGCGTCATCACCGACATGGTCACCGAGGTTGAAACTATCGAACGGGGCTTGGCTGACACCACCGGCGCGGGTGGTGACGCAGGCTTTGACCTGCGCCGGCGCAGGCCAATCCGGCGTTAGCCAGAGGGAAGTCAGCTCAGCCGACACCGATTCAGCCGACAAAGGCTTCGCGGTCCTGGCGCAGCAACGACAGCAGCCAGACAAAGTCTTCCGGCAGCGGAGACTCCCACTTCATGCGCTGGCCCGTCACCGGGTGCGTCAGCTCAAGAAAGCGCGCGTGCAGCGCCTGGCGTGGGAATTCTTTCAACGCGAGCAACATGGTCGGGTTGGCGGCTGGCGGAATGCGGAAGCGGCCGCCGTACGCTGGGTCGCCCACCAACGGGAAGTTGATGTGCGCCATGTGTACGCGAATTTGGTGGGTGCGGCCGGTTTCCAGTTTGACCCGGGCATGGGTGTGCGAGCGGAAGCGCTCAAGCACGCGATAATGGCTGATGGCTTGCTTGCCGCCTTCCATCACGGCCATGCGCTGGCGTTGCTGACCGTGGCGGCCAATCGGCGCGTCAATCTTGCCACCGGCGGTAATCACGCCAATGACGATGCATTCATAGATGCGGCTGACCGAGCGCTTTTGCAGTTGGTCGACCAGTTGCGTCTGCGCCTGAATATTTTTCGCCACCACCATCAAGCCGGTGGTGTCTTTGTCCAGGCGATGGACGATGCCGGCGCGCGGCACATTAATAATGTCGGGAACGTGGTGCAGCAGCGCATTGAGCAGCGTGCCGCTTTGGTGGCCCACGGCCGGGTGCACAACCAGACCTGCCGGCTTGTTGATGACCAGGATGTCGTCATCTTCGTAGACGATGTCCAGCTCGATGTCTTCGGCCACCCATTCGCCTTGCGCTTCTTGCTCGGCGTCCAGCGCCAGCACGCTGCCGCCATGCACAATGTCACGGGGGCGCACCACCTCGCCGTCCACCGTCAAAAGACCTTCTTTGATCCAGGCAGTAAGGCGCGAACGCGAGTGTTCACTGAAGAGTTGGGCGGCGACTTGGTCGAGGCGCTGGCCGCCCAATTCGGACGGAACCTCGGCGCGCATCTGGATGGCTAACTTATTAATTGGAGGAATGCTCGGTAACGGCGCGGCGTAGGCTTTGGTTTCGGCTACGCGCTTGTGGTTAAATACGGCGTCTTTGTCCCGGGGTAACCGGGGCGCTCATCATAACAGGACGGCTCTGCTCAAGACAGCCAGCCGTCACAGGGACGCAAGCCGCCATGCAAGTGAAACACCTGCTGCTGATCGCCATCCTCGCTCTCAACGTTGCTTGTTCTTCTAATGAAGTTGTAGACGAAAACCTGAGTGAGTCCGAGCTGTACCAGCAGGCACAGACCGATCTGGACAACAAGAGCTACACCAGCGCCGTCACAAAGCTGAAGGCATTGGAGTCCCGCTATCCGTTTGGCCGCTACGCCGAACAGGCGCAGTTGGAACTGATTTACGCCAACTACAAAAACGTTGAGCCGGAAGCTGCAAAGTCCGCCGCCGAGCGTTTCATCCGCCTGCATCCTCAACACCCGAACGTTGATTACGCCTATTACTTGAAAGGCCTGGCCTCGTTCGACCAGGACGTCGGCCTGCTGGCGCGCTTCCTGCCGCTGGACATGACCAAGCGCGACCCTGGCGCCGCTCGTGACTCCTTCAACGAGTTTGCCCAGCTCACCAGCCGCTTCCCCAACAGCCGTTACGCCCCCGACGCCAAGCAGCGCATGATTTACCTGCGCAACCTGCTGGCGGCCTATGAAGTACACGTGGGCCACTACTACCTAACGCGCCAGGCTTACGTAGCCGCCGCCAACCGCGGTCGTTATGTAGTTGAAAACTTCCAGGAAACCCCAGCCGTCGGCGATGGCCTGGCGATCATGACCGAGGCCTACCAGCGCCTGGCCCTGAATGACCTCGCTGATACCAGCCTGCAAACCCTGAAGCTCAACTACCCAGACCACCCGAGCCTGGTGGACGGCAAGTTCGTGCCCCAGGAAGACGAAGCGGACAACCGCAGTTGGCTGAGCAAGGCCACCTTGGGCCTGATCGAAAGCGACGCGCCACTGCCACCTGGCGAAACCCGCGCCAGCCAAGACGTAATCAAGCAGTACCAGGATGCCGAACAGGAAATTCCGGAAGACTTGCTGCCGCCTGAAGACGAAAACAGCGAAGCCGAGGAAGAACACGAAGCGGAAGGCAATAACGCCGACCGTTCCTGGTTCAGCTACATGACCTTTGGCGTGTTCGACTGAACACGCAACGGGTAATTAAAGAGGAGGCTTCGGCCTCCTTTTTTGTTGCCCACGTTTTTGCCGGCGTAGCCAGACAGCCGGAACTCACGGACACAACGCACACCGTGCCATTTCCCGGCTGTGCGGGCGCCACCAGCTTGGCTAAACTGCCAGCCTCACGAAACGAAGAGTCAATTATGGGACGCTTGTTAATCTGGATCGGTTTGATCTGTGCCGTGTACTGGCTATGGCGCCGCGCAACGCGCCCCGCCCCGGCCAAACCGGGCCTTGAAGAAGCCGCGCCGATGGTGCGCTGCGCCCATTGCGGCGTACACACGCCTCGCGTGAGCGCCGTCAACCAAGGCTCGCAATGGTTCTGCAGCCAGGTCCATCTCGAGCAGGGCGCTACCCGCAGTGACCGGTGAAACCCTGACCCTAAGCAGCCTGCAAGGGCAGCGAATTCTCAAGATCTACCACTTGTACCGCGTCGCGATCGGCGTGCTGCTGGTGGTACTGATCTACAGCGAGCTGGATAACCAGCTGCTACAAATGGCCAACGACAGCCTGTTCAAATACGGCAGCTGGTTGTACCTGATCCTCAACGCGCTCATCGCTTTAGGTGTACGCCGACCGCAACACCTGGCGCAGGTGTTCAGCCTGAGCATGGTCGATGTGATCTTGCTGTCCGGCCTGTTTTACGCCGCTGGCGGCACGCCGAGCGGCATCGGCACTTTGCTCATCGTCGCGGTAGCCATTGCCAATATTCTGCTGCGTGGCCGTATCGGCCTGCTGATCGCAGCGGTTGCTGCAATCGGCATGATCTACCTGACCTTCTACCTGAGCCTGAGCAATCCAGCCGCATCAAGCCAGTACGTACAAGCCGGGGCATTCGGCACGCTTTGCTTTGCCGCCGCGTTATTCGTCCAAGGCGTAACCCGGCGTTTGCAAGTCAGCGAAACCCTGGCAGAAAAGCGGGCGGCCGACGTTGCTAACCTCGAAGCCCTCAACGCCCTGATTCTGCAGCGCATGCGCACCGGCATTCTGGTGCTCGACGGTCAGCACCGCGTGCTCTTGGCAAACCAGGGCGCGCTGAGCCTGCTTGGCCGCGACGAGCTGGCCGGCAAAATCCTCGACCCCCACAGCCCCGAGCTGGTCAAACGCCTTCAGCACTGGCAGCGCAATCCCACGCTCCGCCCCTCAAGCATGCAAGCTGTGAACGACGGCCCCGTGCTACAACCCAGCTTCGTCACGCTGCAACGTGGCGAGAAACAAGACACTCTGGTGTTCCTCGACGACATCTCTCAAATCGCCCAACAGGCGCAGCAACTCAAACTCGCCTCCCTCGGCCGCCTGACCGCCGGCATCGCCCATGAAATTCGTAACCCGCTGGGCGCCATCAGCCACGCCGCGCAGCTGCTGCAAGAATCCGAAGACCTCGATGGCCCCGACCTGCGCCTGGCGCAGATCATTCAGGACCATTCGCGGCGCATGAATCTGGTCATCGAAAACGTGCTGCAGCTGTCACGCCGGCGCCAGGCCGAGCCGCAGCTGCTCGATCTCAAATACTGGCTGCACCGCTTCGCCAGCGAGTTCCGCACCACCACCAGCGAAAGCCAACTGCTGCATCTGGAAACGTCCGGCAGCACCATTCAGACGCGCATGGACCCCAACCAGCTCACCCAGGTGCTGACCAATCTGGTGGAAAACGGTTTGCGCCACAGCGCGATAAAAAACAAGCAAGGCCAGGTCTGGCTGAAGCTGTTCCGCGATCCTGACAGCGACCTGCCGATTCTCGAAGTACTGGACGACGGTGCCGGCGTACCGGCCGAACACCGGCAGAATATTTTCGAGCCCTTCTACACTACCGAAAACAAAGGCACGGGCCTCGGCCTGTACATTTCCCGCGAACTCTGTGAAAGCAACCAGGCCCGTCTGGACTACAAAACCCGCGATGTCGGCGGTGGCTGCTTCCGCATAACCTTCGCCCACCCGCGAAAATTGAGCTGACCATGACCGCCCGGCAAAAAGCCCTGATCGTCGACGACGAGCCCGATATCCGCGAGCTGCTGGAAATTACCCTCGGCCGCATGAAACTGGACACCCGCAGCGCGCGCAACGTCAAAGAAGCCCGCGAATGGCTAGCCCGCGAGCCGTTCGACCTATGCCTCACCGACATGCGCCTGCCCGACGGCACGGGGCTGGACCTGGTGCAGCACATTCAGCAGCGCCACCCGCAAGTGCCGGTGGCGATGATCACCGCTTACGGCAGTCTCGACACGGCGATCAACGCCCTCAAAGCCGGCGCCTTCGACTTCCTGACCAAACCAGTGGACCTCGGCCGCCTGCGCGAACTGGTCGCCACGGCCCTGCGTATTCGCAGCAACGACGGCGAGGAAGTCACCGTAGACAACCGCCTGCTCGGCGACTCGCCGCCCATGCGCGCGCTGCGCAAGCAAATCTTCAAACTGGCGCGCAGCCAGGCACCGGTTTACATCAGCGGCGAATCGGGCAGCGGTAAGGAACTGGTCGCGCGCCTGATCCACGAACAAGGCCCGCGTACCGAACTGCCCTTCGTGCCTGTGAACTGCGGCGCGATTCCGTCCGAGCTGATGGAAAGCGAATTCTTCGGCCATAAAAAAGGCAGCTTCACCGGCGCCATCGAAGACAAACAAGGCCTGTTCCAGGCCGCCAACGGCGGCACCCTGTTTCTCGACGAAGTGGCCGACCTGCCGCTGGCCATGCAAGTGAAATTGCTGCGTGCCATTCAGGAGAAAGCCGTCCGCACCGTCGGCGGCCAGCAAGAAGTGGTGGTGGACGTGCGCATTCTCAGCGCTACGCACAAAGACCTCGCCGCCGAAGTGGCCGCCGGTCGCTTCCGCCAGGATTTGTACTACCGCCTGAACGTGATCGAACTGCGGGTGCCGGCGCTGCGCGAGCGTCGTGAAGATATCGCGCAACTGTGCGACGTGATGCTCAAGCGCCTCGCCGAGGGCACAGGCCTAGCCGCCGCCAGCCTCGACCCCGACGCCCTGGAAAAGCTGAAAAACTACCGCTTCCCCGGCAACGTGCGCGAACTGGAAAACATGCTGGAACGCGCCTACACCCTGTGCGAAGACGACCGCATTCAAGCCAGCGACCTGCGCTTGGCCGATGCCAGTGGCTCCGGCGAAAACGGCGAGGCGAGCCTGGCGCAGATCGACAATATCGAGGACTACCTCGAAAACATCGAACGCAACCTGATCATGCAAGCGCTCGAAGAGACGCGCTGGAACCGCACCGCCGCCGCCCAGCGCCTGGGACTGACCTTCCGTTCCCTGCGCTACCGCCTGAAAAAGCTCGGCATCGACTGATCACAGCGGCCCGAGTCGACCCTGCGGCGCGTAAGGCGTGGGGTCGATGATCGGCGGGTTGCCCAGCATCAAATCCGTCAGCAACTGACAGGACGCCGGCGCCAGCACCAGCCCGTTGCGGTAATGGCCGCAGTTCAACCACAACCCCTCGAACCCCGGCACCGGCCCAATAAACGGAACGCCCTCCGGCGACCCCGGCCGCAACCCCGCCCAATGCCCAACCACCTCGGCATCTGCCAAGGCCGGCAGCAACTCGATGGCCGACGCCTTCAAGCTGGCAAGCGCCTCATCGGTAGGCGTCTTGTCGAACCCGCAGTGCTCCAGCGTGCTGCCCACGAGAATGTGGCCGTCCTTGCGCGGAATGGCGTAACGCCCCTTAGCCAACACCATGCTCGGCAAAAAGTCGGCAGCGCACTTGAACAGAATCATCTGGCCTTTTACCGGCACCACGGGCAAGTCGAGCCCCAGCGTGGCGAGCAATTCGCCACTCCAGGCGCCGGCAGTAAGTACCACGCGTTCCGCGCGGATTTCGCCTTCGGCGGTGTGCACACCAACAATCTTGTCACCCTCGCGAATAAACCCCGAAACCGGCGTTTGCTCACGCAGCGTGACGTTAGGCATTTGCATCAGCGCGGCACGCAGCGCTTTGACCAGGCGAGGATTACGGACGTTGGCAACGCCGCTCATGTGAACCGCGTGTTGGTAGCCCGAGCCGAGAACCGGAACGGCGTCGTACACCTGGCTCATCGGCACCGACGCCAATGGCCGACCGAGCGCTCGCGCCCAGGCCAGCGCTTGGGCCTCGTCGTCCAGATCCAGCCAATACAGTCCGGTGACGAAGACCTCGGGATCAATGCCGGTTTGCTCCAGCAACTGATTACCCAAGCCTGGATAGAAGTCTTGAGACCAGTGGGCTAGCGCTGTTACCGCCGAGGTGTAGCGCCAAGGGTAAAGGGGAGAAACGATGCCGCCGCCGGCCCAGGAAGACTCGGTGCCGGCGGTAGAGCGATCCAGCAAAACCACGGATTGTCCCTGCTTCGCCAGATTGAAAGCGGACATCAAACCGATTGCCCCGCCGCCTACCACAACAGTTCTACACGCCATCATTTCCCCACTTCGCCAGCACGACATAAGCCGCGAAGAATGCGCAGTTTTAAAACTGACGGCAAGGTCAGCAATGCCGCATCCGACTGAAAGCGAACGGCGCCTAGCCGTATAAACCCAATAACTGACCGGACATCTCCTACATGTTTGTAGGAATTAACGAAGCTGAGAGGATCCGCTCACGAAACTCCAGAGGTTGACCATGCTTCGTTCCCGTGGATTTACGCTCGTTGAGCTACTAGTAACGCTTGTGGTGCTGGCGATCCTTACGACGATCGCAATTCCCGCATTTAAGTCATGGGTGATGACCAGCCGCACACTGACAGTGACCGAGGAGTTGAACACCGCCATTCAACTCGCCCGCTCCGAAGCCCTTAAACGGCGTAAGAACGTGGTCATTTGCCGCGCCAACGCAGCGCTCACCGATTGTGAGAACGGTGTGGATTGGTCCAACGGCTGGCTGATCCGGCAGGTCAGCGGCAACACCATACGGGTTTGGAATGCGCCTACTGGAAGCACCGTGAGCGGCCCGGCTGCTGGCATTACGTTCGGCAGCAACGGCCTTGGCAATGGCGCGGGTAACTTCGAAATCAAAAATGGCGGCTGCGCCGATAGCAAAAAGCGCACGATTGCGGTGTCGACCACCGGCAATACCACCGCCAGCCAAGGGGAGTGCACGCCATCATGATGCCTAACCGCACCCAACAGCGTGGCGCCACACTTATCGAGGTCATGGTGGCGATGATCGTTCTGGCGATCGGCATCCTAGGTATCGCTGCCTTGCAGGTGACCAGCGTACAAGCCAACTACAGCTCCTATTACCGCTCACAAGCTACGCTGATGGCAGCGGATATTACCGACAGAATGCGCGCCAACCGCGCCCTGGCCATTGCCGGCAACTACGCCATTGCAACCGCGCCCGCCTCGTCGACAGGCAATTCGGTAACAGGATCACAGGCTGAAAAGGACAAGGCGCAATGGCTGAATCAACTGGCCGCAAGTCTGCCTGAGGGCACCGGGAGCATTGTCAAGGATGGCAATAACGTATTCACCGTAACGATTCAGTGGAACGACGCCCGAGGCCGCATCGACCGCAAGAGCAGCGAAGTGCAAGGCACCGCCAACCCTGAAGACGCCGTTCAAAAATTCACCTATCGAGCCAGACTATGATTGTTATTCGCCTATCTGCCCAAAAAGGGCTGTCGTTGGTCGAGCTGATGATTGCAATGGTCTTGAGCCTGTTGCTCATCGCCGGCGTGCTGCAGGTGTTTCTGTCTAGCAAGGTGACCTATAACACCACCTCCGCGCTCTCGCGGGTCCAAGAAAGCGGGCGTTTTGCCTCCGAGTTTCTGTCCTTCGACTTGCGTAACACCGGCTATAAGGGTGAATGCCTAACCCCCATCAACAACATTTCCGGCCTTACCGACGTTCGCTTTACGTTGGATGCTGGTCTGGAAGCCTGGGACAACTCTGAATCAAGCCTTCCTAGCTGGTTCACTGCCACCGACCGGCTTGCAGGCACCGACATGGTGCTAATCAAACATGCGGTGAACGCCACCGGTGCCACGGCGACAGCGACCAACAACACGCCGACCACCACTGCCACCATTGCTCTGACGGCAGCCAGTGGCATCCCTACCGGCACGCTCCTTGTCGCCACGGACCCCATCGGTTGCGACCTGTTCGCCAACCAAAGTGCCAATACGGCGACTAACGTAAGCCGCGCTACCACCAATGAATGGGGACACGCTTACGCCAACGACGTCGCTCTACTCAGCTATCAGAGCGCCGTCTATTTCATAAAAGCCGGTGCCGCCGGCGAGGTGCCCTCGTTGTGGCGCACTCGCTACAACACCGGCGCTGCCGCCATGCCGTCAGAGCTGATGGTAGAAGGCGTGCAGAACATGCAGCTGCAATTTGCACTCGGGGACGATAACGGCGCCATTACCGGTGAGTACCGAGACGCTCAAGACATTACCGATTGGACCAAAGTTGTTTCTGCCCGGTTTTCGCTTTTGGTCGTCAGCAGCGATACCAACGTCCTGCCTGAAAACCAGGTTATTTCTTTCAATGGCTCCGATGTGACGATTCCGGATCGTCGAATCGCGCAAGTCTTCACCTCCACGATTGGAATTCGTAACCGACTGCCATGAAAAAACAAAACTACTCGCTCACTCAGCACACACAACGTGGTGCCGTTCTGATCGTCGCCCTGGTGATGCTCCTGCTGTTGACCATCATGGGCATTAGCAGCATGCGCAGCACTAACATGCAGGAGCGTATGGCCGGCAACATGCGCGATCAGAGTCAGGCTTTCCAGGCGGCTGAAACGGCGTTACGCAAAGGCGAATCGACGGTGCTGGCGACCGCTATCCCTACGCTGCAGCTCACAACGGGCACCTCGGCCTGGCAGAACGCTGATCAGATCACCGATCTGCCCGTGGCACCCAAGTTCCGCGTTACTACCGTACCCGGTGTCACGATCCGGGAAGCGGGAGACGACATTACCGCCGGCGCCACCATTCAGATGGCCGCAGTTCGCGTAGAAGCGGAAGGCTACGGCGTGACTAAAAATGACGATGGCACGCCCGGCGCTACAGTCAATGTGCGCTCCATGTATATCAGACGATAACGATACAGTTCATAGCGGAGCGAGCCCCATGGTTCTCCAGCCCACGTTCAATAATTTCAAAGCGTTCAGTGTCTATTTTGTTCTGGCACTGGGCATTTTTTCCGGCGCCAACGCCAGCGCTGCACCTATCTCGCAAACTCCTTTGATTACGGGTGGCGGCAATGTGCCAGGCAGCCTGGCGTTAGTTCCATCGGTGGAATACCCGACCATCCTGACTTACGCCAACGTAGGCAACTACTCGGCTTCGACTGTCTATGCGGGCTATTTCAACTCCAACAAGTGCTACACCTACACGTACGTCGCGACCGAGTCTGCAACCAACGCCAGTCGGTTCACGCCCGTCTCGGAAGACTCGACACGTACCTGCGCCGGCAACAATGTGTGGAGCGGCAACCATCTCAACTGGGCTGCCACTCAGACTATCGACCCCTTCCGCAGCGCCTTGACGGGCGGGTACCGCATCGTTGATACGCCCTCGCTGACCATCGTGCAAAAAGCGCGTAACACCGGCCAGAGTGGCGGCGCCAACCGGGTCATCACCAAAACATTCACCGGCAACCTGAGCACTACCAACCAGTTGTACATTCGTATTTCGGGCTTGCAGGGCAAAATGGAATTCACCACAGGCCCCGGCGTTAACCTGTGCACCGCGTATGTCGCCAGTGGCGTAAACAAGGACAGGTGCAGCGCCGTAACCAACTACCCGTTCGGCGTTTGCCAAACGCCTAACACTGGCACTGGCGCCCTGGGCACCACGACGGCTACCACAGGGTCGTGCAAAACCTTGTCAGGCAACGAAAAGCCGCTGGTTACCTATAACGGCAGCAACTTCGACTCAACCGCCAACCGCTATGAAGCGTATGTGCGCGCGGAAGTGTGCAAGACCGGTGTGGGCGAAATGGAGAGCAACTGCAAGCAATACGGTTCCAATTGGAAGCCTGAGGGCTTGCTGCAGCAATACTCGGCCGACCTGCGTTACAGCGTGTTTGGCTACCTCAACGACTCGACTGCGACCCGTGATGGCGGTGTACTTCGAGCCTCGCAAAAGTACATCGGGCCAAAGCTGTACGATCAAACGGCCAACCCACGCCAGGAGTGGGACCCTGCCACCGGTGTCTTCGTGCAAAACCCCGACTCCATTACTAGCAGCATGGGAACCACCATTGCCAACAGTGGTGTGATGAACTACCTGAACAAATTTGGCGAGCTGACCAACAACAACGACAAGTCCTTCGACCCGGTGAGCGAGCTGTACTACACCGCCATTCGTTACTTCAAAGGTCTGGCACCTGTTCCGAGTTATTCGAACTACGCCTCGAACACCGCCGTTGCCACGCGCACCCAGTGGGCCGATGGTTTCCCCGTCATTACCGATTGGACGGGCATGGACCCGATTACCTATTCCTGCCAGAAGAACGTGATTTTGGGTATCGGCGACACCAACTCGCACAAAGATAAAAACCTGCCAAGCGCCGAGACCACCAGCAGCGCTAACGAACCCGCCAAGCCAGCCGAAGTCGTGGCCGACAAATCCGTGGATGTGGTTGCTGCAACGCGCCGGGTTCAAGTGATCGAAAACAACGACACACCGGGAATCAACCTCAGGGTTCTTGATGCGCAGTTTACTGGCAACGATAACTCCGCCTATATCGCTGGCCTCGCCTATGACTCTCATACCGTCGACATGCGTGACGATAAGTTCGGAAAGCAAACGCTCTCAACTTACTGGGTAGACGTTCGTGAGAACGCCGACCTGAAAGGCAAAGCCACCAACCAATACTGGTTGGCAGCTAAATACGGCGGCTTCGAAGTGCCTACCGACTATGGCGAACCCTACACACGCACAGCGACGCTGAACCAAAACTGGTGGACCAGTGGTGACACGTTGGAAAACGGCAACCTGCGCCCTAAGAACTTCTTCGTGGCAAGTGACGCCACACGTATGGTTACGAGTTTGAAGCAGGCCTTTGCCGCCATTGCCGCCGCCGCCGCGGGCACTGCGACTTCACTCTCATCCAACTCGACACAGCTGGATACGGGCAGCGCGATCTTTCAATCACGGTTTGACACCAACTTTTGGAGCGGCGATCTGCTCATGAAAACGGTGGACGCTGATACCGGCGTGGTGGCCAGCACCGAATCCTGGAGCGCAGCTCGCTTGCTAAATGCATTAAGCAGCGTAACTAACCGCAAGATCTTCACCGCCAACACCCTGACACCCAGCAGCGACTCAAGCTATTCGGTCTCTACCACGGGCACAGACTTCAAATGGGCCAACCTTGATAGCGCCACGCGCGCGTTGCTGAAGGTGACCGCTGCGGGCTCCACCGTTGATGACACTGTGGCCACCAACCGGGTCAACTACCTGCGCGGTGATCGTACGCTGGAGCGCACCACCACTGATCAGACCCAACCGTTCCGTCAACGCGGCGGGCGCCTCGGCGACATCATCAACTCCGACCCCGTTTACGTTGGCATTCAGGACTATGGCTATAGCCTGTTGCGCAATGCCCAATGGGGCAGCGCCGGCAGCGCGTATCTGACGTTCCGGTCGAACCCTACCTATCAGCAACGCACGCCCGTTGTAGTGGTCGGCGCTAACGACGGGATGCTGCACGGCTTCGATGCCAAGCCTACTGGCGGTGCCGAGCTGTTTGCTTATGTTCCCCGTAGCGTAGCCAGCGATCTTTATAAGCTTACCGACCCTACCTACGCCCACCGTTACTATGTTGATGGCCCACCCGCCACCTCTGATGTATGGATCAACGGCGCCTGGAAAACCATCGTGGTGGGCACTACCGGGGCCGGCGGTAATGGCGTATTCGCGCTCGATGTGACCAACCCCACCACCATGACCAATGCCAACGTCTTGTGGGAATTCAACGCTCCGGACATGGGCGCCACCATTTTCAAAGCGTCGATCGTAGCGCTGCCAAATGGCAAATTTGGTGTATTGGTCAGCAGTGGCTACTCAGCTAACGCCACGACCACCGGTGCTGTGTGGCTCCTTGATGCAGCGAACGGTTCGATCATCAAAAAGTTCACCGTGCCCACCACCGGTTATCTGGGTGAGCCGCTGGCCATCGATTTGAACAACGACCGCATGGCTGAGCGCATCTATGTAGGCGATACCCAAGGCAAGTTGTGGCGTATCGATTTGAACGGCACCAGCGCAAGCAATTGGGGCGTGCCGAGCAGCCTGATGTCGGGAAGCACCGCACTGCCGCTGTTCACCGCGCGCGACAGCGCAGGTAACGTGCAACCGATTACCGCCCCGCTGTCTGCCGCACTGAACAAGGATGGTAGTCCGATCATCCTGTTTGGTACCGGCACGTTCTATCAAACCACCGACAACGACCTGACCCTTTCCCAGCACACCGATAGCTTCTACGGCATCATCGACAAGGGCACGGCAATCAACAGCAATCGCTCGACACTGCTTGAACAGAAGATCATCAATCAGAAGACGTCCAGCACAGGCATTCAAGGCCGAGTGCTAAGCAACACAACCATAACGGCCTCTTCCACCGGTTGGTTCCTGGATCTGCTGTGGAAACAAGCTCAGGGCGGCTCCAACACCTTGACCGGTGAACGCGTTGTATCGCGGGCTGCAATCCGAAACGGTGTAGTCGTGTTTGCAACCCTGACACCGTCGAAAGATCCATGCGCGGGCGGCGCAACGAGTTGGGTAATGTCGTTGGATCTCTTCGGCGGCGGTCGCCTGAGCTACAACTTCTTCGATATGAGCGGTGACGGCACGTTGAACGAAGGCGACTACTACACCGCACCGGACGGCACAAAAATCCCGTACTCCGGCCGTTCAAAAGATGGTGACGGCGTGGTCAAGACTCCGACGTTCTTCAATGGCAAGGGCAGCGACGGCACGGGCGACCCTGATAAAGACAAGCCGAAAGACCTGATTTGCGTGGCGGGTTCCGCCGGCAAAGACCCAACCTGTGAAGAGGTCCCACCAGGCACCCGCCTCTCCGACCGTGTTTCTTGGCGTGAACTGAGATAAGGAACGATATGAACTCTGCATACACCCTCGGGAGCCGCGTCCGGGGACGCGGTTTTACCCTGATCGAAATGATGATAGTGGTGGCCATCATCGGCATCATTTCGGCGATTGCTTACCCCAGCTACACCGAATACGTGAAAGGGGCCAAACGCGCCGACGCGCAAGGCTCTCTGACTGAGCTGTCGCAATATATGGAGCGTTGGTACACCGGCCACGGTTTCTACTCGAAGGCAGCCGATGGTGCTGCCGCGCCCGACCTTCCTTTTGCCACATCGCCAAAGGAAGGTGAGGCCATGTACAACCTGGAAGTTAGCGCAATTTCGGCAAGTGGCTACACGCTGCGAGCTGTGCCGATTGCAGGGAAAATGATGGCCGGTGACAAATGCGGGTCTCTGACAGTCACCAACACCGGCGTGCGCGGTGTGACGAGCAATGCACCTGTTGCAGACTGCTGGAAGCGCTAACGCTGCGCGCAACAAAAAGCCCCGCTTAGTGCGGGGCTTTTTGTTTGTGGACAAGGGCGCGTTTAAATCGCCTTAACCCGCAACTCCTTCGGCATCGAAAACGTCACATTCTCCGGCCGCCCTTCCAGCTCCTCCGCGCCCGTAGCGCCCCACTCTCGTAGTTTCTGCACCACGCCAAGCACCAGCACCTCCGGCGCCGAAGCCCCTGCGGTAATGCCGATGCGCGCTTTGCCTTCAAACCAGCCCTGCTGCAAATCTTCGGCGCCATCTATCAGGTAAGCCGGGGTGCCCAAGCGCTCGGAAAGTTCGCGCAGGCGGTTGGAGTTGGAGCTGTTGGGGCTGCCGACGACGAGCACCACGTCGCACTCGCTGGCGAGCTGTTTGACGGCGTCCTGGCGGTTTTGTGTGGCGTAGCAGATGTCGTCTTTGCGTGGGCCGCCGATGCTGGGGAAGCGGCTGCGCAGGGCGTCGATGACGCGGCTGGTGTCGTCCATCGACAGCGTGGTCTGGGTGACGAAGGCTAGGGTTTCGGGGTTGCGCACTTGGAGGTTGGCGACATCTGTTTCGTCTTCAACCAGGTAGATGGCGCCGCCATTGCTGGCATCGTATTGGCCCATGGTGCCTTCGACTTCCGGGTGGCCGGCGTGGCCGATGAGGATGCATTCGCGGCCGTCGCGGCTGTAGCGGGCGACTTCGATGTGCACTTTGGTCACCAGCGGGCACGTGGCGTCGAATACTTTCAGGCCGCGCGATTCGGCTTCTTTGCGTACGGCTTGGGAAACGCCGTGGGCGCTGAAGATGACGATGACGTTGTCGGGCACCTGGTCCAGTTCTTCCACGAAGATGGCGCCGCGGGCGCGCAGGTCTTCGACGACGAATTTGTTGTGGACCACTTCGTGGCGAACGTAAATCGGCGGGCCGAAGACTTCCAAGGCGCGGTTGACGATTTCAATCGCGCGGTCAACGCCGGCGCAGAAGCCGCGCGGGTTGGCGAGTTTGATTTGCATGGCTGTTTCTTGCATGGGGCTTCTCTCTGTCCGCCCCGAGGGCAGGTGCCAGGTTACCGTCGGGTCAGGCCGGTTTGACGTCGATGATTTCGACCTGAAAGCTCAGGGTCTTGCCGGCGAGCGGGTGGTTGAAGTCGATGGTGACCTGGGTGTCATCAAACGCTTTGACCACGCCGGGCAGCTCAGTGTTGGCGGCGTCGTTGAAGATCACCAGCAGGCCATCCGACAGCTCCATGCCTTCGAATTGCGAACGCGGCATTACTTGCACGTTTTGCGGGTTGGGCTGGCCGAAGCCGTGTTCCGGTTCCACTTCCAGCGTGCGCTTGTCGCCGGCCTTGAGGCCGAACAAGGCGGCTTCGAAGCCCGGTAACAGGTTGCCGTCGCCGACGGTGAAGGTGGCGGGTTTCTTGTCGAAGGTGCTGTCCACCACGTCGCCGTTTTCCAGGTTCAGGGCGAAGTGCAGGGTCACTTGTTTGTCCGGGCCGATACGCAGGGCGTCGTCAGTCATGGGCGGGCTCTCCGGCTTTCTTGCTTTTGAACATGTCCAGGGCCAGCAACACGGCGCCAACCGAGATGGCGCTGTCGGCGATGTTGAAGGCTGGGAAATACCAGCGGTTCTGCCAGTGCACGAGGATAAAGTCGATGACATGGCCGAGCACGATTCGGTCGTACAGGTTGCCCAGCGCGCCGCCGAGCACCAGCGACAGGGCTACGGCGAGCAGGGTTTCCTCAGGCTTCAGGCGCTTGAGCCACACCACCAGCGTGGCGCTGACGCCCACGGCGATGAGAGCAAACAACCAGCGCTGCCAGCCGGAGCTGTCGGCCAGGAAACTGAAGGCAGCGCCGGTGTTGTAGGCCAGGGTCCAGCTGAACAGGTCGGGAATAATCACGATCTGCTGGTACAGGCTCAGGTTCGACTCGAAGTAGAGCTTGGTGGCCTGATCGAGGATCAGCACCACCAGGCTCAGCCACAGCCAGGACAAACGGCCAAGACGGGCGTTAGGCATAGTGACGAACCTCGCCCGCGCCGCTGATGTTGTCGACGCAACGACCGCAGATTTCCGGGTGCTCTGGGTTCACCCCGACGTCTTCACGGCAGTGCCAGCAGCGCGCGCACTTGGCGTGAGCAGACTTCACCACTTTGAGTTTCAGGCCGGCGACCTCGGTGACCACGGCGTCTGCTGGCGCGCTGGCCAGCGGTGCCACGGCGGCGGTCGAGGTGATCAACACGAAGCGCAACTCGTTGCTGAGTTTGCCCAGGTCGCTGACCAGCGCGTCTTCGGCGTACAGGGTCACTTCGGCTTGCAGGTTGCCGCCGATAGCTTTGGCGGCGCGCTGGTTTTCCATTTCCTTGTTCACGGCCACTTTCACAGCCATGACGCGTTCCCAGTAGGCGCGGTCCAGCTCGAAGCCTTCCGGCAGCGCGGTGAGCCCTTCGTACCAGGTGTTGAGCATCACCGATTCGTTGCGCTCGCCCGGCAGGTATTCCCACAGCTCGTCGGCGGTGAACGCCAGGATCGGCGCGATCCAGCGCACCAGCGCTTCGGCGATGTGGAACAGCGCGGTCTGGCACGAACGGCGCGCCTGGCTGTCGCTGGCGGTGGTGTATTGGCGATCCTTGATGATGTCCAGGTAAAAGCCGCCCAGCTCCTGCACGCAGAAGTTGTGCACCTTGGAGTACACGTTCCAGAAACGGTATTCGCCGTAGTGTTCCTGCAGCTCGTTTTGCAGCAGCAGGGCACGGTCGACGGCCCAACGGTCCAGCGCCAGCATGTCTTCGGCCGGCAGCAGATCGGTAGCCGGATTGAAGCCGCTGAGGTTGGAAAGCAGGAAGCGCGCGGTGTTGCGGATGCGGCGATAGGCATCGGCGCTGCGTTGCAGAATCTGGTCAGAGACGGCCATTTCACCGGAGTAATCGGTGGCCGAAACCCACAGACGCATGATGTCGGCGCCCAGCGTGTCGTTGACCTTTTGCGGGGCGACGACGTTGCCCAGCGACTTGGACATTTTGCGACCGTTTTCATCGACGGTGAAACCGTGGGTCAGCAGTTCGCGGTACGGGGCGTGGTCGTCCAGCATGCAGCCGGTCAGCAACGAGGAGTGGAACCAGCCGCGGTGTTGGTCGGAACCTTCCAGATACAGGTCGGCGCGCGGGCCGGACGCGTGGCCCATCGGGTGCGAACCCCGCAGCACGTGCCAGTGGGTGGTGCCGGAGTCGAACCAGACGTCGAGGGTGTCGCTGATTTTGTCGTAGTTGCCTGCTTCGTCGCCCAGCAGTTCAGTCGGGTCGAGTTTGAACCAGGCTTCGATGCCTTCGTGCTCGACGCGCTTGGCCACTTCTTCCATCAGCTCGACGGTGCGCGGGTGCAGATCGCCCGTGGCTTTGTCGAGGAAGAATGGGATCGGCACGCCCCAGTTGCGCTGACGCGAGATGCACCAGTCCGGGCGGTTGGCGATCATCGAATGCAGGCGCGCCTGGCCCCAGGCCGGTACGAACTGGGTGTCTTCGATGGCTTTGACTGCGCGCTGACGCAGGGTGTTGCCGGTGTTGGGCTGTTTATCCATGCCGACGAACCACTGCGCGGTGGCGCGGTAGATCAGCGGGGACTTATGGCGCCAGCAGTGCATATAGCTGTGGCTGATGGTTTCAGTGTGCATCAGCGCGCCCACTTCGCTGAGTTTCTCAACGATGGCGGGGTTGGCTTTCCAGATGAACTGACCGCCGAAAAATGGCAGCGACTCGACGTACACGCCGTTGCTCTGCACGGGCGTGAGGATGTCGTCGTTGACCATGCCATAGCGTTTGCAGGTTACAAAGTCGTCTTCACCGTAGGCCGGGGCGGAGTGAACCACGCCGGTGCCAGCGCCCAACTCGACGTATTCGGCCAAGTAAACCGGCGAGAGGCGGTCGTAGAACGGGTGACGGAAGTCGATCAGTTCCAGGGCTGCGCCGGGCGCCGTGGCAACCACCGTGCCTTCGAGGCCGTAACGGGTCAGGCAGGCTTGCACCAGCTCTTCAGCCAGGATCAGCAGCTTGTCGCCGACATCGACCAGGGCGTAGATGAATTCGGGGTGGACGTTGAGCGCCTGGTTGGCCGGGATGGTCCACGGGGTGGTGGTCCAGATGACAATGGCGGCGGGCTTGCTCAGCGTTGGCAGACCGAATGCAGCGGCCAGTTTGGCTTCGTCGGCAATCGGGAACGCGACGTCGATGGTCGAGGATTTTTTGTCTTGGTATTCAACTTCGGCTTCAGCCAGGGCCGAGCCGCAATCGAAGCACCAGTTAACCGGCTTCAGACCTTTGAATACGAAACCGCCTTTGACCATTTCGGCCAAGGCGCGGATTTCACCGGCTTCGTTGGCGAAGTCCATGGTTTTGTACGGGTTGGCCCAATCGCCCAAAACGCCCAGGCGAATAAATTCGGCCTTCTGCCCTTCCACTTGCTCGGCGGCATAGGCGCGGCAAAGCTCGCGGGTTTTGTCGGCGGGCAGGTTTTTGCCGTGGGTGACTTCCACTTTGTGCTCGATGGGCAGGCCGTGGCAGTCCCAGCCGGGCACGTAAGGCGCGTCGAACCCGGACAGGGTTTTCGAGCGCACGATCATGTCTTTGAGAATTTTGTTAACCGCGTGACCGATGTGAATGGTGCCGTTGGCATAGGGCGGGCCATCGTGCAGCACGAACTTGGGCCGGTCCTTACCAATCTCACGCAGCTTCTGGTACAGGCCAATGCTGTCCCAGCGCTGCAAAATCTGCGGTTCGCGCTGTGGCAGGCCGGCCTTCATTGGGAAGGCGGTATCCGGAAGGTTTAGCGTGGCTTTGTAGTCGGTCATTTCAGGCTCTTCACTTAAGCGGTTGACCCTGCCAAAGGGCACGGGCGGCGGCGACATCCGCGTGTATCGCCGTCTTCAGCGCCTCCAGGGAGGCGAAACGCTGCTCATCGCGCAGCTTGTGGTGGAACGCCACCGTCAAACGTCGGCCATAGAGATCGCCGACAAAATCCAAAAGATGCACTTCCAGGTGCGCACTGCCATCGCCCTGCACCGTGGGCCGCACGCCAATATTGGCGACGCCAGGCCAAGGTTTGCCATTGAGCTCGACAGTGACCAAGTAGACACCGGTCAACGGCACACGACGCCGCTTGAGTTGTACGTTGGCCGTCGGCGTACCGAATTGGCGCGCCAATTTCTGACCATGCAGCACGCGCCCGGAAATTTGAAACGGGCGCCCCAGCAGGCGCTCAGCCAAGGCGAAATCGGCGGCTGCAAGCGACTCGCGAACCCGCGTACTGCTCACACGCAGCCCGTCGATTTCAACGGTGCTGGCCGCTTCCAGGGTGAACCCTTCAACCTGCGCGGCGGTTTGCAGAAAAGCGAAATCGCCGGCGCGGTCACAGCCGAAGCGGAAGTCATCGCCCACCTCGAGATGCTGCACGCCCAAGCCCTCAAGCAGCACCGTTTGCACAAATTCGGCGGCGCTGAGTTCACGCAACCGGCGATTGAAGGACAGGCACAACACGCGATCAACGCCTGCTTCGGCGAACAAGACGAGCTTGTCACGCAAACGTGTCAGGCGCGGCGGCGCCGTGTCGGGGCCGAAAAATTCACGGGGCTGCGGTTCGAAAATCACCACGCAACTGGGCACGCCCAATTCGTCCGCGCGCTCGCGCAGCCGCGCCAGGATGGCCTGGTGGCCACGGTGCACGCCGTCAAAATTGCCGATAGTGGCAACACAGCCCCGGTGTTGAGGCTGCAAGTTTTGAAGCCCTCGAACCAGCTGCATAGGACGCTTCTTGCTCACAAAGTGGGCGATTATACGCACACCCGACGCTGTGCAACAGGCGACAGCGGATGCGGATGTACAGGCGAATAAATCCGCGTTTTACGTAGGGATTAGGCCAGCGTACGGCGGGCGAAATCACGCAAACGGAAGCCCAACAACAGCAGCACGCCGAAATACGCGGCAATGCCACTGGCTACCAATGCACCCAGACGAAGCAGGCGAATCAGCATGTCGCCCTGATCCCAAGCGGGCATCCAGTGCATCACGGCAAGCAGCACCGCAGCCATCACCACCACGGCGACAACGAGCCGGATGAGAAACAGCGACCAGCCCGGCTGCGGCGTGAACAACTGCTGCTTGCGCAACTGCCAGAACAACAGGCCTGCATTCAGACACGCCGCCAAGCCAATCGACAGCGCCAGCCCGGCGTGCGGATAAGGCAAGGTGAAGAAGAACACCAGGTTCATCGCTTGAGTGGCTGCCAAGGTGACCAGCGCGATACGCACTGGCGTAGCAATGTTCTGCCGCGCATAGAAACCGGGTGCCAACACTTTCACTAAAATGATGCCGAGCAGACCCATCGAATAGGCGATAAGGGCGAACTGAGTCATTTGCGCGTCGTGCGCGCTGAACTTTCCGTACTGAAACAGCGAAACGGTCAATGGCTCGGAAATAATGGCCAACGCCAGGGCGCATGGCAGCGCCAGTAGAAAACAGAGCCGCAGCCCCCAATCCAGCAAGCGCGAATATTCCTCGGTATTTTTGCTGGAGAAGCTGCGCGACAGCGCCGGTAGCAGGATGGTCCCCAGCGCCACGCCCAGTACGCCGGAGGGCAGTTCCATCAAGCGGTCGGCGTAGTACATCCACGACACGGAGCCGGCGACCAGAAAGGAGGCGAAAATGGTGTTGATGATCAGCGAAATTTGGCTGACCGATACGCCGAGAATGGCCGGCCCCATTTGCTTCATCACGCGCCACACCCCTGCATCACGCAGGTTGAGGCGCGGCAGAACCAGCATGCCGATCTTTTTCAAGTGCGGCAGCTGATAGAGAAACTGCAGCAGACCGCCGACCAGCACCGCCCAACCGAGCGCCATGACCGGCGGGTTGAAATACGGGGTCAGGAACAACGCGAACACGATCATGCTGATATTGAGCAAGGTCGGCACGAAGGCCGGCACGGAGAAGCGATTCCAGGTGTTAAGAATCGCGCCAGCCAGGGAGGCCAGCGAGATCAGCAATATATAAGGAAAGGTCACGCGCAGAAGTGACGAGGTCAGCTCGAATTTTTCCGGCGAGTCGACAAAGCCTGGCGCCGTTACCCAGATCACCCAAGGGGCAGCGATCATGCCCAGCGCGGTGACTACCGCCAATACCAATGTCAGCAGCCCGGATACGTAGGCAATAAAGGTGCGGGTCGCTTCCTCGCCCTGCTGGGTTTTGTATTCCGCCAGAATCGGCACGAAGGCCTGCGAGAACGCACCCTCGGCAAAAATGCGGCGCAGCAGGTTGGGCAGTTTGAACGCAACGAAGAAGGCGTCTGTGGCCATGCCGGCGCCGAAAATACGCGCGACGATGGTGTCGCGAACAAAGCCCAGCACCCGGGACAACATGGTCATCGAGCTGACCGCAGCCAGCGACTTGAGTAAATTCATAACGCTCGTTCTACCGCATCAAGTAAGCTGCGCCACCGCAAATGTCGGCGCCGCCCTATGGGCCGCAAGGCAAAGGCGGCGAGTGTAGAACCGGCCGGCAAATAAATCACCCTTGCAGGGTGAGCACGCCCGTCGGACAGCGGGCCGATCCTTCACCCGCAACACTGAACCGCGCTTGACAAGCCTTCGACACATCGGCATGATTCGCGGCCTTATTTGTTTAGTCATTTCCTCAAAGTTTCAAGGAGCTCGACGGTGGCCAATACACCTTCTGCCAAAAAACGCGCTAAACAGGCTGAGAAGCGTCGTAGCCATAACGCCAGCCTGCGCTCCATGGTTCGTACCTACATCAAGAACGTGGTCAAGGCTATCGACGCCAAAGACCTCGAACTTGCACAAAAGGCTTACACCCTGGCTGTTCCTGTAATCGACCGCATGGCCGACAAAGGCATCATCCACAAGAACAAAGCAGCTCGTCATAAGAGCCGCCTGAACGGTCACATCAAGGATCTCAGCCAAGCCGCTGCTGCCTAAGTGTAATGCGTTGAAAAGACCGGCCTCAGGGCCGGTTTTTTATTGCCTGGAATAAAACGCAGGCAACAAAAAGGCGAGCCTTGCGGTTCGCCTTTTTCGGTTTAGGGCTGCTGTACCCAGGGCAGAATCGGAATGGCGGTAACCGCGTTTTGCGGACTGCCTTCGATTACGCGGTCGCTGTAAACGAGGTAGACCAGCGTGTTGCGCTTCTTGTCGAAGAACCGCACTACCTGCATGGTCTTGAACACCAGCGACGTGCGCTCTTTAAACACTTCTTCGCCATCTTTCAAATTGTCCGGCACATGAATCGGTCCGACCTGACGGCAGGCAATCGACGCCTCGGCACGGTCTTCCGCCAACCCCAACCCACCTTTGACGCCGCCGGTTTTGGCGCGCGACAAGTAGCAAGTCACGCCTTCAACTTTCGGGTCATCAAACGCCTCGACGACAATCTTGTCGTTCGGCCCAACCCATTTGAATACCGTCGACACCTGGCCGATTTCTTCCGCCGATGCCGCAAACGCCAAGGGCAGCAGTAAAGCGCCCAACCATCCATTGATCATTCGCACTGCACTCTCCCTTTATGCCAACGACGCTGCTGCCGAAGGCGGATTCACACCAGAATCAGATTATCTCGATGGACCAGCTCAGGCTCGTCGACGTAACCCAGCAAACGCTCAATGGCATCCGAAGGCTGACCGACGATTTTCTGCGCCTCAGCCGCACTGTAGTTCGCCAGGCCGCGAGCGATTTCGCGCCCTTGCGGATCGACACAGACGACCATTTCGCCACGACGGAAATTGCCCTGCACGCTTTTCACGCCAACCGGCAGCAAGCTCTTGTGGCTTTCCAGCAACGCTTTCACGGCGCCAGCATCGAGCTGCAACGTTCCGCGGGTTTGCAGATGCCCAGCAAGCCATTGTTTGCGCGCAGCAAGCAGACCGCGCTCGGGCGCCAGTAACGTACCCAGTCGCTCCCCTGCCTTGAGCCGCGCCAGGACCTGCTCAATGGCGCCACCGACAATAATGGTATGCGCACCGGAACGCGCCGCCAGTCGTGCGGCGCGCAGCTTGGTCTGCATACCGCCACGTCCCAGCGCACCGCCGACGCCGCCCGCCACCGCATCTAATGCAGGATCATCGGCACGCGCTTCGAAAATCAGCTGAGCATCAGGGTTGTGGCGAGGGTCGGCGTCGAACATGCCGTCGCGGTCCGTGAGAATCACCAGCAGATCGGCCTCCACCAGGTTGGCGACCAGCGCCGCCAGGGTGTCGTTATCGCCGAAGCGGATTTCGTCAGTGACTACGGTGTCGTTTTCGTTGATGACCGGAATCGCTCCCAGATCAACCAAGGTACGCAGCGTGCTGCGGGCATTCAGGTAGCGCTTGCGATCCGACAGGTCGTCGTGGGTCAGCAAGATTTGCGCGGTATGCCGGCCGTGCTGCGCAAAGCTGGATTCCCAAGCCTGCACCAGGCCCATCTGCCCCACTGCTGCCGCTGCTTGCAGCTCATGGATAGCGCTCGGTCGCGACGCCCAGCCCAGCCGGCTCATGCCCGCCGCTACCGCACCCGACGATACCAGCACCAGCTCAACGCCAGCCTCGCGCAAGGCCACCATCTGCTCGACCCACACCGCCATCGCGCCACGATCCAGGCCACGCCCGTCAGCGGTCAACAGCGCACTACCGATCTTCACCACCCAGCGCTGAGCGCCAGTTACCTTGTCCCGCATGGTCATCCAACCCTGGCCAGAAGAGCGGCGCCGCGCCACTCGTGCGAATTAGTCAGCACAACGCCGCTAATTAGCGGCGTTGTGGTTTTACTCAGTCTCGGACGTAGATGATCTCTGGACCATCATCGTCATCTTCCTCATCCCAGAAGCCGTCGTCGTTATCGTCCGTACCGGCAACCTTGACGCCCGCACGACGCAAGGCACGCTTGTCGTCCAGCGCCTGCAGCTGTGCACGCGCTTCATCTTCGATGCTCTGATCGAGTCGCGCCAGCTCAGCTGCGTACTGCGGCTCTTCGGCGATACGCACGGAACGCTCTTCGAGGTAACGCATGATATCGAAGCAGAGCTTTTCTGTGCCTTCTTTACCAATCGCCGAAATCACATAAACCGGGCCAGTCCACTGCAGACGATCAGTGATCTCCTTGATGCGAGCCTCTTGCTCTTCTTCAAGAATCTGGTCGGACTTGTTCAGCACCAACCAACGATCACGTTCAGCCAGTGACGGGCTGAATTTGGTCAGCTCGGAAACAATCGTTTCGGCTGCTTCGGCCGGATCGGAAAGGTCCAGCGGCGCCATGTCGACGAGGTGCAGCAGCAAACGAGTGCGCGCCAAGTGCTTGAGGAAGCGAATGCCCAGGCCGGCGCCATCGGAAGCGCCTTCGATCAAGCCAGGAATGTCGGCGACCACGAAGCTCTTGTAGCGATCGACGCTGACCACGCCCAGGTTTGGCACCAGCGTGGTGAACGGGTAGTCGGCCACCTTCGGCTTGGCGGCCGAAACCGAACGGATGAAGGTGCTTTTGCCAGCGTTTGGCAAGCCAAGCAGACCCACGTCTGCCAGCACTTTCAATTCCAGCTTGAGGTCGCGGGACTCGCCCGGCTTACCCAGCGTGGTCTGACGTGGCGCGCGGTTGGTGCTGGATTTGAAACGGGTGTTGCCCAAACCATGCCAGCCGCCGTGGGCAACCATGATGCGCTGACCGTCTTTGGTCAGGTCACCGATGATTTCCTGAGTGGCAGCATCAATGATGGTGGTGCCAACCGGAACGCGCAGAACAGTGTCCTCACCTTTGCGCCCGGTGCAGTCGGCGCTGCCGCCATTGGAGCCGCGCTCGGCGTCGAAACGCCGGGTGTAGCGGTAATCCACCAGGGTGTTCAGGTTCTCGTCCGCGACCATGTACACGGAACCACCGTCGCCGCCATCGCCGCCGTTAGGTCCACCGTTCTCGATGAACTTCTCACGACGGAAGCTCATGCAACCGTTACCACCATCACCCGCTTTTACAAATATCGATACTTCATCGACGAATTTCATCGGCACGCCTCCCGCCGCAAAAGCGGGCTAGATAACACAAGGAACATAAGACTTTTGCAAAACCCAGCGAAACAGCTCCCGGTTGATTTTGCAAAAGCCTCAAGCTTTCAGAAACAAAAAAGCCCCGTCGCGAGACAGGGCTTTTCCAGCAACATCGCGATTAAGCCGCGATGACGCTCACGTAGCGACGACCGAAGGCGCCTTTAACTTCGAACTTGATCACGCCTTCGACTTTAGCGAACAGAGTGTGATCTTTACCCATACCAACGCCGTAGCCAGCGTGGAATTGGGTACCGCGCTGACGCACGATGATGTTGCCTGCTTTGATAGCCTGGCCGCCGTACATCTTCACGCCAAGGCGTTTAGATTCTGAGTCGCGACCGTTGCGGGTACTACCGCCAGCTTTTTTGTGTGCCATGAGTCAATACTCCTAATAAGGATTTGGGCCGAAAGAATTAGGCCGAAATACCAGTGATTTTGATCTCAGTGAACCACTGACGGTGGCCCTGACGCTTCATGTGGTGCTTGCGACGGCGGAACTTGATGATGGTCACTTTATCGTGGCGGCCTTGTGCAATCACTTCGGCTACAACTTTAGCGCCTTCAACAACCGGTGCGCCGATAGTTACGTCGTCACCATTGCCGATCAGCAGAACGCGATCGAAAGTAACGGCTTCGCCAGTGGCGATTTCGAGCTTTTCGATCTTGAGGTATTCACCTTCGGCGACTTTGTATTGCTTGCCACCGGTAACAATTACTGCGTACATAATTTTGCTCCGTTAATCCTGCTCACCCAGCGCTTTATAGGAATAGTCGTCGGCTGGCATGGCTGCTTGGGGCCGGAAGGACGCCCTTGCAATTGCGTAAGGCAGGTGCTGCCCAGGGAAGTTCAGGGGCCGCGATTGTACGCAAGCCTTTAGCCCCGCGCAAGCACCCGCAGCACTTGCCTTGACAGCCTTACACCTGCCCCCTAGCATGCCGCGCAACCTTCGAGGAGCACGTGTCACTGATGCAACCACAGGCCTTCTATAACGTGGTGGCGGACGATTTTACCGCCGTCGATGGCATTATCAGACGACAACTGGTCTCCCGCGTTCCTCTGGTAGAGAAAATAGGCGACTACATCATTTCCGCCGGCGGCAAGCGTCTGCGCCCGCTGCTGGTTCTGCTCTGCGGCAAAGCGCTGGGCGGCCAAGGTGATGATCTGCGTCTGTTGGCTGCCACCATCGAATTCCTTCATACCGCGACCCTGCTGCATGACGACGTTGTCGACATGTCCGGCATGCGCCGTGGCCGCTCGACCGCCAATGCGTTGTGGGGCAATGCGCCCAGCGTGCTGGTCGGCGACTTCCTTTATTCACGCTCGTTCGAAATGATGGTCGAACTCGGCTCGCTGCCAGTGATGCAGATTCTCTCACGCGCCACCCGCGTGATTGCCGAAGGCGAAGTGCTGCAGCTTTCCAAAGTGCGCGACGCCAGCACCACCGAAGAAACCTATATGGAAGTCATCCGCGGCAAAACCGCCATGCTCTTCGAGGCTTCGACCCACAGCGCAGCCGCACTTATCGGCGCCACCGCTGAACAGTCCACTGCCCTGCAAGCATTTGGTGACAACCTTGGCGTGGCCTTTCAACTGGTCGACGACCTGCTCGACTACCGCGGCGACGCCGAAACCCTCGGCAAAAACGTGGGCGACGACCTAGCCGAAGGCAAACCCACACTGCCGCTGATCTACACCATGCGCGAAGGCACTGCTGAACAAGCCAGCCTGGTCCGCACCGCCATTCAGAAAGGCGGCCTGGAAGATCTGGAAAGCATCCGCGCCGCCGTCGAAGCATCCGGCTCGCTGGACTACACCGCCAACCAGGCCCGCGACTACGCCGCTCGCGCCATTGCCTGCCTGGATGTGTTGCCCGCCAGCGAATACAAAGACGCGCTGATTGAACTCAGCGAGTTCGCCGTCGCTCGCACACACTAAGTCTCGCTCCAACAAAAGCCCGGCCTTAGCGCCGGGCTTTTTATTGCCACGAATCAAGCCATGCGAACCGGCGCAAATTAGCCCTTGCTATTATCTCAATAGGAATTATTCTCATCAAACCGAAAGAAGGAGATGAGCCATGACCTATTTGATTGATGCTTGGCTAGACCGTCCGCACCCGTATCTGCGGATTCTGCACCGCGACACCGGCAAGGTTTGTGCCGTACTGGAAGAAGAAGCGCTGGACGAATTGCGCGAGCAGGGCGACCTGGATCTGTCCGGCCTGAGCTCCAGCGAGCCGACCGTCCTCAAGGAACTGGTGCGCAACCTGTTCCTGTTCTGTTACTCCCGCGCGCTGCGCCCGTCTTCCGACCTGCACTAACCAGGAGCCCACACGTTGACGCACCTGCCGCGAAAAAACAAAAGGCCGAGAGCATGCACTCTCGGCCTTTTGCGTTCTGGACGACCTTCGCGCTAACCGTCAGGCATCGAGCCTGAAACCGAGCGCAGTAGGTTTTACAGGATTTCCAGCAGCTCTACGTCGAACACCAAAACACTGTGCGGCGGGATGCTGCCAACAGCCTGGCCGCCATAGGCTAGCTCGCTCGGTACGTACAGGCGCCATTTGCTGCCAGTGCCCATCAGTTGCAGCGCTTCGGTCCAACCAGCGATCACGCCACCCACCGGAAATTCAGCCGGCTGGCCACGATCGTACGAGCTGTCGAACACCGAACCGTCGGTCAGGGTGCCGTGATAGTGGGTACGTACGGTGCTGTCGCGGGTCGGCTTGGCGCCGTCGCCAGCGGTCAGCACTTCGTATTGCAGACCCGATTCCAGGGTCACGATGCCAGCGCGCTTGGCGTTTTCAGCCAGGAAAGCACGGCCTTCGCCAGCAGCGGCTTCAGCTTTGGCAGCTTGCTCGGCCTGCATGATTTCGCGGATCACTTTGAAGCTAGCCGACATGTCTTCCTGGCTAACGCGGCTGGCATGGCCACGGAACGCGTCGGTCAGACCAACCAGAATGGCGTCCAGGCTCACGCCCGGTGGCGGGTTGTCGCGCAGCTGGTCGCCCAGTTGGCGGCCGATGCCGTAGCTAACGCGGCTCTCATCGGTGGTGAAGGTATCGATATTCTGTTCGGACATGGCGCTAACTCCGCTGAGGCCAAAAAAGGTCGGCCAGCCTAGCACAGAAGCGTTGGCTGGCCGATGTGCAGCGAACCGCTCAGTGCTTGGTCAGCTTGTCCAGGTAACCCATGGCAAAGGCTGACACCACGAAGGTCATGTGAATGATCACGTACCACATCAAATATTCCGGCTCGATGTTCTTCGCATCCATAAACACCCGTAGCAGGTGAATGGAGGAAATGGCCACGATGGAGGCTGCCACTTTCATCTTCAGCGAGCTGGAATCCATCTTGCCCAGCCAGTTGAGCTTCTCCTTGCCCTCGTCAATGTCGAGTTGGGAAACGAAGTTCTCGTAGCCCGAAATCATCACCATCACCAGCAAGCCGCCTACCAGCGCCATGTCGATCAACGACAGCAGCACGAGAATTAGCTCGGATTCTGCCAGGGCAAACACATTCGGCAGAACATGGAAAATCTCCTGGAAGAACTTCAGCGCCAACGCCAGCAACCCCAGCGACAACCCAAAATAGATCGGCGCCAACAGCCAACGGGAGGCGTACATCGCGTTTTCAATAATGCGTTCCATGGTCGCTCACAGCAGGTCAAAAGTGAGCGCGAGTATACCCAGCACACCTGACGAGACAAGGTACGAACCGAGCGCAAAAAGTAACGGAATTGAACGGCCAGATCTTATCTACACGTTCTGTGGATAACGTTGTGGACGGCCTTCGGATAGACGGCTCCAGCAAGCGCCACGTCGGGCTCCTACGGGAACGCTCAAAAGCTGAGCAAAGATGACTTCTAAGTTTCCGGCCCGACTTGGTAATCGCCCAAGTGGCGGCCACGGTCAGCATTCACACGGCGTAATTCGGCTTGTAAATGCAGGCACCAGATAGCCGGTTCATCGCTCTCGCTGTAACCGAGCTCGGCGAGGTTTGCGGCAATTGCTGCGAGCACCTCTTCAGCCACGTAGGGCCCGTGGAATGGGCCTTGCGTTTTAATCGCAGAAGGTTGGGAGGCGGCCATTCCAGCACCGCAAATGAGAACCCACAGCCCGTTTTCGCCTGCCAGCGGGCGGATCACGCATTCAATACGGGTGATCAGGCCAAGACAATGACGGGTAAGGCAGAGGCGGCGCGGCATCACGGCGGCCCTCTTGTGGTGTGGGGTCAGACTACACCTGGCCCGACGGTTCAGGGAAGCCTGCAGGTTATCCCCGCCACCTGTGGATAACTCTGTGGATGGACCGTGGGAAAGCCGGCCCAGCCACCATCCGCTGTGGCCGGGCTCGAACTGCTCAATGACTGACCAGCCATCGGGCGATCATTCGATCATTTGACGTCGGCTTTTGACCCCGCTTTGCCGGTCAACACGGCGGCGGCTTCCGCTTCGACGCTTTTCTCTTCCTCTTCTTCGAGGCCCATTTCGGCAATTTCACGCAAGCGCTCCACTACCCGCGCGTTCACGCTGCCTTCAGGGAATTCGCCGTTTTCGTCCGCTGTGCCGACCGCCTCGCCAACCAGCAGCCCCAACGCCTCGTCCACCTGCCGAACGGCGTACACGTTGAACAGCCCAGCACGCACGGCTTGCAGCACGCGTTCGTCGAGCATCAACGTGGCCACGTTGGCGTGCGGAATGATCGCGCCCTGCTCGCCCGTCAGCCCGCGCGCTTCACAGAGCCGGAAGAAGCCTTCGATTTTCTCGTTAACGCCGCCGACCGCCTGCACTTCGCCGAACTGGTTGATGGAGCCGGTGATCGCATAGCACTGCTTGAGCGGCGTGCGCGACAACGCGGAAATCAACGTGCACACCTCGCCCAGCGAGGCGCTGTCGCCGTCGACGTAACCGTACGACTGCTCCAGGGCGATGCTCGCGGAAATCGCCAGGGGGAATTCCTGGGCGTATCGGCTGCCGAGGTAGCCGGTGAGAATCATCACGCCCTTGGAGTGAATCGGCTGACCGAGATTGACCTCGCGCTCGATGTCGACAATGCCGCTGTTGCCCGGATACACCGTGGCCGAAATACGCGCCGGCACACCAAAGGCCGAGTCGCCCACTTCCAGCACCGTCAGGCCGTTGCACTTACCAACGGCAGCGCCCGCGGTGTCGATCAGAATGATGCCTGCCAGCATGTCGTCGAGAATCCGCGCCGAAACGCGGCCGGTGCGCGTGGCCTTTGCTTTCAGCGCGCGCTCGATATGGCCGGCGTCGGTGACTGTGTCGTTGGCGAGTTGGCGGATAAAGTCCGCTTCACTGACCAACTGGAACAAGTCGCCAATACGCGCCGACAACCGCCCTTGGTGCTCGGCCAAGCGCGCGCTGTAAGTCGCCAGCCGCGCGACCGCATCGGCCGTCAGCGGCGCCATGCCCTCCTCCGAGGTCCGGGTTTTCAGCAACTGGGCGAACTGTTCCAGGCTGTCGTCGTGCAGCGGAATGTCTTCGTCGAAATCCACCAGTACGCGAAACATCTCCTGGAAGTCCGGGTCGTGATCCTGCAGCGCGTAATACAGCTGACGGGAACCGATGATCACCACTTTGATGTGCAGCGGTATCACCTGCGGCGTCAGCGTCACGGTGGCCAGGCGGCCCAGCTCACCGAGCGGCGATTCCATCTTCAGTTTGCGTGCATGCAGGGCGCGCTTGAGCGCGTCCCACACAAACGGCTCACCGAGCATTTTCTCCGCTTCCAGTACCAGAAAGCCGCCGTTGGCCCGATGCAAAGCGCCGGGACGTAATTGCCGGTAGCTGGTGTAAAGCGCGCCCTGGTCGGTGCTGTATTCGATGCGGCCAAACAGATTGTCGTAAGTGGGGTGCGACTCGAACACCACCGGCGCGCCGCCGCTGGCGTGGTGACCAACCACCAGGCTCGGGCAGTACTGTTCTTGCAGAAACTTGCGCGCCTCAGCGTCGACTTTATCCACATCCACCAACTGCTCGACCACGGTCTTCAGCAGGTTGACTTGTACTGCTTGCAGGTAAGCGCAAACGCCGGCGTTTTCCGCGTACTTTTCCGACAGCGGCCCCAGCAACGGCTGCAGGCCCAAGGTGATGGTTTCTTCATTGAGCTGGCGCAGTTGGTTGCTCGACTCCCGCTTCCACTGCGGAAGGCTGGCCAGTTCTTCGTTAAGCCGTTCTTCCAGCGCAGAAATGTCGGCGTGATAACGCTCGCGTTCGGCTTCGGGCAGCTGGGCAAACTCGGCTTCGTCCAGCGCCTTGCCGTCTTTCATTGGCGTGAAGGCAATGTTGGTACTGTCGCGGTACAGGGCGATTTCTTTTTCCAGCGACAGGCGCTCGATCACATCCAGCGCACGGTCGTAACGCTGATTGAAGGCGCGGTCGATGGCGCTCTTTTTCTGCTGGTAGGCAGGATGCTCAAACACGGCCGGAAAGGTGGCCATCAGGTTGTCGATCAGGCCTTCGATATCAGCGATAAATGCCGTGGCGGTGCCCGGCGGTAATTCCAGCGCGCGGGGTTCGCGGGTTTCATCAAAGTGGTTGACGTATACCCAGTCCGACGGCGTTTCCAAACGCTTGCCTTCAGCCTTGAGGTACCGCTTAACAAAGGAGAAGCGGCCGGTGCCCGGCTCGCCCATGACGAATACGTTGTAACCGGGGCGCGGCATGGCCACACCGAATTGCAATGCTTCTACCGCGCGTTCCTGGCCGAGTACGCCGCGGAACGGTTCCAGATCGTCGGTGATGGTGAATTTGAACTGACTAGGATCGAAGGGACGGGTTAGCGCGTCGGGCGCCAAGCGCAAGCCATTGGCAACGGGATCAGGCATCGAAAATCCTTAGTTCAGATGGGCAGTCATCGTTCGCGGCCATTCTGGCGCCGCCCGATTCTGTCTGGCAAGGCGTTCTTCCTTGACACCAAGGCCCCGCCCTACAAAGCTCCGTGCACCGCGTTAGAAGAAGAACAACCACCTTGAAACGGACTTTATTCGCTCTGGTGTTAAGCGTTACCGGCCTTGCCCACGCGGCCCCGACGCTGACGCACCAGCGCCTGCAAGCGCTGGCGAACGATCCGTATTGGATTGCGCTGAACCACTACGAAACCGGCAAGCTCGGTGGCTGGCGCAGCTATGTGGATGACCCGCATTTCTTCCTCGCGCCCGACGGCGAGAGCCACCCGGATGCTGAACTGGCCGCCACCCTGGCGGCGCTGTATGCCGCGCCCGACAGCGGCGATAAACATGCGCAGTGCGTGTATCCGGCACGTACCCGGTGGTTGCGCGAGCAATTGCAGCTCACCGACTTGCCGACTCCCAATTGCAGCGAATTTAATGCCTGGTTCAAAGACATCGCCCCCCACAGCGCCGTGCTGATTTTTCCTGCGGCGTACCTCAACAGTCCGTCGTCCATGTTCGGCCACACCTTGCTGCGGATCGACCAGGCCGACATCGACAGCGACAACACTGCCCTGCTCAGTTACGCCCTGAACTTCGGGGCGTTTATCGAGGGCATGGACAACAGCATTCTCTATGCCTGGAAGGGCTTGATGGGCGGTTATCCCGGCCTGTTTGCGCTGGTGCCGTACCGGGAAAAACTCGCCGAATACCGCAGTCTGGAAAACCGCGATTTGTGGGAGTACCGGCTGAACCTGACGCCCACCGAAACCGCGCGCATGGTCGAGCATGTGTGGGAGCTAAAGCAGATCCGCTTCGACTATTTTTTCTTCGACGAGAACTGCTCGTTCCGCTTGCTCGAACTGCTGGAAATCGCCCGGCCTGGCCTGGAGCTGACCGAGCAATTCCCGATCACCGCCATTCCGACCGACACCGTGCGAGCGGTGAAAAATGCCGGCCTGGTCAAAGGCATCGACTATCGCCCTTCGCGTGAGCGTGAATTGCTGGAGCGCGCCAAGCCGCTGAGCAGCGACGAGCAACACTGGGCGCTGCAAGTGGCCGATGACCCGGCGCAGCTGCAAAGTCCGGCTTTCATGCAGCTGGCCACTGATCGCCAGGCCTTGATTCAGGACGCCGCCTTTCGCTTGCAACGCTATCGCAGCGCCAGCGGCGAACGGGACAGCGGCAGCGCCCAACGCAGCTATGCATTGTTGAAAAGCATCAACCGCAACCCACCGCCGCCGTTGACGGTCGAACGCCCGGGCTTGCCGGAACAGGGCCACGAGTCGCGAACCTGGCAATTGGGCGCCGGCAGCCGTGACGACCGCGCGTTCGCCGAGTACGGCCTGCGCATGGCCTACCACGACCTCAACGACAATCTCTATGGGTTTCCCCTTGGCGCGCAGATCGAAATTCTGCAGCTCAAATTGCGCCAATACGAAGGCAACCATTGGCAGCTGCAACGGCTCGACTTGGCCAACATCCGCTCGCTGACGCCGCGCAACGAGCTGTTGCAGCCGTGGTCCTGGCAAGTGGCGAGCGGGCTGGAGCGGGTGCTGGGAGAAGACGGCGACGAGCGCCTGGTCACCCACCTCAACGGTGGCGTGGGCGGCACCTGGGCGCTAACCGGCGACACGCTGGGCTTTGCCCTGGGCACAGTGCGCATCGAGCACAACAGTGATTTTGCTGCGTTCGTGTCACCGGCCGCCGGCTTTAATACCGGGCTGCTGTGGAACAACCCGGTGGGCAACCTGAGCGTGGAAGCACGCGGGGATTACTTCGCCAATGGCGAGGTGCGGCGCAGCCTGAGCCTAAACCAGCAATGGGAAATATCGACGAATTTGGGCCTGCGCTTATCGGCCAAACGCGAATTCAGCCAGCTCGCATCGCCTGAGAACGAAGTGAGCCTGGAAGTGAAGTGGTACCACTATTGAGCGTGGCGGCTGACGCTTGTTGGGCTTCGCTTCCACACAAGCTTTACGCCGTTTTGACGTTTTTCTCACAGAACCCCGCGCACACTCGCCCTACCCGTTGAGGAGAGTTCCCGTGCGCCCGTTCCTGTTGTTAATTCCCATCTTGGCGCTGCTCGGTGCCTGCCAAAGCAGCTACGACTATTTAGTCGGCCAGGGCTACCCCGAGCCGTTCGCCGCTGGATATTCCGACGGCTGCGGCAGTGGTCGTCAAGCGGCGGGCGCTATCAGTGGTGGCTTTAAAAAAGACGTGCCGCGCTACCTGAAAAGCGCGCAGTACGCCGAGGGCTGGACCGATGGTTTCCGCCAGTGCCAGGCCGAAGCCGAGAGCGCGCAGTTGCGTGCCTATGAGGAGCATCGCAACAGCGACCGCGATGAAAAATGGGAGCATGACACCGACCAGGCCATGGCCAAGGCGATGCGCTCCCATTAATGCGCTTGTTACAGGCGCATACCGATGTCGATGGCGCGGCGAGCCAGGTTGAGCACGGTGGTGCTCAGCAGCTCCAACACCCACCGTAAAAACGCCACGGTCAGGTTGGCCGCAGATGGCAACGGTCGGCCGAGGAAGCGGAAGATCTGCACGATCAGGCTGTTCAGCGAATCGCCAATGGCCGCGCACGCATTGGCGCCCGTAACCAATAGCCCAGCAATCTGGTCGAGCACCGTCATGGTCCCGGTAATTGCCGTGCCCGCGACCACGCCCAGGGCCTTGCCGATCACATACTGCATGGCCTGGGAAATCATCATCAGCGACGTCGCCGACAGCATCAGCACGCTGCCGTTGGCGTTTTTCAACCACGCCTGCACATCGCGTTCGAGGGTCGTTTGCTGCACGCGGCGCAGCCCGCTCCAGGTCGCATCGCCAATGGTGGTTCGGTAGTTGCCCATCTTGTGCGCGTCGAACGAAAACGAGCTGCCCCATGGAAGCTGACACACCGGACCGTCATCGGGCGCGTGGGCGAAGGGGAAGATGGGAATCATGCTGACCGGATCGGCCAAGTGATACACGCGGTGGATATTTTCCGAGCCCAGCTTGGTCGTCAGGTTGCGGGCGAAACCCGCCACCCCGACGCGTGGCGCGCCGAAGGTGTACAGCTTGACGTTGCCAATGCCGGCCTGACTGAGATGGTCTGCCGCCAATGAGGCGAGCGCGCCGCCCAGGCTGTGCCCTACGCAGTGAATGGTGCTTGGCTTGCGCCCGCGCATAAAGCGGTCGAGGTCATCGCGAAACGATTTGAAGGTTTCGTTGAAACCGGCGTGCACCGGCCAGGCACTCGGGCCCTGTTGCAGGCCGCAGTTGGCGTCGGTTAGCCAATCCTGAGTGATGTCGGTACCGCGAAAGCCCAGCAGCACTTCGCCTTGTCGTGTGCCCAGGCCTTCAACGCCATAGGTGAAACCGGTGGTCTTGCGAATGATCGCGCCACTGGTGCCGGCAGACTGCTGCGCATTCTTGAAATCGAACAGTCCGCCCAAGCCTTCGGCGGAGGCGTAATCCTGCAGGGTTTCCGTCGAACCCATGCCTTTGGCGTAATACACATGGAAGGCGACGCTGGCTGCTTGTTTAGGAGATAAAGAACTCAAACCTGATTCCCTTCTGGCTCTGAAACAATGAAGTCACTAATAGCCGAGCTACTAATGCCGTGATTATTTTTGCGGCACGCAAATACCGAAACTGCGAATTTCCGGATGGCCGACTGGCTCATCATTGAGGTCGCACACCAGATTGAGTGGCTGCCCTTTGAGTTCGCCGTTTTCGTCATAGTTGTCCTTACCGTGCAACCAGCCTTTGTAGTCCTTGCCCTGGTAAGACAGGCGCAGCTTCTGCTCGATCACAGGCTGATGCGGCAAGCCTGCGGTTAGCGATTTGCCGGTGATGACCGGAAAGTGGAAACGCCCTTCGGCGTCGGTGACGGCGACCTTGCTGCCTTTTTCGTCCTTCCAGTGCCAGTCGTACTCCTGCGTCACTTCAACCCCTTGCACGGGTTTGCCATCAAGCAGAACGATGCCGTTGACCTCGGAAAACAAATACAGCGTCTTGGAAAATGCCATTGCGTGTCCCTGTACCAATAGTCCCAATAGAAGCATTGCCATAAAGGCTGCGATGCGACTCATGTGTAGATCCCTCTGTATCGCGCCAGGCGGCACGTAACCGCTTCTGACAGCAACCGCGCACAATCGATCCGGCCGCTTAGATAAGTGCGAAGTATATCCAAGGCCCGAAGCTGTTTGCGGCAGACCGATGAGCAGATCGCCAGAGTTGGATGTGCGTCATGGTTTTGCGACCTGGCCCTGTATTGCCGTTTCCAGAGTTCGCGACCAAGGTCGCTCCTACATAAAAAAACGGAGCCCTTGCGGCTCCGTTTTTTGTTCAACCCAACGCTTACTGCGCCAGCTTCTTGTGCCGTACCCGATGCGGCTGGGCGGCGGCGTCGCCGAGGCGTTTTTTACGGTCGGCTTCGTACTCGGTGTAGTTGCCTTCGAAGAACACGGCTTGCGAATCGTCTTCGTACGCGAGGATGTGAGTGGCCACGCGGTCCAGGAACCACCGATCGTGGGAGATCACAATGGCGGCGCCAGGGAAGTCGAGCAGCGCTTCTTCCAGCGAGCGCAGGGTTTCCACGTCAAGGTCGTTGGACGGTTCGTCGAGCAGCAGCACGTTGGCGCCCTCTTTGAGCGTCAACGCCAGATGCAAGCGACCACGCTCACCACCGGAAAGGTCTTTGACGAACTTCTGCTGGTCGCCGCCTTTGAAGTTGAAGCGGCCCACATAAGTACGCGACGGTACTTCGTAGTTGCCGATCTTGATCATGTCGGAACCGTCAGAAACCATTTCCCACACGGTTTTGTTGCCGTCGAGGTCATCGCGGCTCTGGTCGACGCAGGCCAGTTTCACGGTTTCGCCCACCTCGATGCTGCCCGAATCCGGCGTTTCCTTGCCCATGAGCATGCGGAACAGGGTCGACTTACCGGCACCGTTACCACCGATCACGCCGACGATGGCGCCCTTGGGCATGCTGAAGGACAGGTTGTCGATCAGCGCGCGGTCGCCGTAGCCCTTGCTGACGTTGACGAAGTCGATGACCTTGTCGCCCAGGCGCGGGCCAGCGGGAATGTAGATTTCGTTGGTTTCGCTGCGCTTCTGGAATTCCTGCGACTGCATTTCTTCGAAGCGTTGCAGACGGGCCTTGGATTTCGACTGGCGGGCTTTGGCGCCTTTGCGCACCCACTCCAGTTCTTCTTTCATGGCTTTTTCATGAGCCGACTGCTGCTTGGACTCTTGCGCCAAGCGGTTGGACTTAGCCTCCAGCCAGCCGGAATAGTTGCCCTCGTATGGAATACCGGCGCCGCGGTCGAGCTCCAGAATCCAGCCGGCGACGTTGTCGAGGAAGTAACGGTCGTGCGTGATCGCAACCACAGTGCCGGGGAAGTCGTGCAGGAAGTGCTCCAGCCAGGCCACCGAGTCGGCGTCCAGGTGGTTGGTCGGTTCGTCGAGCAGCAGCATGTCCGGCGCGGACAGCAGCAAGCGGCACAGGGCGACGCGACGTTTCTCACCACCGGAGAGGTGCACCACTTTTGCGTCCCAGGCTGGCAGGCGCAGGGCATCGGCTGCCACTTCCAGCTGACGCTCAAGGTTGTGGCCGTCGGAGGCTTGCAGAATGGCCTCCAGCTTGCCTTGCTCGGCCGCGAGGGCGTCGAAGTCGGCGTCTGGCTCGGCGTAGGCGGCGTACACCTCGTCGAGGCGCGCTTGGGCGTTTTTGATCACGCTAACAGCTTCTTCGACGACTTCGCGGACGGTTTTCTCCGGGTCCAGCTGCGGTTCTTGCGGCAGGTAACCGATGTTCAAGTCCGGCATCGCGCGGGCTTCGCCGTTAAATTCGGTGTCGACGCCCGCCATGATTTTCAGCAGCGTGGATTTGCCCGAACCGTTGAGGCCGAGCACGCCGATCTTGGCGCCGGGGAAGAAAGAGAGAGAAATATTTTTAAGAATTTCCCGCTTCGGCGGCACTACTTTGCCCAGCCGATGCATGGTGTAGACGTATTGAGCCATGAGGAACCCAGCTTCTATGAGAGGTGTCTTGATAAGGGGAGGCACAAGCCGAAGGGCTTATGCGCAGCGATAAGTAGGCCAGCCTAGTCATCGCTTGGGCGCGAGCCAAGTGCCTGCAAGGCAACCGGTCGAGCGGGCTCACGCGTGTGTCGCAAAGCTACCGGAATGTGCCGAACAGGGCAAACCGGCACTCGTCGGCATAGCTGGCACTTTGCCACACATGTAGGCATTCTTAGCCGTTTTGGACGACCTGCCGCCGTTGGCAGCCGTTAACCTGCTACATCTGTAGTAGCCGTCAGCGCAGGATTTTCGCCAGTGCCTCGATCTCTCACCCATAAGCGCGTCCCCGGCGATCCACTCGCCGCTTCCTTGCCGAATTCGGTAAAGGGCGCATTGGTGGCGCTCGTTGTGTTGATGCTGGGTCTGCTGTTCTGGCAGCTGTATCACGAGGTGCAGCAGAGCACCGACAACCGTGAAAAGCGTGAGCATGAGTACAGCCAGCAGTTGGCTGAGCACATTGGGCTGAACATTAAACTGCGCGCCGACGCTGCCCTCGCGTTGCTGAGCCAGACCGCCGCACAGCCGCCTGCCCCCGAGCAAACCGGTGAGTTGCTGGACAACCTGCGGGCCATCTTTCCGTCGTTACAGAGCATCGTCTGGCTGGACGCCGACGGGCGTTCGCTGGCTGATACCCAGCCCAATGCCACCGACGCGGCGTTCATTGCCGCTCTGCACCAGCGCAATCAGGGCCAGTCCTATCAATACGTGTTCAGCCCGGTTGGCGAGGGCATGATCTACGCCTATTTGCACAAGGCTGACGACTCCGGCGACTGGGTGGTTCGTATTGGCTTGGAGCAAGTACGCCGTACGTTGGGCGAGCTGTACACCGGCGAGCACCGCTGGCAACTGATTGACCATCAAAGCCACCGTGTCGTGGCGGAACACCCTATCCCCAGCGGCGGCGGTACGCAGCTGACTGGCCCGCTGCAAATAGCCGATTCCGTGCACTTGGTTCCCCTGCCCGGCACCGACCTGATGGTGCGCAGCCTGTTCGACCGCCAGCTCGGGTGGTCGGAGCAGTTGTCGGCCATCACCGGCAAGTTCCTGCTGTTTATGGCGTGCGCCTTCCTGGCCTTGCTGGCGCTGGTGCGGTTGCTGCGCGAACAGCGACGCCTGCGGGAAATGACCACGGCCTCGCGGCGTGAGCTGCGCGACGCCGCGACCGCGCTTGGCGCCATTGAAGAGCGCGTGGTGGTGACGGACGTGACCGGCCATGTGCGCTACCTGAACCCACAAGCGGCCGTGCTGTTTGGCATGCAGACCTATGAAGCGCGCGGCCGGCATTTGCTCGATCTGCTGCCGGGGCTTGATCCGGCGTTATTGACCGACGCTGAGCAGTTCGAAGACGGCAACCCCGAGTGGATCGAGCTGGAGCAGCACGACCAAGTGCGCGTGTTCAGCATCACCCGCAGCCTGTTTCAAGACGGCGAAGAACACAGCCAGCCAGGGCACGTTTGGGTGCTGCGCGATGCCACCGAGCAGCAGATGGCGCTGCATATTCTTGAGGACACCCGCCGCCGCTATCAGGACATCTTCGAAGGCAGCGGCGTGGCCCACTGCGTACTCGACCTGGCCGATCTGCGCACCTATCTGCACATTCACAACATCAACAGCCTGAGCGAGTTCGATCACTGGCTGCAGACCTACCCTCACCTGCACGAGGAGCTGATTCAGCACCTGCACATCACCGAACTCAATCAGGTGGCGCAGCAACTTTTGGGCGTGGAGTCCACGCGCGAGCTGTGGGATCACTTGGTTGATGTCGGCCCCATCGTGCCGGAGAACGTGCGCTACCAATTGATTGGCGCGGTGCTGAGCAAGCAGCGGCAAATCGAGATGGAAAGCCAGATCCTCACACCGCAGGGCCACGAACGTCATCTGTGGCTGGTGCTGCGTCTGCCCGAGCAGAACGATGATTTCCATGCGGTGACGGTGAGCATGAGCGACATCACCGCGCGCAAACGCATCGAGCTGTCGCTGATCGAGCGCGAGCGTTTCTGGTCGGATGTGGCGCGCGCCGTACCCGACACCTTGTACGTGCACGACATGACCGACCGCCGCGTACTGTTTAGCAATAACCGCCTCGGCCAGCAGTTGGGCTACAGCGGCAAAGAGCTGCGCGACATGCCCGGCCATTTCTGGGAAGTGGTGTTGCACCCCGACGACGCAGAGCAATACGCGCGCATGCGCAGCCTGCAACAGGTGGTGGGCGATGGTCACTTGCTGCAATGCCACCTGCGCTGGCGTCACCGCGACGGCAGCTGGCATTGGTTCGATATTCGCGAGCAGGCCTTGAGCCGCACGCCCGAGGGTCGCGTGCATCGTCTGATCGGCGTGGCCAAAGATGTCACCGATCAGATCGAAGCCAGCGAGCTGATGCGCAACAACGAGCGCCGTTATCGCTTGCTGGCTGAGAACATCAGCGACGTTATCTTCACCACCGACAACACCCTGCAGCTCGATTACGTCAGTCCATCGGCGCTGGCCATGTTCGGCTACACGCCGGAGTGGATCATCAGCAATGGCTTCCACCCGCTGGCAGCCAACCCACGGCAACTGGCCGACGTCGACCAACTGCTGCTGCGCGTGCGCGCCGCACTGAGCGACCCGCCGCGCCTGCGCGACCTGCGTCAGCAATTGGCAACGCGGTTGTTTATGGTCGATTGCGTGCGCGCGGACGGCCACAAACTGCCCACCGAAATGCGCCTGACTTTGATGTGGGACCAGGATGGCCGCTTTGAAGGCATGCTCGGCGTCGGTCGCAATATCAGCCAGCAGCGCCGCGCCGAGAAAGATTTGCGCATGGCCGCCACGGTATTCGAACACTCGACGGCGGCCATTCTGGTGACGGACCCGGCTGGCTATATCGTGCAGGTCAACGAAGCGTTTTGCCGGGTCAGCGGCTACACCAGCGCTCAGGTGCTCGACCAACAGCCAGGCATGCTCATGGCCGACGGCCAACAGACCAGCCATCAGGCTTATATTCTCAGTCAGCTCGGGCAGAACGGCAGTTGGGAAGGCGAGGTATGGCTCAAACGCCGCAATCAGGAAAACTTCCCAGCCTGGGTCGGCATCACGGCGGTGCACGACGATGAAGGCGACCTGGTCAGCTACGTCAGCTTTTTCAGCGATATCAGCGAACGCAAAGCCAGCGAGCAACGCATTCACCGCCTGGCGTATTACGACGCCCTGACCAACCTGCCCAACCGCACGCTGTTTCAGGACCGCCTGCACACTGCCTTGCAGCATGCCGAGCGGCATCTGGAATGGGTGGTGCTGATGTTCCTCGACCTCGACCGCTTCAAACCGATCAACGACTCGCTCGGCCACGCCGCCGGCGACCGTATGCTCAAAGACGTGGCACAGCGTCTGGCCGCCTGCGTGGAGGTCGAGGACACCGTCGCGCGTATGGGCGGCGATGAATTCACCTTGCTGCTGCGCGCGCGCGACACCCGCGACGGCGCCCTCACCCGCGCCATTCACGTGGCCGAACAGATTCTGGCCAGCCTGTCGCAGCCGTTCATTCTCGAAGGGCGCGAGTTTTTCGTGACCGCCAGTATCGGCATTGCCCTCAGCCCGCAAGACGGCGACGAGCTGAGCCAATTGATGAAGAATGCCGACACCGCCATGTACCACGCCAAAGAGCGCGGCAAAAACAACTTCCAGTTTTATCAGGCCGCCATGAACGCCACGGCGCTGGAACGCCTGGAGCTGGAAAGCGACCTGCGCCACGCCCTTGATCAGCAGCAATTCGTGCTCTATTACCAGCCGCAATTCAGCGCCAACGGCCAACGGCTCATTGGCGCCGAAGCGTTGTTGCGCTGGCAGCACCCGCACCGCGGCCTGGTGGCGCCGAATGAATTTATTCCGGTGCTCGAAGAACTGGGCCTGGTGGTCGACGTGGGCGACTGGGTGTTGGTGGAAGCCTGCCGACAAATGAACGCCTGGCATGCGCAGGGTGTGAAGGTGCCGAAAGTGTCGGTCAACCTGTCGGCCCGGCAATTCGCCGAAGGCCAGCTTGGCCAACGCATCGCGCACATTCTGCAGACCAGCGGCTTGAGCCCCAGTTGCCTGGAGCTGGAGCTGACCGAGAGCATTCTGATGCGCGATGTGGAAGAGACCATGCAGGTGTTGGTGGGCTTCAAACAGTTGGGGCTGAACATTGCCGTGGATGACTTCGGCACCGGTTATTCATCGCTCAATTACCTCAAGCAGTTCCCCATCGACGTGCTGAAAATCGACCGCAGTTTTGTCGACGGTCTGCCCAGCGGCGAGCAGGACGCGCAAATTGCCCGCGCCATTATCGCCATGGCCCACAGCCTCAATCTGGCGGTGATCGCCGAAGGCGTCGAAACCCAGGAACAGCTCGACTTCCTGCGCGAGCATGGCTGCGACGAAGTGCAGGGCTACCTGCTCGGCAAGCCCATGACCGCCCACCAACTGGCGGCACAGTTCAGCGGCAACGCGCTGTTTATGCTGAGCTAAACGTTTGCGGCGGGCTTGCCAGGAAATTTCAAAGCACAATGAGCGGCACTTGTCGGGCACATGACCGACCGTCATGTGCCTGTTTCCGACGTTTCCGGTAGAATCGCCCGCTTCCAATCTTCGGGCCAGCACAACCGCTGCTGGACTAAGGTCAGGCAGCTTGGCCGACGACCAGAAGATCGTTAATGACCTTTACAGGAGTCCGCCATGTTTAGCCGTTCCACGACTATCGCCACCTACGACGCCGAACTTTTTGCCGCCATGGAGCAAGAAGCTCAGCGCCAGGAAGAGCACATCGAGCTGATCGCCTCGGAGAACTACACCAGCCCGGCGGTGATGGAAGCGCAAGGTTCGGTGCTGACCAACAAGTACGCCGAAGGCTATCCGGGCAAGCGTTACTACGGTGGCTGCGAGTACGTGGATATCGTTGAGCAACTGGCTATCGACCGCGCCAAAGAGCTGTTCGGCGCCGACTACGCCAACGTGCAACCGCACGCGGGTTCGCAGGCCAACAGCGCCGTGTACCTGGCCCTGCTCAACGCAGGCGACACCATTCTGGGCATGAGCCTGGCCCACGGCGGCCACCTGACCCACGGTGCGTCGGTTAGCTCGTCGGGCAAGCTCTACAACGCCGTGCAGTACGGCATCGACGGCAACGGCTTGATCGACTACGACGAAGTCGAGCGCCTGGCCGTTGAGCACAAGCCAAAAATGATCGTGGCCGGCTTCTCGGCTTACTCGCAAATTCTCGACTTCGCTCGCTTCCGCGCCATCGCAGACAAAGTTGGCGCGTACCTGTTCGTGGACATGGCCCACGTCGCCGGCCTGGTTGCCGCTGGCGTTTACCCCAACCCGGTGCCGTTCGCTGACGTGGTCACCACCACGACGCACAAAACCCTGCGCGGCCCACGTGGCGGCTTGATCCTGGCCAAGGCCAACGCCGAAATCGAGAAGAAGCTGAACTCCGCCGTATTCCCGGGCGGCCAAGGCGGCCCGCTGGAGCACGTGATCGCCGCCAAAGCGATCTGCTTCAAAGAAGCGCTGCAACCGGAATTCAAAACCTACCAGCAGCAAGTGGTGAAAAACGCCAAGGCCATGGCCGGCGTATTCATCGAGCGCGGTTTTGACGTGGTGTCTGGCGGCACTGAAAACCACCTGTTCTTGCTATCGCTGATCAAGCAGGACATTTCCGGTAAAGACGCCGATGCCGCTCTGGGCAAAGCCTTTATCACCGTGAACAAGAACTCGGTGCCTAACGATCCACGCTCGCCGTTCGTGACCTCCGGTCTGCGCTTCGGGACCCCGGCCGTCACCACCCGTGGCTTCAAGGAAGCAGAATGCCGCGAGCTGGCCGGCTGGATCTGCGACATCCTGGCGGACCTGAACAACGAAGCGGTGATCGACGCCGTGCGTGAGAAGGTCAAAGCCATTTGCGCCAAACTGCCGGTTTACGGCAAGTAAGCGCACCTCAACACGACATCGCAGAAACGAAAAAGCCCGGCCAAGAGCCGGGCTTTTTCGTTTCTGCAACGTGGCCTTAGAAGGCGACGCGGTAGTGCACGGTGTACGCCTCTACACCATCGTTCGGCTGGCTGATGCCGGCGTTGGAGTAGTGAATGGCGCGCAGGCCCACTTCCTGACCGGCGAAGCGCAGGCCCAGGCCCAGGCGGTCTTCGAATTGGAAGGAGGAACCCAGATCGTTGGTTTCCAGTTCGGTGTTGGCGAACAGGGCCACGCCAATACCGGCTTCAACGTAAGGGCGAACATTTTCTCCGGCAAATTCGTAAACGAACACCGGAGCGAATGACACGCTGTGGTTGCTGGAGGTTTTATCACCATCCCAGTACGTGTAACCCGCATCCCAGTAACCGGTCAGACGACCGACGTCGCTCTGCCACCAACTGGTGCCGAAATCGAACTGAGTACCCAAGCGGTAAACCATCGTCGAATCACCTGTTTGACCAATTGCCACGGTGACATCGGCGGCATGCGCGGAGAGGGACAAACCAAGGGAAAGGGCTGCAGACGCAACCAAGGAAATCAACTTCATCGCAACGTCCTTTGTATCAGGTTGATCACAGATATCTGCGTAACGGCTGAATTATAGAAATTTTGGCTATAAACGAAAGACTCAACCCGCATTAAACGGCATTGAAAACTCACCCATGTTCGTGGGAAACGGTTCCAAGTGCCGGTGACTCTACCGCCCTAGCGGCGCAACGCTGGCCTCTCTGCCAACTAGGAGCGGCAGTACCTGAATTAGGTTCGATAAATTTCCACTCGACCATAAACGGGTGGCGGAACCGGGCTGATCGGCGAGCAAATTCTGTTCACTGAGCAGCCGTTTTAGCTGCCGAGCAACCGCCATGCCGGTGTCGATGAGGGTCACCGAGGGCGGCACCAATTCCAGCAACAAGGGTTTGATAAACGGGTAATGGGTACAACCCAGAATCAACGTGTCACACCCTTGCGCCAGCAGCGGCTCGACGTAACTGCGCAGCAGCTCACGAGTGACTTCGCTGTGCAGTTCGCCCGCTTCAATCAATTCAACTAACCCAGGGCAGGGCCGCGTGATAACCCGTACGTCGCTGGCGAAACGGTCGAGCAAGGCGGCGAACTTGGCGCTCTGCAAGGTGCCGGTGGTGGCCAGCACCCCGACTACGCCGCTTCGTGTTGCCGCCGCAGCCGGCTTCACTGCGGGCTCCATGCCGATGATGGGCAACTGCGGATATTGCTCGCGCAGCTCGTTTATGCCTGCAGCCGTGGCGGTATTGCACGCCACGACGAGCGCCTTGGCGCCCTGCTCCATTAAAAAGTCGGTGATGACGGCGCTGCGCTGACGGATGAACTCAGGCGTTTTCTCGCCGTAGGGAACGTGGCCGCTGTCAGCGACATACAGCAAGGTTTCGTTGGGCAACAGGCGCTGGATCTCGCCCAGCACGGAGAGCCCGCCAACGCCCGAATCGAACACGCCGACCGGTGCCGACTTGCTCATGGGCGAGACCCGCACACCGCGCAGGCGGGGTCGCGTTTAACTCGCAACTCGCGAAAGCGCGAGCCCAGCGCGTCGATTAGCAACAGTCGACCCACCAGCGGCTCACCAAAGCCGGCGAGTAGCTTCAGGGCTTCGAGCGCTTGCAGCGAGCCCACCAGACCAACGAGCGGGCCGACGACGCCGGCTTCACTGCAAGTCAGCTCCGCCTCGCTGCCATGCCCGTACAGGCAGTGGTAGCAAGGACTGCTGGTCTGACGCGGATCGAACACCGACAACTGGCCCTCCAGACGAATCGCCGCGCCGCTGACCAACGGCTTACCCGCCGCCACGCACGCGGCGTTCACTGCTTCGCGCGTGCCGAAATTGTCGGAGCAGTCCAGCACCAGATCCACCGCTGCAACGGCCGCGCTCATGCTGTCGGCATCCAGCGCTCGGCGGTGTGCGTGCAGGCTTACCTGCGGATTGATCGCCCGCAATCGGGTCTGCATCGAATCGACCTTGCTCTGACCGACGCTGGCGGTGTCGTGGGCAATCTGGCGTTGCAGGTTGGTGACGTCGACGGTATCGAAGTCTGCCAAATGCAGCTCCCCGATGCCCGCTGCCGCCAGGTAAAGCGCCACCGGCGAACCGAGGCCACCTAGCCCTACGATCAGCGCGCGGCTGTTTTTCAGCCGTAGCTGGCCGTCGATGTCGATTTGGCTGAGCAGAATCTGCCGGCTGTAGCGCAGCAGTTCGTCATCCGTAAGCGAGTCATGCATTGTCGTAACGCCCCAGGCTGATTCGTTCATGGCCGCCCAAGTCGCGACGGCTTTCAATGGCATTAAAGCCTTGTGCTGCCAGCAGCTCACGGACGGCGGCAGCCTGGTCAAAACCGTGTTCCAACAACAGCCAGCCGCCGGCAACCAAATGCGCGGGGGCGTGCTGAATGATTAAGCGAATATCGTCCAGCCCATCCTGGCCCGACACCAGTGCACTGGCGGGTTCGAAGCGCACATCGCCCTCCCCCAGGTGGTGGTCATCGGCGCGTATATAAGGAGGGTTGCTGACGATCAGGGCGAAGCGCTGAGCAGCGACGGCGCCGAACCAATGGCTGGGGCGAAAGCTCGCGTTACTCAGCTTGAGGCGCAGCCGATTGCGCTCAGCCAGTGCCACTGCCTCGGGCACGCGATCCACGCCGATTACCGTCCAGCCCGGGCGTTCGCTGGCCAGAGCCAATGCGATGGCGCCCGTGCCGGTGCCTAGATCGAGCGCAGCAATGGGGTGATGCGGCAACAGCTCAAGCGCGGTTTCGACCAGTAGTTCGGTGTCGGGGCGAGGAATCAGGGTGTGCGGCGCCACTTCCAGGTCCAGGCTCCAGAAGCCTTGCTGGCCGAGAATGTAGGCGACGGGTTCGCCTCGTTGGCGGCGGGCAATGGCGGCGCGAAAGCGTTGCAACTGTTCAGCATCGAGTTCGCGCTCTGGCCACGTGCGCAGATAGCTGCGCGGCTTGCCCAGTGCTGCGGCAAGCAAAAGCTCGACGTCCAATTGCGCGGTGTCTGAGCCCGGCAACGTCACGCTGGCCAGCAGGTGCTGAATGCTTGAGGCGCCGCCTTGGCCACTCAACGGTCAGTCTCCCAGCGCGGCCAGTTGGTCGGCCTGGTATTCGCTGAGCAGCGGTTCGATAACGGCGTCAACGCCACCGGCCAGCACGTCGTCCAGGTTATAGAGCGTGAGGTTGATACGGTGATCTGTGACGCGGCCCTGGGGAAAGTTGTACGTGCGGATGCGCTCGGAGCGATCCCCCGAGCCAACGAGCAAGCGGCGCGTGTCCGAGATTTCCTTATGCGCCGCGGCTTCCTGTTGATCATTGAGCTTGGCCGACAACCAGGCCATGGCCTTGGCGCGGTTCTTGTGCTGCGAGCGCTCTTCCTGGCACTCGACAACGATGCCGGATGGAAGGTGGGTAATGCGGATCGCCGAGTCGGTTTTGTTTACGTGCTGACCGCCCGCGCCTGAGGAGCGGTAGGTGTCGACGCGCAGGTCCGCCGGGTTGATTTCGATGGCTTGCTGCTCATCGGGCTCCGGCAATACCGCGACGGTGCAGGCCGATGTATGAATGCGCCCCTGCGACTCGGTTTCCGGCACCCGCTGCACGCGATGCGCGCCGGACTCAAACTTGAGTTTGGCGTACACGTTGTCGCCTTCCACACGGGCGATGACTTCTTTATAGCCGCCGTGCTCACCGACGTTTTCCGACAGGATTTCCACGCGCCAGCCACGCTTTTCGGCGTAGCGCGAGTACATGCGAAACAGATCGCCAGAAAAAATCGCAGCCTCGTCGCCGCCAGTGCCAGCGCGCACTTCGAGAAATACGTTGCGGCCGTCGTTAGGGTCTTTGGGCAAGAGCATGCGTTGCAGGCGGGCTTCCAGATCGGCCAGCAACTCTTTGCTGTCGGCTACTTCTTGCTCGGCCATTTCGCGCATGTCCGGGTCGCTGTCTTTGAGCAGCGCCTGGGCGCCCTGCATGTCGGCAGTGACTTTGCGGAATTCCTGCAACAGCTGCACCACCGGCTCGACCTCGGCGTACTCCTTGGAATACGCGCGGAACTTGCTCTGATCGCTGATCACCTCGGCGTCGCCCAGCAGCGCCGTCAGTTCCTCGTAGCGGTCGTGGATCATGTCCAGTTTATTCAGCAGTGACGCTTTCATTGCGAGGTTTTATCCGTGGTGCTCTCGTCGAGCGCAAAGAGTTCCTGGGCCACGGTCAACGCATCGATGCGCCCGTCAGCCGAGAGTTTTTTCAATTGCACGCTCGGGGCGTGCAGCAATTTATTGGTCAGGCCACGGGCCAGTTGAGCCAGCGCTTCTTCGGCCGAGGTGCCATTGGCGAGCAGACGCTGCGCCTTGGCCAGCTCGTCATCGCGCAGCCGTTCGGCTTGCTGGCGGTACGCCTTGAGCACATCGACCGCGGCCAACTCACGCAGGCGCGACATGAAGTCGCTCGTACCCACGGCAACCAATTCTTCGGCGGCCTGAGCGGCGCCTTGGCGGCTTTTAAGGTTTTCGGCGATCACATCGTGGAGATCGTCGACGGTGTACAGGTACACATCGTCCAGCTCGCCGACTTCGGGTTCGATGTCGCGCGGTACGGCGATATCAACCATAAAGATCGGTTTGTGCTTGCGCTGCTTCAGCGCACTTTCCACCGCACCTTTGCCGAGAATCGGCAGCTGGCTGGCGGTGGAGCTGATGACGATATCGCTGCTGATCAGCTCTTGAGGAATCTCCGACAGCAACACCGCGTGGGCGCCGAACTGCTCGGCCAACTGGCTGGCGCGTTCAAGGGTGCGGTTGGCCACCACAATGCGTTTCACGCCCTGCTCATATAAATGCCGGGCCACCAGGGTGATGGTTTCGCCGGCACCAATCAGCAGGGCCTGACTGTTATTGAGGTTGCTGAAAATTTGCTTGGCCAGGCTGACGGCAGCAAAGGCCACGGACACCGGGTTCTCGCCAATGGCCGTGTCGGTGCGCACTTGTTTGGCGGTGCTGAACGTGGCTTGGAACAGGCGTCCAAGCAGCGGGCCGACCGTGCCGGCTTCACGGGCAACGGCGTAGGCGGATTTCATCTGACCGAGGATCTGTGGCTCGCCGAGCACCATGGAATCAAGGCCCGAGGCCACGCGCATCATGTGCCGCACGGCAGAGTCATCCTGGTGCACATAGGCGCAGGCGCGCAGTTCGTCGAGGCTCAGGTTGTGATACTCGGCCAGCCAGGCCAGCACGCTATCGGCGGTCAGGCTGTCTTGCTCGATGTACAACTCGCTGCGGTTGCAGGTCGACAGAATGGCCGCCTCGCGGCTCGCGGTGCGTGCACACAATTGCTGCAATGCCTCAACCAACTGCTCCGGGGTGAACGCCACACGTTCGCGGACGTCCACCGAGGCGGTCTTGTGGTTGATACCGAGGGCAAGAAAGGTCATGCAGGGTCGCTGACAGAAACGGGAAGCCGCCAATTGTCCTACTTCACTAGAGTGAGAACAACCACCGCTCACTATTGTCCTAATAGCCGGTAGCCTGTCTCGCACAGCCAACCATAGATAGGCGCTTGCCCCATGGGTTTTGCCCCACGGCTTGTGTCATGATGCCCGCACCGCAGGTAAGTCGCCCTTTCCTATATATGAATAAATCGTTGCCATTGTTCGCCGCCGTCTTGTTTCTCGGGGGCTGCGCCAGCCTGAGCCCATCCAAGCAGGATGGCGTACCGCCGGTGGAAGACACCGCGCCGGTCGCCGTTGCCAAGCCTCAGGTGTACGGTTCGTTTAGCGAAGAAACGCTGCTTTCCTTGCTCACCGCCGAGCTTGCCGGGCAACGTAACCGCTTCGACATTGCCCTGGAAAATTACATTCAGCAGGCCAACGAAACCCAAGACGCCGCAGTCGCCGAGCGTGGGTTTCGCATCGCTGAGTACCTGGGCGCCGACGAACCCGCGCTGGAAATGTCGCTGATCTGGGCCAAGAACGCGCCAGAGAACCTTGAAGCGCAACGTGCCGCCGCCATTCAGTTGGCCCGCGCCGGCCGCTACGACGAATCCATGGTGTACATGGAAAAAGTGCTGCAAGGCCAAGGCGACACGCACTTCGATTTCCTTGCCCTCTCCGCTGCCGAAACCGATCCCGACACCCGCGCCGGCTTACAACAAAGCTTCGACCGTTTGCTGGTGAAATACCCGGACAACGGTCAGCTGCTGTTCGGCAAAGCGCTGTTACTGCAGCAAGACGGACACCCCGACACCGCCCTGCAATTGCTGGAAGATCAGAAGGCCGCGACCCATGACGTCGCCCCGCTGCTGCTCCGCGCTCGCCTGCTGCAAAGCATGAAGCGCAGCGACGAAGCCATTCCGCTGTTGGAAAAAGGCATCAAGCAGCACCCGGACGACAAGCGCCTGCGCTTGGCTTATGCGCGCCTTCTGGTCGAACAAAACCGCCTCGATGACGCCAAGGTCGAGTTCGCGTCCCTGGTTCAACAGTTTCCCGATGACGATGACCTGCGTTTCTCGCTGGCGTTGGTGTGCCTGGAAGCCGGGGCTTGGCAGGAAGCGATCGGTTATCTGCAGGACTTGGTTGAACGCGAGAGCCACGTTGATGCCGCTCACTTCAACCTCGGCCGCGCCTACGAAGAACTGAAAGACCCGAACAATGCGGTGCAGGCGTTCAGCCAGGTCGGCCCGGGTAATGACTACCTGCCGGCGCAGCTGCGCCAGGCCAACATTCTGTTCGACACCGGCCGCAGCAGCGAGGCCTCGAAAGTGCTCGCCGAGGCCCGCGAAGCCCAGCCGGACTATGCCATTCAGCTGTACCTGATCGAAGCCGAAGCGCAGTCCAGCCGTCAGCATTACGACGAAGCCTGGGCGGTGATTCAGCGCGCGCTGAAGCAGTACCCGGATGATCTGAACCTGCTCTACACCCGCTCGATGCTGGCCGAAAAGCGCAACGACCTGAAGCAGCTCGAAGCGGACCTTCGCACCATCCTCAGCCGCGAGCCGGACAACTCCATGGCGCTCAACGCGCTGGGCTACACATTGGTCGACCGCACCACCCGCTATGCCGAAGGTCGTGACCTGATTCAAAAAGCTCACAAACTGAGCCCCGACGACCCGGCAATTCTCGACAGCCTGGGTTGGGCCAACTACCGCACCGGCAATCTAGACGAAGCCGAGCGCTTGCTACGTCAGGCGTTGGAGCGTTTCCCCGACGCCGAAGTGGCGGCACATTTGGGCGAAGTGCTGTGGGCCAACGGCAAGCAATCCGAAGCCAAAAAAGTGTGGGCAGCGGCTCAAAAAGAACAGCCTGACAACTCCATCCTGCGCGAAACCCTGTTGCGCCTGACCGGTTCCGAGAAGCTTTAAATGCGTTTGCGCCACCTCATAGTTATCGGCCTGCTTGCTGCACTCAGCGGCTGCGCCGGCCTCACCTCCCATGAATCGCTGGACGGCCAGGGCGACCCGGCCAAATGGCAAGCGCATAAAACGCGCACGGTTGCCCTAAACGGCTGGCAGATAAGCGGCAAGGTCGGCATACGCGCGCCAAAAGATTCAGGTAGCGGCACGCTGTTCTGGCTGCAGCGCCAAGATTATTTCGACATTCGCCTCTCCGGCCCACTGGGTCGCGGCGCTGCACGACTGACAGGCCACGCCGGCGACGTCACGCTGGAGGTAGCCAATCAAGGACGCTACCAAGCAGAAACGCCCGAGGCGCTGCTGGAAGAGCAGCTGGGTTGGAAGCTGCCGATTTCGCACCTGACCTGGTGGGTGCGCGGCCTTCCCGCGCCAGACAGCAAAAGCAGTCTCACGCTCGACAGCGAGAGCCACTTGCAACGTCTGAGTCAGGATGGTTGGCAGGTTGAGTACCTCAGTTATGCCGAGCAAAACGGTTATTGGCTGCCCGAGCGCATGAAGCTGCACGGTCGCGACCTCGACGTCACCTTGGTGATCAAGGACTGGCAGCCGCGCCAGTTGGGCCAGTGATGCCGGCTGCTCGTTTGACCTTGCCGGCCCCGGCAAAACTCAACCTTATGCTGCACATCCTCGGCCGCCGCGCCGACGGCTACCACCAGTTGCAAACCCTGTTTCAGTTTCTCGACTACAGCGATGAGCTGACCTTCGCGCTGCGCGAAGACGGCGAGATTCGCCTGCACACCGACATCGAAGGCGTCCCCCACGACAGCAACCTGATCGTCAAAGCCGCACGCCAATTGCAAAGCAAAAGCGTGTGCTCGCTGGGTGCCGATATCTGGCTGGAAAAACGTCTGCCCATGGGCGGCGGCATTGGCGGCGGCAGTTCCGATGCCGCCACCACATTGCTGGGCCTCAATCATATGTGGCAGCTCGGCTGGAGCCTCGACCAACTCGCCGAATTGGGCGTGAATCTGGGCGCCGATGTGCCCGTATTTGTGAAGGGTCATGCGGCATTTGCAGAAGGCGTTGGCGAGGTGCTGACCCCAGTGGAATTGGACGAACCGTGGTTTCTGGTGGCGATACCGCAAGTATCTGTCAGCACAGCAGAAATTTTCTCAGACCCGGAGTTGACACGCGATACTCCGGCGATTACATTGTCGGCCGTTCTCGAGCGGGGCGGTCGTAATGACTGTCAGTCGGTGGTCGAGAGGCGTTACCCAGATGTTTGTAACGCTTTGATCTTGCTAAACAAATTTGTTTCAGTTAGATTAACCGGCACTGGTTGTTGTGTTTTTGGGAGCTTCCCTAACAAAGCCGAAGCTGATAAAGTCGCGGCCCAACTTCCAGCCTCCCTGCCAGGGTTTGTTGCTAAAGGTTGTAACGTTTCGATGTTGCACCAGCGGTTACAAGCACTGTCCTGAGAAGCGGATGCTAAGCATCCAGTTGCACACTACAGGGGCGTCGCCAAGCGGTAAGGCAGCAGGTTTTGATCCTGCCATGCGTTGGTTCGAATCCAGCCGCCCCTGCCATTTTCTATACTCATCCAGGTATACCCTCAGCCGGCAGGTACTGCGCGTGTCCAAGATGATGGTCTTTACGGGGAATGCTAACCCCGATCTGGCGCGACGTATCGTACGTCAGCTGCATATCCCACTCGGCGATGCCTCCGTTGGAAAATTTTCCGATGGCGAAATCAGCATTGAAATCAACGAAAACGTTCGCGGTAAAGACGTCTTCCTGATCCAGCCGACATGCGCGCCAACCAACGATAACCTGATGGAACTGGTGGTAATGGCCGACGCCTTCCGCCGCTCCTCGGCTACTCGAATCACAGCCGTGATCCCCTACTTCGGTTACGCCCGCCAGGATCGCCGTCCGCGTTCTGCTCGCGTGGCAATCAGCGCCAAAGTGGTGGCTGACATGCTGACCGTCGTCGGTATCGACCGCGTTCTGACTGTTGATTTGCACGCCGACCAGATTCAGGGCTTCTTCGATATTCCGGTAGATAACATCTACGGTTCGCCAGTACTGGTGGACGACATCGAAGACCAACGTTTCGAAAACCTGATGATCGTGTCTCCGGACATTGGCGGTGTAGTGCGTGCTCGCGCTGTCGCCAAATCCTTGGGCGTGGATCTGGCCATCATCGACAAACGTCGTGAGAAGGCCAACCACTCCGAAGTGATGCACATCATTGGTGATGTTGAAGGCCGTACCTGCATCCTCGTGGATGACATGGTCGACACCGCTGGCACACTCTGCCACGCGGCCAAGGCTCTGAAAGAACATGGTGCTGCCAAGGTATTTGCCTATGCAACGCACGCTGTTCTCTCCGGTCGAGCCATCGAGAACATCGAAAATTCCATGCTCGACGAACTGGTGGTGACCAACACCATCCCGTTGTCGGCAGCTGCTCAAGCCTGCAAACGTATCCGTCAATTGGATATCGCGCCGGTAGTGGCTGAGGCGGTACGCCGCATCAGCAATGAAGAATCGATCAGCGCGATGTTCCGCTAAGGGCTAAACCCCTGGCCACATGACGCAGAACGAAAGTGCCCCGCCTCGTGCGGGGCTTTTTGCCTCACCGCCCTCTATTGCCGGTCGCAAGCAATGTAGGCGGGGATGTTTATTTTGGAGATTCACCATGACTGATTTTGCCCTGAATGCTGAAGTGCGTTCCGACCTGGGGAAAGGTGCGAGCCGCCGCCTGCGTCGTCTCGCCGCCCAAGTTCCTGCCGTAGTTTACGGTGGCGACAAAGCCCCTGTTTCCATCACCTTGCTGGCTAAAGAAGTCGCCAAGCTGCTGGAAAACGAAGCTGCCTACAGCCACGTCATCACCCTGACCGTTGGCGGCGCTGCTGAAACTGTAGTGATCAAAGCTCTGCAACGTCACCCGGCCAAAGGTCACGTGATGCACGCTGACTTCGTCCGCGTTGTTGCTGGCCAAAAACTGACCGTCCTCGTTCCATTGCACTTCATCAACCAGGAAACTGCAGTTGGCGTGAAGCAGCAAGGTGGCGAAGTTTCCCACACCGCTGCTGAAGTTGAAGTGTCCTGCGAGGCTAAAGACCTGCCGGAATTCATCAACGTCGACATGGCTAAAGTCGAAATCGGTCAGATCGTTCACCTGTCGGACCTGACTCTGCCAGCTGGCGTTGAACTGGTTGCTCTGGCACACGGCAAAGACTTGCCAGTTGCCAACATCCACGCGTCGCGCGTACCGAAAGAAGATGAAGCAGAAGGCGCAGCCGAGTAATTCTCGCCTCGTCTAAGGAAGGGCTCCTGTCGTGACTGCCGTACAACTGATCGTCGGCCTGGGTAATCCAGGCGCTGAATACGAACAGACCCGGCATAACGCAGGGGCCCTTTTTGTTGAGCGTCTCGCTGCGGCCCAACGGGTCAATCTGGTAGCAGAGCGCAAATTTTTCGGCCTGACGGCGCGTTTCAGCCATCAAGGTCACGATATTCGTCTGTTAATTCCCACTACCTACATGAACCGCAGCGGCCAGGCTGTTGCCGCCATGGCCGGTTTCTACCGCATTCCGGTAGACGCCATTCTGGTAGCCCACGACGAACTCGACATGCCTCCCGGCGTCGCCAAATTCAAACAAGGCGGCGGACACGGCGGGCACAACGGCTTGCGCGACATCATTGCGCAACTCGGCAATCAAAATACCTTTCACCGTTTGCGGCTTGGCATTGGCCACCCCGGTGAAGCCAGCAAGGTATCCGGCTTTGTACTGGGTCGTGCGCCTCGCGCCGAGCAGGACAAACTGGACGCCAGCATCGATTTTGCCCTTGGCGTGATGCCAGAGGTTTACGCCGGGGAATGGAACCGGGCGATGAAGCTCCTGCACAGCCAGAAGGCCTGACCCTTCTTTTTAGCGAATTCACTTCCGCGAGGATTACACCATGGGATTTAACTGCGGCATCGTCGGCCTGCCCAACGTCGGCAAGTCCACCCTGTTCAACGCCCTGACCAAATCCGGTATCGCGGCGGAGAACTTCCCGTTCTGCACCATCGAGCCGAACAGCGGCATCGTGCCCATGCCAGACCCACGTCTTGATGCACTGGCGGCCATCGTCAATCCCAAGCGCATCCTGCCGACCACCATGGAATTCGTCGACATCGCAGGCCTGGTAGCCGGCGCGTCCAAAGGTGAAGGCCTGGGCAACAAATTCCTCGCCAACATTCGCGAGACCGACGCTATTGCCCACGTGGTGCGCTGCTTCGAAGACGACAACGTCATCCACGTTTCCAACAGCGTCGATCCCAAGCGTGACATCGAGATCATCGACCTCGAACTGATCTTCGCCGACCTCGACAGCTGCGAAAAACAGCTGCAGAAAGTCACCCGCAACGCCAAGGGCGGCGACAAAGATGCCGTGGCTCAGAAAGCCTTGCTGGAACAACTGATCAACCACTTCACCGAAGGCAAGCCGGCGCGCAGCCTGATGAAGAACATGAGCAGCGAAGAAAAGCTGATCATCCGTGGCTTCCACCTACTCACCACCAAGCCTGTGATGTACATCGCCAACGTGGCTGAAGACGGCTTCGAGAACAACCCCTTGCTCGACGTGGTGCAAGCCATCGCCAACGAAGAAGGCGCGATCGTGGTACCGGTCTGCAACAAGATCGAAGCGGAAATTGCCGAGCTTGATGACGGCGAAGAAAAAGACATGTTCCTCGAAGCCCTCGGCCTCGAAGAGCCTGGCCTGAATCGCGTGATTCGTGCCGGCTATGAGATGCTGCACCTGCAAACCTACTTCACCGCCGGCGTTGAAGAAGTGCGCGCATGGACCGTTCGCGTGGGTGCCACCGCCCCGCAAGCGGCGGGTGTGATCCACACCGACTTCGAAAAAGGCTTCATCCGCGCCGAAGTGATTGCCTACGACGACTTCATCCAGTTCAAGGGCGAAGCTGGCGCGAAGGAAGCAGGCAAATGGCGCCTGGAAGGCAAGGAGTACATCGTTAAAGACGGTGACGTCATGCACTTCCGCTTCAACGTCTGATCCGCTGAACAAAACCTCTGGGGGCTCGCCTCAGAGGTTTTGTGTTCACTACGCGCGCCGGGTTGTTCCTTGCCGGCACCAAACGCCCCACTTCCCCTACTTCACCTTAAGCGTGGCAAATTCATTTTTTGCCGCACTCAATGCGCGAGTGAACTCACCGTTGGCATGTAAGGCCGCGACTATGGCTGCGCCCATGAGCTGCCCGGCTTGTACGTCGCTCTGCCAATGCGCGCCGCACACGACCCGACTGACGCCAAACTCATGCCCGCGCCGCAGCAGCGCAACCTGACGGGCAGGGTTGATCTCGGCCAGCACCAAGGCAATTGCCCATCCGAACGAGGCATGCCCGGATGGATACGAGCCGGTAGTCGCCATCTTTTTATCACGCTCCGGCGTACACGAAGGCTCTTTGTAAACCACAAAGGGACGAACTCTTTGGTAGCCGTCTTTGGCAGTTCTTACCGCGTAATCTTGACTGTCCTGCAGCACTCCCTGCAAAAGCGCATACAGCTTTGGTGTATGCGCCTGGGAGATTTCCACGCCAAATGCCTCGCTAAATCCAGGACCGAAATTTTCATAACTCGCATCGCGGCTGGCGAGCTCCACGCGTGCAGCGTCGCGCAATACACGTCCCGTTTCATAAGCGGCTTTGTCAGCCTGGAAAGCGACCGTGTTCTCCCCAGGCGGCGCGGGCAAGACGGCCAAGCTATCGGGCGCCGTTTCCGCGCTGAGGAATCCAGCGTGTTCGCTGGCTGATACGTTAAACGCACAAAAAAGAGCGCCGCAAATGGCGGCGGATGTCATCAACGTAAACTTCATAAATTGCGTCCCAACTTAGCCAATAAAAAACGCCGCCGCCTGCGCGGCAGCTAACCCAGCTTGAACATCGCGTTGGCGATAAGCGCGATGCCCAGCATCAAACACCCGACGCGCTCGCTGCCTCGTCTGGCCGAACAGAAGTGCAGGTTCCAGGCCCAGACACCCAGCGGATTTCAACCCGGCGATTGGCCGTCCGCCCGCTCGTTGTTTCATCAGCGTTTACGGGCTGGCTGGCGGCGAGTCCCTGAATGGCCACGCACTCGTCAGCGATGCCCGCCATGCGCTGCAACCAGTCACGCACAGCAGCGGCCCGGGCCAAAGACAGGCGCTGATTAACCTGCGCATCGCCCGATGCGTCGGTGTGGCCAGAGATCATGATCAGCCTGCCCGGCTGAGCCGCAAGGCGCGCCAGTGCGCCAATAAGCGCTTTGGTCGAGTCGGGCCTGAGCTCGGCGCTGCCGGCCGCGAATATCGTCAGCGTCGCCACATGAGCAGAAACCGCCGGCGCATCTGCGGCCAACGGAAAAACGCTGCTCAATTCATCCCCGCTGCGCTTCCCAACCCAGACACTGCCCCACGCCCCTAACCCGAGGATGCAGAGCGCGCCAGCCACTGCCAAAAACCGCGGCAGGCGCGAAGCCTCCGGTTGAAAGCGCATCGGCGACACACCGTCACGAACCGGCGGCGAAGGCGCCGCGAGCATCTGTCGCTGCCCACGGTGTATGGCGCTACGCACCAATTGGCGCAGGCTGTGCAGCGCCACCACGGGAAGCCGCAGCTGGCTGTCCAGGCGCTCATGAAAATTGCCCAGTGCAGTTTCCAGCTCGGCCAGCAGCGGCAAGTCGTGGGCGTGAAAATTCCCAGCGCGTAGCGGCCCCTGCAACTGAGTGAACACCCAGGTAAAAATCTCCAGTTTCGCCTGACCGCCAGGAGGCCAGGCGCGCGAATCGTGCAGGCGCACCACGCCATCCATCAGCGCCACACCTTCAAGCGTCCCCGCGACACCGAAGCGCTGACTGCGCGCCAACGCCAGGCACGCCATCGTCTGAAGGTCGACACCGTTGCGTTGCAGCAACGCCGTGCATAACCGCTCAACCTCCGCCCAGTTCACATCAGGGCGCGCCGGATGGTTGAGCTTGTTCAGCTCCTCGCGCAGCCTGCCGAATTCGGCGCAGGCATGAGGGTCGCCGCCCAAGCGCAACGCGATGTCCGAGAGCGTCGCGTCCACTTCTCTCATTGCACCGCCGCAAAGTGCTGCTTCAAATGCCGCAGCAACACTTTCCCCTCTGGCGCCAACGCCGTACCAAAGGTGGCATGCTGGCCCGATTTCAACCGCACATCCAACGCGTAATCGAGATGCCCGGGGCGACTGGCCGGCAGCAAACGCATGACCACGGTGTCCAGGCGCGGCTCGTACTTGATCAACATCGCCTGCAATCGCCCCACCATGGCATGCGCCGTGCCGGTCACGCCGTGTAGAACCCGGTCCAGATCCGGAACGCCATAGTCCGGCAGGTGGCTGAGCGTTCCGGCGCGGCTGTTGAGCAGGCGCTGCACGTTATCGAGTACGGAAAGAATCACTTGGTCCTGCTCGCGCACCCGGTCCAGCGCCAACTCACCGGAAAAGTTTTGCAGCAGCAGCTCGTACAACGAAGGCCCCAGTTCGTCCACCGTCAGTCCTCCACCGATGCGTGCTGCTTTTTGTTGCGGGCCGCTTCGGCCAAAAAAAGAGTGTTGTCCGCCAACTCAACGATGCGGGCGCGGTCGGGATGCAGCTCATCGCGCGGCACGAGCAAACGCCACGAGTTCTGCTCCAGATCGGGTTGCCGATACAACGCCACAACCGCGACGTACCGCGCCTCGCTGTGCAGAGGTACGCTCAGTTGCGCGCCGCCTCCCGGCTTGATCACCACTGCCTGCTCGTCCACCAGGTCCGCGCTCAACGCCGAAGCTGCGGCGGTTACCATCTGGTCGTAGCTCGCCTGTTCGAACGCGCGGCTATCGCGCAACTGATAAATGCGCACCAGCGTTGCCACCGACAACGCATTCATCTCGGCGGAATCAGTGTTTAACGAGGCCCGGCCAGTGAAGTCCAAACGCAGGGTTTTCACCTGTTTGTAAAACACGGCTTGGGCCGTCGAGGTCGTGCCATCGCCTACTGTTTGCACAAGCCCGCAGCCCCCCAGCGCCAGACTGATGAGCAGTAAAACAGCGCGGCTAAAATCGATAGGCAACATGCGTGCTCTCCCGCTTCAAGGGGTTGCCGTGCAGGCCTTGATACCGGCCCAGACTCACGGTAATCCGCGCCTCGCTATCAGCGCCGCTATCCAGCCGCGCTGTCATCCCAAGGCGCAGCGGTGTTTTGCCCAGCACTGGCTCAGGCAGGCAATTAAGCGGCGCCGACAACTGCAGCGTGGCGCAGCAGCGCCAGCCCAGATAAACGCGCAGCAGCACCATCAAGTCCCGCAGCTGCTGTCCACCCGGCAGCCAGGCAGAGGTCTGGGAAAGGTCTTGGGTGACCAGCGTCAACAACACTTCGCTGTTCACATCGGTACCCACGCCTCCCAACACCACGCTCTGGCTCAGGCTCGGCCGCTGTTGAGCGCAAAGCACCGCCGCCGCTGCCAGCGGCACACGTCGCGGCCAATGAGGCGTTACCCCCACGCCAGTGCCGGGCGCCAGCAGGGTAACCAGCGCCTGCATGCCTTCGGCGTTGCGCGTCGGCAAGCTCATGACGCCAAGCAACGCTAGGAAGCGCGACACCGGCGTGCCGATGCGCTCGGCGGTGCCGGGAATGCCCAGTCCAACCAGGCCTAGCAAACATTGCGAGGTGGCATCGACGCCGCCCGGCTCAAAGGTCGCCGGGTAGGAGTACTTGCGCCAGATTCGGTAAAACTGGGTAAAAATCCGGTGGTTGAACACATCGAGAAACCCTTCAAGGGCCTCGTGCCCCTCCCGTCGTTGCGTTATGTCATCCAGATAAGCCGCCGGCATGGGCGAGTCGACGCCATATAGCCCCATCAACCGCGTACGAACGGTTGCCGGCGCCAGCGGACGGCGCTGGTCAAACTCGATTCCCTTGAGCTCCCCGGCCGGAAAACCCATCCCCGGATCGGGCCGAAAACGCACCGCGTCATCGGCCGGGTTTGCTGTGCTGCCCAGCGGCGGATGGCCAGGCATCGCCAGCTCCAGCATCTGGCACAGGCGATACAAGCTGGCTTCAGCGACGCGACCTTGCAGGGCCGGCAGCAAACCGCTGCGTTTCAGCCGGGAATACGCAGACTGTGGTTCTCGTTCCATCGCAGGCACTTACCGGTGGGTTGAAGGATCAGCGTGAGCTGGTTGAACAGATGAACGTCGGCATACAGCGCGAAGAAACGGCTGAGCAATTCGCCGAACAGATGGATGTCGCCGTCGCCGCAAAAACCCTGGGCATCCAGCGTTACTTCGATGTCCACGCCACGCAGCAGAAAGCCGCGTTCAAAGCGCTGGATCAGGTGATGACGCACCTCGACTATCGCCTCCAGTCGCCTTCGGTTCAGTTCGCTTTGGCTCCAGTCATAAAGCGCCAGCGTGCCGCGCAGCACTTCGGCGCTGTCGAGCATCGACAAAAAGTTAGAGCCCAGATGGCTCAGCACGCGCCAATGGAAGCGGTCACGGTTCGGCGGATAACACGGCTGCGTGAGCGCACATAAATTGCGCGCGCGAATGGGCGTCTGGGTGGTTTGTACGACCGTATCGAGCAAGGCGCTTTGCAAGGCTTTGCGCGGCAGTTGCCCATTGGTGCCGGTCAAGCGCATCGACAGACTGCCCTGCTCATCCCGGCAATCAGTGGCAAACCCCTCGCCGCCCAGAATCAGCCAGGTATCGTGCAGCCCGTTCGCGCCGCGCTTGAGTCGGGTGTGGAAAAAGCGCTCCGGCGCTTCATCCCGCAGCATGCCGCCCTTGTGCCTGAAACTGGTAAACGGCACGTACGCGCGGTGTTCTGCATCACGGGAGGAACTCACCTCGTCCACCGAATAAATCTCGGTATGGCCGTCCTGCAGCCGCATCGGCCGCAGCAGGTAGTCGCTTTGCAGCGGCGCCAGCGACAGCGGATCGGCCTCCAGGGCAAACAGGTTGATGACCGGCACGCAATGCAGACGCAGGTGCTCGGCATTCAGCGCGAATTGCTGCGGCCACTGCTCAGCCAGCACGACATCCAATTCAAACCCGCGCACGCTGGCGGCGAGCGTCAGTTGCTCGAGACCGCACAGGGTCACGAACATAAATTTTTCACGGAAACTGAAGTACTCAAGCAGCAGCTGGTAGCCACTGAACGAAGCATCGCCTTTAGGCCATAGGCGGTCGGAAGCGCTAAACCCTTTGGGCTTGAAATGCACATCCAGCGCCGTGCGATCCGTTTGCCCCGCTAGCCGCACATACACCGTTTGCGCGTGCAATGTCAGCGCCTGATGCAGCGCGCAGGCAAGCGGCGAGTCGGCATTCAGATACACCGGCAAGCGGCTCAGATCGACCTGCGTCCAGTCCGCCAACGCCCCGCAGCTGAATCGCAGCCGCAGAACCGAACGGCCATCGGCCTCATGGCCCAGGCGCAGCGACTCCAGCGCAATCGGCTGCAAGGCAACGGGCTCGGTCGTGGTATAGCGGCAGCGCGTGCGTTGCGGCCCGACCGGCCGCGACAACACTTCAAAGCCGCGCGCGATGGTTTCGCTGCTCGCCATCTGCGCCACGTCCGGCGCCAGTTCCACTACCGACAGGGACGGAATGGTGCGCAAGTAATGCGGCCATAACAGACTGACCAGCCCCTCGGTCATTTCCGGCAAGTCGTCGTCGATCTTTTCGCGCAGGCGCCCCATTAGAAAGGCGAACCCTTCAAACAGCCGCTCCACGTAAGGATCGCGCGCGCCCGGCTTATCCAGATTGAGGTGCGCGGCACGATCAGGGAACGCCTCGGCGAACTCCTTGCCGGCCTCACGCAGGTAACGCATTTCAGCTTCGAAATAGTGCAGGGTCAGGTTGTCCATTTCGCTCGCGGGTCCCCCAGAAAAATCAGCCACACAACACCGCCGCGCGCAGTGGATCGATGGCTACCAGCGAGGCCAGCAGCGCGTCCATCCGCGAGCGTTGCGCCGCCTTGTCGGCTGTGGCTTGAGCGCCCCGTCCGCGGAGCAATTTGAGCAGCCGCACCTTGACCTCGAATGCCAACTCGGGCTCCCACTCCACCAAGGCAAGTGCCTGGGCTCGGCGATCCAGCTCATCCAACAAATGAATGGCTAATTCACTCTTGCCGCATTGCTCGGTGATTCGTGCCATCAGCAAACGCAGAAGCCAGCGCTGGCGACCGCTCTGTATGCCAGGGCGCGCCGCCAGCCACGCAAGTGCGGCGTCCACCCCGTCGCTGTCGGCTTGCGCCAGTGCCTCGTTTTCCAACTCCAGAGTGTCGTCTGTAACTGCCGCTACAGGTGTTGCTGGCGACAGCCATTGCCCTGGTGCCTGGCGTACATGCTGAGTGATCCAGGCGCTGGTGGTGGCATCGGCGAAGGGAGACCCATCGCTCCAGCACAACATTTCCAAGCCCGGTACGCGGTCAAGAAAAAGCGCCAGATCGCTTCGCACAACGTCGACCCACGCGTCCTGCGGCGCCGGCTGTTTGCCGAGCGCCTGGTGCACGTACCACTGCAGGTCGAGCCAGAAATGGTTAACGCCCTCGGCGTACACCCGCTCGGTCAGTTCCAGCAGTTCGCTCCAGCTTTGCTGCACGTACAGCCGGCGCAGCTGTGCGCGGTAATCGGCGCGCGGCGGTGCCAGGCGGGTATGCCCGGCAGCCCCCAGGGGCGGCGCCTGCTGCACCGTGTCCCAGCGCAGGCTTTTCATCAGCCGGTGGGCAGCCAGCCAGCCAGATGGCTGCGCGCGCAGGTAACCCGCCAGCATGCGGCCATGCTCAAGCAGATCGCGGCCGGATTGAATGGCAGTCGCCGGCACGCTGCGCTCATCAGCGGCGCTGTGCTGCGGCACCAGCGCATCAACGCCACCCGCCTGCGACAGGCGTTGCGCCAGCGCGGCATACAAGCCATCCAGACACGGACGCTGCTCGGGCGGCCAACTGCCAAGGCTTTGCTCCAGCCAGACCAGGGCTGCGACCGTGCGCTGCGCATCGGGCTTGGCCACTTCCGGATACAACGACAGACTCGCCAACACCTTCGCTCCGGCCAGCCACTCCACTGCCAACTTTTGCCCGCTGGGCCTTGCCGGCAACAATTGATTTGCGAACCGATCCACCAGAGCGGCCAGCAGGTTCAGACCGTCGGCCAAACCCGCCTCGCCGTCTTGATGCAAACGAGCCCAGACGTAATATGTGGCCACGCGCAAATCCTTGCAGCAGGTGGTGAGCAGCGATTGGGCCAGGCTCGCCACGCGCGCTGCATTGGCGCCCGACAGCTTGTCCACCTCCTCGCGCATCTGCTGATAGTCATCGTGGTAGCCAGGGTCTGTGCCGGCCGGCGGGTTGTGCTCCAACGGCAGCAACCAGGGCGCCCATTGCGCGGCCTGTTGCCGTGCCATCGACAGCCCATCCACTTGCTGCAAGCAGTTGTCCACAAGGGTCTGCAGCGTCATAGGCGCTCCTGCACGTCATCAGCGACCGCGCGCGTTGGAAGAAAAATATCCGTGGGCAGACGGAACCCGCGCAGACGCAACAACGCCAAAGGCCCGGCATGTAACTCGGTGCGCAGGTGCCAGGTCAGCATCGGGCCATCAGGGGTTTCAAGTTGCAGGCGGTAGCGGCTTTCGCTGTCATCCAGTGCAGTGGCTTGGGCAAGTTCAAGCAGGCGGATCAGGCCCCATGGCCCCTGAAAATCACCAAACAAGCGCTCGCCGCCGTGGGTACTTGTCCACGTCACACTCGCGCCGGGATATTCGCCGCTGCCCGGCCATGTGAAGCGATGCCAGCTTTCCTTCTGGTTGAAGTAATGCAGTCGCTGGCCGTCGAGAATGAACAGGGTTTGCGCGACGTCCTGCACCGGTTTGGCCAACAGTTCAAAACTCAGCCCCATGCCACCGTCGGTGAACAACACGTCGGCCAATTCGCTGAGTTGCTCAACCGCATCGAGAAACGCCGGATTGAAAGACAGGCCCTGGCTATGGCGCGGATCGACCACCCAGCGCGTGCCCTCCTTGCGCAGGACGCCGGCCAACTGCTGCTGCAAAAATTGCTCGATGCGCCCGGAGTCGGCACGAATCATCTGCCCCAGCATTGGCAACGATGCGGTGTTGGTGGTGGCGGCGAAGGGATAACGTCCGGTGAATGACTTATCCCACAGGTCGACAATCGTCCGCTGCCACTGCCGATTGAGCGCACTGGCTGAAGGCTCCAGCACCTGTTGCCACGCCTGTTCCAAGGGCTGCACAAACAACGTCTGGCCGATGCCCGCCCACTCAGCGCCGAGGCTGGCAGCCAGAAGGTTGCCGTAGCCACGCGTATCGGTGAGGTCTACACCTTTGCCTTGAAACACGGTTTGCGCCAAGGCTTGCGTCATGTGCTGCGGATCTTGGGCGGCGCTGATCTGTTGCAACGTCAGCCGCACCCGCGTTACCCGATTCAGGAATGCGTGAATGCTCAACGACTGCCCGGCCTCGGGCTCATCCTGGTTGCCCAGCAGTTTCAGCAGCGGACCAAACGTCGCATGCAGCGGGCCATCGGCACCGGGCAGGTGTTGATTGATGGCCGCCACCGGTGTGTTCGCCAGAAGCTTTTGCGCCGAGTCGATCAGCGTATCGGTCAATGCCGACGTCCGCCCACCCGCCTCTCCCTGGAAGGCCAATGCATTGAGCAGCGCAATCAAGGGCGACTGGCGCACATCACTCATCAACGTCAGTTGATCAATCACGTCCGCCAGGCTGCTCGCGCGTTGCCACTGCAGGCTATTGAGAAACCTCAGCCAGGCGCCGCTGTAGTCCTGAAAGTAACGTGCGGTGAGACGCTGTCTGAGCTGCTGCGGCGTCAGCTCGGGCATCAGTTCGGCGGGTGATTCGCTCAACACCCAATCCACTTTTTCGCGGCGCGCCTCAGCGGCCTGTTCAATCGCCTGACGCACCTGGCCCTCCCAGGCCTGGCGGGTAAACTCCCCCGGCACCGTCACTGCACTTGCAAACAACGGCTGGGCATCCGCCTCGCTGGTCAGTTGCTCCACCCCCAGGGCTGGATAGTTATTGGCCGCCTCATCCAGCACCTGCTGATACAGATTGGACTCCGCGTTGCGCTGCCCCAATTGGCCCAACAACACCTGACGCACCTGCGCGATCAGGCGCCGGTCAGGCTGGATGCGCCAGTGCGGGTACGCCGCCAATTGCGTCGCATAAAAGCTGAGCAAACTGGCCGACAATCCTTGCCAACGGTCCGGCTTTACGTCGTGGTGCTCTGGTATTTCAAGCGCCAACGTGGCGGCAAGAAAGTCAGCTTCGCTGCGCTCCGGACGCGCCATCATCAAGTACGCTTTGAGCTGGTCGTAAGCTTGAGCCGCACGGGCTGATCGCTCCGGACTCTGCGGCGCCAAAGCCAGCAGCGCCGTCATCTGCCGATGCAGGCTGGCCGCCAGCGGATCGCGCAGCAGGCGGTTATTGGCTTCGACATAACGCGGCCAGAACGCTGCGAGCAAATCGGCGTTCCGGCTCAAGCCCCAGCGCTGCTGCCACGGCACGCCATCGGCCGAGCGCTGGCGCAAGCGTGCCAACTCCCGCACCATTTCGTGCAGCGCAAGCAGTTGCTCATCCCCTCCTTGCGCCTGCTGCATCATCGTCAAGGTGTGCTGTGCCTGAGCGACCATCAGCCGGTTGCTGACAAACGACAGCAGCAACCCAACGCTCCACACGCAGGCCACTGACATTAGCGACGCATACAACACCCGTGGCGCGTTCCAGCCCAGCCGGCGCCCGCGTGCCCGATCACCCAGCACGCCCGCCCAGGCTGGCGAAAAAGCCCAGGAACGCTGATGGCTGGTCGGTGCACGCCCATGCGCTAGCGGGCTGAACCAGATTCCACGCAGCGCCACTGCCGGATTGCGGCGCTCAAACAACGGCACCAACGCCTGAGCCCAGCGCGTGACGCCTTCGGCTTGTAAATCGCGCGCAAGGCGCCAGAGAAAATCGTCTGACGGCAGGTTTTGCATCTGCGCCAAACCAAGCCGTCGCAACGGCGGCAGCACCTCACGCAAACAGGCCTGAAACTGCACAGCATCTGCTCGCACGGGAAGCACGCGCCCCACCGTTTGTTGTGGACGTTGCGCCTGCTCCCACTCGGTAGCACTGAGCTGCCACAGATGCAGCGGCGCTTGCCAACGCAGCGTTCGCATCACGCGCTGTAAAAGGCGCGTGCCGGTTGCGACAAAATCGGCCGTGTCACGCTGACCTTCGCTTAGTACCCAAATAAACCCATCCACAGGCCGCCAGGCCCGCAATGCGCGCCAGCGTTCCAAGCGTTCCGGCTCGACCGGACTTTGCGATGAACCGATCCACAGCAGCAGCGTGTTCTGATCAGGCAGCCACAGCTTTTCAGCCAGGCCTGGCACCAGCGACTCGACCTGCTCAGGCTCGCCGAGCACCCACAACAGACGCACGCGCCGACGCCAAAAGAAGCCGAATTGCTCGCGCATGGCGGAGGCGATTTCCTCGCCAGGCCCATCGACCGGAAGCGGGCTCTGCCGGCGCCACCACACCGTTTGCATGGCGGCGCTCCAGTGCCCGATGTGACCGTGGATGATCAGCCATGCCACGACGGCGAAAAAGGCCAGTCCCGCCGCAACCAGTGCCAAGGTCGGAATCGCACGCTGCCAATCGATTTCATCCGCCGGGGCTGCGGAGTAAAGCCACCAAAGCAGCGCCGTCAGTGCCACCACCAGCACGGCGGCCAGCACCAGCAACGCAACCGGTTGCCACCTGAAAGAACGTGACGACTCAGACTGGTTCATCGGGCTTCACCACGCCAAGCGCGACGCTGTGCGTCGGGTCACTGGCCAGCCATGAACACGGCACGTCATTGCACTGCGTATACCAACAGGCCAGCGTCAACGCGACCATCGCTTCCATATCGCCGAGCGCGCCGAAGTTGGCATCCTGTAAATGCTTGGGAAGGTCCCAGTCGGGGGCCTGCTCGTCGTGCAATTGCGGTTGGCTGAATGTGATGCAGGCTTGGGCTGGGTGTTGCAGTTCTGCCTGCTCCAGGGCACGCCTGCTCACATCGACTAACCGTTCGGCGCCGAGGGTCAGCCATTCGCCTCGCTGCAGGCGCGGACCCCCGCTCGGGCCCAGCAGCCAAAGCAATGCCGCTTCGCCAGCGTTAGGGATGACGTCCAGCGATACACACGCGACGCAGAGAATGCGCGACTGCTGCGGGGCGTTTTGCAGGGCATCGATAGCGTCGTTCAGACTCTCGATCCCCCGCCACTGCTGCGGCTCGTCGGGCAGTCGCACCTGCGGCGCGAGCTCCGCGATCTGCGCGCAAAACGCCCGCCAGACTGAGGGCGCCCCTAACCAGTAACAGTGCATTAAATCACCGACCTCCGGCGCCGGGTTTTGCTCTTGCCAGCGCATGACCAGCAACCGAGCAAGCTGCATCTCGCGTTCGGCGCGCTGAACGCCGCGCACCAACGGCGACCGAATCGGTGCCGGCGCGCGCACCGCGTTGTGGGGCGGTAAATAAGTGAACGTAAAAAGCGCCGCCGCCGTTTCGACAGCGCTGCAGGCCGGGCTGACCAGCACCGATTCGATCATCGACACCTGCTCACGGTGCTCCCGCCACCAGCGCCGCTGCACCTGCTCAGCGAACTGCGTATAGCGCTCGGCATTGGCTCGATTGGCATGGTGGTAAATCATCCGCAGCAACAGAGCCAACAGCCAGGACGCCAGCACAACCACAACACCATCCGCCGCCTGACGTGGCTCAACAAACGGCCCAACCTGCACGGCCGCCACACTGGCGAGGCAAAGCAATACGGCGCCGGCCATAGACCAGCGCCCATAGGCTGGACGGGCATTCAGTGGATAAGGATTAAAATGCGGCATCGTTTTCAAAGCCCGGCCTGCCTGCTTGTGCCGCAGCTTGAAACTGCACGAACTTGCCGGCTACGAAGCGGCCGAGCATCGTGCAATCCGATTTTTGGAAGCGCTATGAACCCCATGATTTTCTCGCGTGACGGGCAGGTGTTTAACCGGGACATGAGGCAGGCTCCGGCAGGTGAAGCGGCGTTTTAATCGGGTAGTCGGGTTGGCCGTAGCGGTAGCAGGAGGTGGTGACTTGCAACTCGTCGCATGGGAGAAAGTGGACTGTAATGCCGCAGACTTTCGTGTCGGTGTAATCAGGCACCGACACGGTCCTGGTCAATTTGCGATTCTGAGACTCCATTTTTTTAAGCCATGCCTGATATTTGGTCCGGTCTGCAAACCCGGGAAATCCCTTCGATCCGCCTAAGCCCCTCTCCCAATCCACACGCACTGTCATCCCCGGCGACCAGTACTGAGGAGCGAAATACCCTCCACCACCGCCGCCGCCTTGGTACGGGCCAATAATGTCAATCGCCGGATGCCCGTCGACACTGAAGCGATTGATCGCCCAATGGGTGTGGTTAATTCCATAGATGAGGTCCGCCCGAACCTCCCCGCCAAATAGCCCTAATGCGACAAGGCCGAGACTTCGCCAGAGGCTGGGCAAAATGTGCGTTTGGCTAATGTGCCTATGCCGCGTCATGGTCAAACTCCCCATGGGTCAAGGCGCGTTCGGCTAGCCACTTATCGGTGCGCACCCGCTGAATCTCGACCCAGCGTTCACTGATTTCCGCAGGCGGCGCCTGATAGGCCAGCAGTTCGCGCTTCTCCTGCTCGTTGAGCACGATTTCTCGTCTGCTGGCGTCCCCGAAAAACACCATGCGTTCGCGGAAAAAGCTGCCAAACGGCTCGCGTTTCCAGGAGTAAAGAAACCAGGCGCGCGAGTCATGCACATGCTCATCGAACAGAGCACGCAATAGCCCTACCGGGGTTGACGCGTTGCGGTTTTCGTCGACCTTGCCACGGCGGTGGTCGTCGAGGTGGCTGCTGAAACCTTCAGGCGGTGGAAATAGCTCCCTGACTCGCGCTCGACCGGCCGCCTTCAGTTGCAGGCACTCCACCCCAACGTCGACATGGAAATTGTCGAATACATCCGGCCAGCCGATTGCTGAAGGCACGATTCGGTCAATTCGGGAGGCCAGATGATTGAGGTCGCGAAAGGCTTGGCCGAACTCATAAGCCGCCTCGCGCAGCTGGGTTTTCCCCAGATCGGGATCGAAGTCTTTCGGGCCTGGAGGTAAAGGCCTGGGCGCCTGGCCCCGGCGCTCCAATTCCTGTTGCACGACACGCTCGGCATTTACTGCTTGCTGCTTTTTGTCGCGGGTCGTTTTGGCAGCGCTCTGCACAACCGGATCAGCGTGGGTGTCGCTCGCCTGGTTATAGAAGCTGGTGTGCTCCATGCTGAAGAAGGCGTAACGATCGATGCGCCAGGCGGTTAGCCAGCTGAGTTGACTCCTCAAAGCTGATTCAAGGCTGAACGTTGTAACAAGCGGATCAAAAGGCGCGCCTCTTTTTGAGGCTAGGGTCACTGAAACGGATGTCGTATTCGCAATCATCTGGCGCCAGGCATTAAAGCGATCTACAAGCTCCGAAGAAACATCAAATGAGTTAATTGCAGAGGCATCTAAAACCCGCCACATATCACTTTTTAAACGGTGCGGAAGAACATCCTCCGGAACTTTCAAAGGTGCGCCGTACGTGAACGAATCTGCATACAGATCGTTTAAAGCCACCTGAGATAATAAAAAACTGTCGTTTCCAAAAGCTTTTCCCTGATCCCCGGCCGGATAGCCTCCCCCCACATCCGAATGCACCCCGGGGTAAATCACTTCATGACTATTTACCGGATATCCGCCACTGGGACGGCGAATAGAGTCCAAAGGAAAACACAACCGCTGCTCGTGGCCTGCCACCAAGTGCAAGCAGCGTTTAACGAGATTATTTCCTCCGGGCAACTGCTGGTTTTTGTCGGCCCAACTCATATGCCCATCGGCCCCGGGCATCATATCTGCGATGCCTACCGATGCCACCGTATCCAGCAGGCCCAGATACTGAACCCGGACAGGAAGACGCAGGTCGTCCACCTGTAACGCTGGCTGCGTTCGTTCTGTATGGCTAAGCAATTCGTTGAGCCAGGTAACGAACGCTCGTGCCGCTGCAGCGCCGCGTGAAAAGCCGTACACATACAACTTGATACCCACGAGTTTGGGCTTGCCCGCAAAGGGATGAAGCACCGCCGGCCCCAAAAGCGGGACCAACAAGCGAAGCTGACGATCAAACTCCCGAGTCCGACTCCGGCGTGCAGCAATACCCATGGTCGACCCCATTGCTTCGACGGAGGCTTTAAGGCCAGCCCCATCCATACTCGGCAAACCCAGTTCCTGGCGCAGGGCATCGATAATCATCAGAAGGCCCCAGTTGATGCGCTCCTCGCCATGGCGAGCAAACGCCAGTCCAAGAGTCGAATAGTCCAAATCTCCGACCTCCGGAAACGGCGTGCCAACGCCAGGCATGTAGTACTTGTAGTACTGGCCCAACCCTGTACCAGGCGGGTCGAGCAAGCCCTCCATACCAGAGGCTCCACCCGCGTAACCGTGGCCAATCGTCGCGCGAAATAGCCGGGCGATGTTCGTTGGATGGGGAATATCTGAGACAAACAAGTCGTTAAAGAGATTGTTTCCCGTGCCGTCGAAAAAGAGGCTGATGTGCAAGGTTTTGCAACAGGGCGGAGTCACGCGCAGGCCTGATGCTTCCGACAGCGCGCCGTGGTAATCACGCTCGATATCGCCTTGACGATGAATATTCCAAACGACCTGTTCTGGCCGACTGGGCAATCGACCTTGCGCTGGAAATTCCGGCGGATACCACACCGGGGAATGGCCTACTGCGGACATGACGTCGGCTCCGGCAGATGAAGCGGCGTCTTGATCGGGTATTCCGGATTGCCGTAGTGATAGCAGGATGTGCTGACTTGTAATTCATCGCACGGAAGAAAATGCACGGTTATGCCGCAGGTTTTCTCACCGGTGTAATCCGGTACGGCGACCAATTTGGTGAGCGTGCGTTTCTTTTCATCAACCATTTTTTCCCACGCTAAATATTTGGGCCAATCCCCAATGCCGGGATAACCTTCGCTGCTTCCCAAGCCAGTCTCCCAATCTACCCGCACCGTCATTCCAGCCCGCCATCGTGCGGGGACCGAATACCCCCACCCGCCCCCGCCCCCTTGGTAGGGCCCGATAATGTCAATTGCGGATCGGCCATCAACGCTAAAACGATCAATCGCCCAATGCGTGTGGTTAATGCCATTGATGCTTCCTGCCCATCCGGTTTCGGCCAGCAAAGCCAGCGTTAGCGCCGCGCAAAAAATGGCGAACAAGTTCGTTGAGCGCCAGAGATGCGGGCGCTTTATCAGAGAAGTCATGAGCGGTGTTCCTTGAGCACATAGCGAACGCGAGATCGGCGTTTTGGAAAGATCGAACGCAGGGCGATCTGGCCGCTTGCATAGGCATTTAGAAATACGGTCGCCGACGAGCGTTTCACTGCGGGCATGACGTCGGCTCCGGCAGATGAAGCGGCGTTTTAATGGGGTATTCGGGGTTGCCGTAGTGGTAGCAGGATGTGCTGACTTGTAATTCGTCGCAGGGCAGAAAGTGGATGGTGATGCCGCAGACCTTTTGACCGGTGTAATCGGGTACGGGGACCAGCTTGCTCAACTGACGGTTATGGGCCTCCATTTTTTCCACCCAAGCTTCATATATTGGCCAATCGGCGAACCCAGGAAATCCCTTAGACCCCCCTATGCCCCTTTCCCAATCCACACGCACTGTCATGCCCGGCGACCAATGCTGAGGAGCGAAATACCCTCCACCACCGCCGCCCCCTTGGTATGGGCTAATACCGTCAATCGCTGGATGGCCGTCGACACTGAAGCGATTGATGGCCCAATGGGTGTGGTTAATTCCATGAATAAGGTCCGCCCAGCTGGTTTCGGTAACAACAGCCAGGGTTAGTCCACAGGAAAAAACCACGGCTAAACGCCGAACTCCGACGTGCAAAGAGCGCCCAATCACCACGGTCATACGCCACCTTCCTTGTGCAAAAAATCGAGCGAAAACGCATCCCGCTGCATAGGCGAGATCAAGCCGACGCGTGTGGCTTCCAGCATGGCGGCGTAGCAGTTTTGAAACCGGCGTTCGAGGCTGCAATCAGCTGGAAACGCAGCCAACGGATCCTGTGTAAGCGCAACGGCGTCGCTGGCGCAGGCGAGTGTTTCCAGTTGCGCGTCGGTTAGTTCGGCTATGTCGAGTTCGTCGCTGTACATGGGCGGCTCATCGAGCCCTTCCATTTGCTGGTGCGCACCATCGCGGTCGAGCCAATACCAGCTCACGGCTGGGCTAAGCAGCGGTTGCTGTTGAGCAGGCGTTAGCACTTGGCTGAAGAGCAGCGGGAAGAGGCGTGGGTCGTAGAACCGGAGGATGCCCGTCTGCCCGCCGTTGCACGCTTCCAGGCAGCGACTGAGGTACGAGCCAAGCGCTTGCAGACCCCACCTCGATACCAGAGCGACCATGCAGGTGCGCGGATCACGCTCAGCCATCAGCGCGCCGAGCCACAGTCGAACCAGGGGCGCATCGCGGTCCACTTGAATGAGCAGCGGCGCCAAATGAACCGCGTCTTCCTCAGGCAATCCCGTAAACAATGAATGGCAGGAAACGATGCTGAAAACGCCTGGCACCAGGGGCGCTTCGTCGATGGCCTGGTCGATGATCAGGTACAACGAGGCGTTAGGTTGCGCGGCGCAGCACTGCTGTAGATCGTCGAGCCATGCCGCCAGCGATTCAGGCGTCATGGTTGCTGCCCCCGTGTCAGGAAACCAACGGAAGCGGCCGCCGCCTTGCGTATACAGTCTTCGCACACGAAGGTCGGCAATACGGGCAGCGGGAACGCCTGGGCGTCTGGCGTATGGAAATGATGCTGGCCTTTCAACGTCAGCTTGCCGGTGCTGTACAGCTCAACCTCGCCCTGTGCCGTGATGCGAATAAAGCCGCCGCCGCAGCCAAGGGTAATGCCGTTTTTGGCGGTAAGTTGCATGTGACCTTGCGTGGTCTGCACGGTGAGATCGTGCTTGGCAATGATGTCGAGCACGCCATTGTGGGACGCCATCGTCAGGGGCCCATCACCGGAGACCAGGCGCATTCCTTGCTGTTGGGCAACCAGCGAAATCGCCTGCCCGGCGTGCACGCTCAGGCGCTGCGCTGCGGCCAAATTGATCTCATCCTGGCTTTGCAGATACAAGGCGCCGCCGCTTTTCAGCAGCAGGCTGGCCGGCGTGACGGCGCTTATTCCTTGTGGAGCACTGAGTACGATGGCTGGGCCTTTGAGGCCTTTAGCGTTGGCGTGCAATTGCTGCAGGTCATTGAGCGAGGGTTGCAAGCAGTTATGCGCGGCGGCCACTTTCTGGCAATGCAGCAGTTGCTGTTCAGCACCTTCCAGCATCGCTGTGGCTGCCTGCATGGCGAGCACCTGGCCGCCGGCAACGCGCTGCTCGTCCGTGCTGATAAACAAACCCTTCCCCGCCCGAATCGCGCCCCAGCCGTCGGTGCGCAATTCAAACCCTTCGCCGCGTTTGTGCCGGTCGCTATCGACAAGGTGGCCGAGGTTGAGTTGGCTTTTGCCGCTGTGCTCGGTGCTGAGCTTTATGTGCTCCTCACCCCGACTGTCGTCGAGCCGCAGTTTGTTGTTGGCAGGGGTGCGCAGCACGTTGCGCTTGTGGTTGCGCAGGGTGACGTGGTCGGCGTGCTCGCTGTCGTGCAGTGCATAGGCGATGTAGGGACGGTCGGGATCGCCTTGCTCGAAGGCAACCGCCACCTCGGTGCCGGCCAGCAACGGCAGATGCAGGCCGTGGGCAGCACCGGCATAGGGACGCGCAAGGCGCAGCCACAAACTTTCACCGCCGGCCGGCCACGTGCCGCGATCAAACAGGAAGCTGACTTTGTAGCGGCCATCTAGGTTGATATGGCTATAGGCATCATTGCTTTTGCGGCTGGTGATGCGGGCCGGCACCGTGCCCGCGATTTGCGGCTTTTGTGCAAGCGCCGGGCGGAAGCAGTACTGCTGCGAAAAAGGGATCGCGTTGAATTCCGCCGTCAGGCTGCAATCACGCGCGGCTGTGGTGATGAGTTCGGTAAGCACGGCCCCTGTGGAAAACGCCTGAGGCGCCCCATCACCGACTTTAAGCACTTGCCCTGGCGCCAAGCTGGCGCTGCTGCTGATACCGCTGAGCTTCGTTTGAAGATTCAGAAAGCGCTCATGCCTGAGCCGGGCGAAAAAGTGGCCACTCTCGCTGTCGCGGTTGTCCCGTTCGGCTAACGCTTCACCCATCGCACGATACGGTTCGCCAAATCGATAAGCGTCGCCGTAGGTGTTTTTAACGCTCGGATCGCCAGAGAATGCTCCGTCCAAGTCAGCGTTAGCATTGAGGGCGTTATAGCTGCGCAGGCTGACCTGGCGCTCCACCACAGCGTGCTCGGACTGCAACCGCCAAACTCCGTCCTGCCCACTGCTGGCGGTTCCCGATGGCGGCCGGTAGGGCAGTTCTATGCCAAATTGATAGGCGCGCTGATCATCGTGAAATTCGACCACTTCAATGCCCAGGCGGTCGTCGCTGGCGAAGCGGTACCAAATGCCCACCTCTGCCAGCAGCCTGGCGATAAACGCCAGGTCGCTTTCCCCGTATTGCATCACCTGGTCGCGCTTGGGGTAGTCACGGTGCAAGGCGAAATACAGGTCCTGGCCGCGAAAGCCATGGTGGTCACGCAGGACGCTCTCGACGATTTCCGGCACGGACTGCTGTTGAAATAGGCGGTACTGTTGGCCGCGCGCCAACAGGGCGAGCCGTGGTTCCAAAATCACTTCGTAAATGGCCTGGTCATCGGACCCGGCCAAACGCTTGAAGCCGGTGATTACCCCATACACGCTGCGTAGCGGCTTGACGGATTCGGCATCGCCCATCGGTAACAGCTGACGGTTCGGCGGTGCGTGCAGGCTAAAGCTGCCTTCCTGCCCAAGCATTTTCTGCGCAGCGATGTCCTGTTCCGTAGAAGTGAATTCGATGCGATAGACGAAAGGCTTGCTCAGCGCCTCCTCACCTCGAAATGCCAATACGTCAACCGGAATATCGACACTGCGAACCGTGAGCCGGTGGCGGCTGTGGTCGAAAAACGGAACAGGGGAATTACTGGCCATGCACATCCCTCAAGCAAGCGAAGCCAGCGGCTGAACAAGCCGCTGCCGAGTGTTCAAGCGCTCTGACGCTCGCTCCAGGAGTCGGAGTGAATGATGTTGCCGTCCTTGTAGGTCCAGGTGATTTTTTCGTAGCGCAGTTCGATCACTTCCAGGTGGTTGTGTTTCTCCTTCGAGGGTTCTTTTACGTCGTGCATTTTTGCCGCCACCTTCACCACCTTGACGTTCTCAAGCTTGGTGTTGAAGTACTCTACTTCCTGGCCGGCGTCGTCGATTCGGTACCATTTGAACTCGGCGCTTCTAAGGGTTTGTCCGGTGGTGACGGCCTTAAGCAGGTAAGGACTCGATGCGTCGATTTCTTTCTGGAAAACAAACGGGGTATGAACCCGCGCGCCGGTCAGTTTCCCGGTGTTGTTGTCGGTGGGAATGAACACGCTGTGGTCCTGGGCAAGCACCTCGATGCTGCCTTCGCGTTTCTGTACATCCACTGAGCCCTTGATGGCAGCGCCGCCGTCATCCTGCAGCCACAAATAAACTGGAATAGCCATGTGAAAAAACTCCTTTTGGGGGGATAAAAGCCGCTGATAACGGCGGTTTCGACTCGGCCTGTACCGCAGGCAAACAGGCGGCAGGCTCAGGCACCAAACGGATGTCGACACGGCGATTGGCCGCGCGCCCGAATTCGGTGTCGTTACTGGAAATGGGTTGATTGGCGCCCAGGCCCTGGATGGCGAAGCAATTAGCCGGGATGCTGGTCATTTGCTGAATCCAGTCACGCACGGCGCTGGCTCGGGCCAATGAGAGCTGCTGGTTGCGTTCGGCCTGGCCTGCCGCATCGGTATGGCCAGAGATCAAAATCAGCCAGCCCGGCCGGGCCTTGATGGTGCTGATGGCCTTGATCAGCACAGTGGTGGAGTCAGGCTTCAAGGTGGCGCTGCCCACGGCGAACAACGACAGGCTGTCGAGTTGCAACGCGTCCTCGACCGTCGCGCCCGGCGACGCCGAACGAATAGAAGCGAGGGCATCTCGCACGGGTATTCGCAGCCGTTCACCCCGATAAAAACCGAGGCCGAGCGCCAGAGGTTCACCTTGGCGGTAGTAGGTATCCAGCACCGCTGCGTGCACGTGCAGCGCTGCCAGCGCGTCATCGTGTCTCGGGCTTATGGGGTCATGCACGCGAGCAACCTGGAAGCGACTGAGGTCGTCGCTGACCCGTCGCGCCAGTAGCGTGTTCTGCCAGGCGGAACTGATCAATGCGATTGCGCCAGTCGCAGCAAACAGCCATGACGCAACGGCAATCGTTCGATGCAGAGGGGCTTGGTGCGGTCGAACCGACAACAGGGCCAATAGCGGATCAGGAAATGCCAGGCGCGTTACGGTATCGCCAACCGCCGGCGTGCATTCGCGTAGGCCGGTGTGCTGACCAAGCCATTGCTGCCATAAGTTATCGGGCACGCCGAACGCTGTTTGCGGTAGAAGCAGCAAACCGCAGGCCTGGGCTGTGCAGGGCGAGTCATAGGAATCGGCCTCGCTTAGTGGCGCGATTACATGCTCGGCAATCCAGGCCATGCCAGCGTTCCATTGCACGACAGCACGCGCACGGCTCGCCTCGACCAGCAATGTGGGCGCGTTGCGCTGCCAGGCAGCGAGGCGCAGCCGACTCCCCTGCTCCATGATCCATGGCTGCCCACCGCGAGGCTGCCAACCGAGCCAGGGAAGGTCGCTCTGCCCGGCGGGTAGGTAGCTGGCGATCAGCAGAGGCAACGTCACGCCGCGCCGGCGAGCGCGGGAAAGATCATGCCGCAGCGCTTTCAGATCGGTGACCAACCCGGACCCTGTTGTGCGCTCACTCGGGTTGACCACGAGGATGACGCAGAGCTGGTTGGCCCACTCAGGTCGCTGCGCCAACACGGCATTCACCACGTCCGGCAAACGGCTCGTTCGAGGCACCGCGAGATAACAACCCACATCGCTGTGGTGCAGCGCCAACGCGTCGTCGCCGACCATATTGAACAACGACTTCGCACCGTCACCACAAACCAGTGCGATGGGATGTCGGTAGGAGGAAGGGGGCAAGGCCGCACCTGCGGGCAAAATCAGGGTTTCGCTCTGCGCTGCGACCTGCCGTCCCGCCCACGCGCAGCCCAGCGCAATGATGAAGGCGACGGCGATACCCAACGGCACCACGTCCCAGCCGTTGATGGGCAAGATGGCGATCAAGGCCCAGGCTAGCGCGCCAACCCACAACCATAGCGCGCGTATCAAGGTGAGCGTCATTGGCCCACCTGGCTATACATCAGGGCATCGATCGCGCTGGCCAGAACGTGATCCAGGCCCAACCACAGCACCAGCAGCAAGACCCCCGCACTCGCAACGTGAAACCACGGTGATTGCAACCAGCGTATCGCTGGCCGCGAATGCTCGAGCGCAACGGCGTCGGTGCGCGCCAGGGCGTTATCCAACGGCGTCACCCATGCGCTTAGTGCGGCAACCATCTGCTCTCGCGCCGGGTCTTGCAGGTCGCCATACCGCCCTTTAAAGCCCAGCAGCAAAACACGATGGAAGACGGTAAGAACCAACAGGTCCGGAGATGCTTCGCTTAGTACCTCACGAATGTTTTCGTAGAGCTTTTCGCCGGCCTGATGCTCCTGAAAAAACTTCGCTTGCAGCGGCTCGCTTTCCCAAGGGAGGCGGCATTCCCCTACGGTGCGATTGAGCGCGGTTTCATCCAGCAGCGCACATTGCGCGTGGGTGATCAGGTCAATGCTGCGCTGAGCGACCTTGGCCTCTTCAAGCGCACTGCGGACACGTTCGACCTGCTGAATGCAGTCGTCTCTGAGGCGCTGGTTTTCATTCGCCCGGGCACCATGGAGCAGTTGCACCGTCAGCAAATAGCTGTCTTGAAGAAGTTCGTCGGTATCGACGGTTCGGCGCTGCGCGGGGTTCATGAGCGCAACACCGCGAAGAGTTCGAGCTTGGCGTCCAGCAACGTCGCGGGCACATAGAACGCGCAGACGCCCGCGCCGAGCACGGCTTGGCCTTTCTCATGCTGCATGTCCAAGGCGAAGTACTGGTTCTCTAAACGCAATGGAATGGCCGCCGGCACATGGCTAAGCGGGCGAAGCGGCACGCCGTCAAGGGCCGCATTAACCAGGCGATCAACATCTTCCGGGGTGCCCGCTTTGCACAGGCGAGGGAATTGGTCGCGCAATTGCGCTGCCGGCAAGCGGCTGCGTACTGAAAGATAGAAATCAGCTCCGCCGTGCTCGCGCAGACGCGCGTCCAGCAGGTCGACTTGCCAGCGGTTGGCGCCGCTTTCTTCAAGCGCAAGGACCACGACGCGCGAGGGCAAGCTGGCTTCCAGCAAAGAAGAAAGCATGCGAATCAGCGGGGGAAAAACGGCCTGCAAATTGTCATGCCGGTAGGCGGGAATTTCGTTGATGTCGTGCTCAAGCGAAAAGGTCAGAAGCCCGCCCGCAAGCTTGACCAGCTCCCGATATACAAGCTCTGGCGGACGCTGGGGATGGGCTTTGATATCGGCGAGGATCGGTTGGTAGCTGTTCAAGGCGTTTAGAAGCCAGAACAGCGATACGTCCGCGACAGCGAAATCGGCCATGCGCTGATTGCTTTCCCGGCGCATGGCCATCAAGCGCTGCCGTTTCGTTGACAGCTGCGTCAACAGATTGTCCAGCTGCTCCATCAGCCCCACATGCGCGCAAAACCCGAGCAGAGGCGGCACATAGTCTGGGTCGATAGCCCAAACGCCTAGGTCATTACGGAACAGCCGTACGAGGGGACAAACCAGATATTCGCTGTTGTCGTCGGTTTCCAGCCGCAGGCTGACTTCATGTTCCAGCACACCCATCGACACGGCCTCATCGCCGAAGTGGTCGTGCACCTCGCGCCAAACCTGGCGATAACGGGTAGGTCGCTCACAGCGCGCGCCGTCAAACACGCAGTTGTTGCCGTTGCCGTGCTCCAAAGGCAACGCCAGCAGCACGGTCACACGCTGGCAGTCGCTGGCAACCAAGTCAGAAAGTGCGAGCGCCGGCGGAAGAGGATCTGCCCGTTGGGTGTCGATTGGCGTGCCATCAGGCATACGCAGGCAAAGCCCAACGGCTTTGATTTTTCCAAGTCGTAGCGCTTCATGATCGAAACTCACGGCTGTCACGCCCCAGGGGTGAACCAACGCCAGCTGAGCCACGCACGCGTTGTTCCACGCCTCCAGACGCGCTTGCTGCTGGAACTGCTGGGCCGAGAGCAACACGCCATTGGCCCAGAGAGGACGATCGATTCTCACCGCGGATTCCCGAGCGCCACGGTTTAAGCCTTGGCCTTGGGCATTTGCGACACCAGCGACAAGTTGATATCCATCCCTTCCACCTGGAAGTGCGGAACCGCATACAACTTCACGCGGAAAAAGCCGGGGTTGTCTTCGATGTCTTCAACCGTGACCTTGGCATCGCGCAGCGGATGGGAAGCTTGAAGATCGTCGCCGGGGTCGGTCATTTCGGTCACCAGACCGCCTACCCATTTATTCAGCTCCAGCTCCAGCAACCGTCGGTCCTTGGTGGCACCGATGTTCTCGCGCTGAATCAGTTTTAGATAATGGGCGATGCGCGAGAGCAGGAAGATGTAGGGCAAGCGTGCGTTTATGCGGCTGTTGGCCGACGCGTCCGCCGTGTCGTAAAGCGTGGGTTTTTGCGCGGAATTGGCAGAGAAAAAACAGGCGTAATCGCGATTCTTGTAATACGACAGCGGGATAAAGCCGAGATTGGCGAATTCGAATTCGCGGGTTTCCGGAATCATCACTTCTGACGGAATTTTTGCTTGGCTACCGACACCCAGGTCATACAGGTGTATGGGCAGATCAGTCACCGCGCCACCAGACTGCGGGCCACGAATCTGCACGCACCATCCGTTTTTGATAAAGCTCTTCACCATGTTGGTGGCGAAAGCGAACGAGGCGTTGGTCCACAGGTATTTATTGTGATCGGGCCCTTTGACGTGTTCGACGTAATTGAAATTACGCACCGGCACGGTGTCGGGCCCGTAAGGCAAGCGACCTAATACGCGTGGCAAGGTCAGGCCGATATAACGGGCATCGTCGCTTTCGCGGAAAGACTTCCATTTGATGTATTCAGCGCGGTCAAAGTAGTTGCCGATATCCTTGATGGCGGCGACTTCTTCCATCGAATTTTTCCCAAAAAAGGCTGGACCCACCGCCCCCACGAAAGGCATATGGGCCGCAGCCGAAACTTTGGAAATATTGCGCAGCAGGGCGATGTCTTGCGGGCTGCGATCGAACTCGTAGTCGGAAACAACCGCCGCTATCGGCTCACCGCCGGGCGTGTCGTATTCCTGAATGTAGCTATGCAGATAAAGGCCGCTTTGGGCGATTTCCGGTGCGTCTTCGAAGTCCTGAACCAAATGCTCTTTGCTGATATCCAGCAACTCGATACGCACGTTCTGACGAAAATCGGTTTGATCGACCAAGGACTTCACGCCCCGCCACGCCGATTCCACGCGCTGGAATTCTGGATGATGCAGGACAGCATCGAGCTGACGGCTGATTTTCTGATCAAGGGCGGCGATGTGTTCATCAAGTAATGTTCTATCGAGCCGCTCGACCTTTTGCGCAGCCTGTTCAAGCAAACGCATAAAGACATCGACCGCCGCCGTTACCCGTTCGTCGACGGAGACTTCGGACAACACATCATTATTCTGATACGGCTCCAATGCTCCCAGGGACGAAACGGTGCTGAGATTGATCTTGCCGAATAAGTCGGCATATACGCTTCTATTTTCTGAGGACAGTACTTCAGGCCCCAGCGCAGAGGCGGGTGTATTTTCACGTGACATTAGTTATTTCCTGCAAACTGACTAGTTAGTGAGCATCACTGCTTAATGCGGATAACTCTAACCGCAGTTCACCGCTCAACTGTTCGCTTTTAAGAATTTGTTCTAGCTCGTAGCGGAATGTCGCGTTATCCAGCAAGTTGGACTTCAAGTCGCGTAGCAGATTTCGCATAGCCAGCAACGCACGCAACTGCGGAATCTGCCGCGCCACCTGTTCAGGCTCAAAGTCTTTCATTTTCTGAAATAGGAGCTGAACACTGGCTTCTTCGCCGCCAGATGACAGCGTATCGGCCACGGCAATGTTCAACTTGGGGCAATACTCGCCTAAAACCTGGTCGAAATTGTTTTTGTCGACATTGACTTTGCTTCGCTGCGAAAGCGCGCGCTGCTCTCTTCCATTGCTGAAATCGCCGAGCACCATCAATTTCAACGGCAGCTCAACATTTTTACTTGCGCCGCCAGTATGGAGATCAAGCCTTATATTAACCCTGGCTTTGGGGACTTCATCCTGAAAACTACTCATCATAGGAATTCGCTGTGCCGTTCACGCGCTTAATGAAACAGTTCATCAATGCAACCGCACTCAATGGACTCGTTTAAAAAACTTTGCCCACTTTTAAAAGTAATTGCTATACGAAAACATCAGGAAAGAAGGAACCTACTTAAAGAAGCGAAAAAAGCCAGTAAGCGTCCGCCCAACCACAAAACAACATATGAACGACAGGCCACGAATTAAAAAATAACAAACCTCATAACTACCGGAGTTGTTCTAATTTTCTCTACACACATTCACTTTAAACTTCCACACGCGTAGCAGAGTTTCCCAACCATAAAGATCCGTCTGACATTAATTAAACCGCTCTCTTGCCAGCGCCCGGGTATAAGCCCGAAGATGAGGCCGATAAGCATCAGGCCTGGAGCGCCAATGAATTCGTCCACCCTGCCCCACGGCTCGCCACACGCGGCGGCCTTTGCCAGCGCCATCACCGCGCTGCTCGCCTCCGCCGCGAAATGGCCACACACACATGCCTGGGCCTGGTATCGGGTTAACGATCATTTGCACCTCAGCGGCCAGGGCGAACCGGGCGCTGACTGGCCGGCAAGCCTTTCGCCGGATCAACTCGATGAGTTCTGTGAGCGTCGCCAATTGCAGCGCTGGGCCACCGGCAGCGGCGAAAGCGTGCTGGGCTGGCTGCTCGCGCCGCAACAGTGCGGAACTGACGATGCCGGCGCTCTCGCGGAGCTGGCCCAGCAGCTCGCGCTGCAAACCCAGGGCATCACCCTGGCGCGTGCACAACTGACCCAGCGCGTGCTGTATGAAATTACCTATCTGGCCACCTCTACACGCGAACGCTCCGAATTTCTGATGGGCGTGCACAAGCAACTGGCGAGTCTGATCGACGCGGAGAATTTTTACCTGGCGCTGTACGACAGCGACACACGCAAGATCACCTACCCGTACTACGTCGACATCATCGACACCGAGGCCCTGGAGTCCGAGACCTACGAGTACTTGAAGCCGGACCATCTGTCCTTGACCGGCACAGTGCTCACGAGTGGCCAACCGCTGCTAATCGACGCGGCGGGTATCTACGCTGCCGAAGCCGAAGGGCGTTTTTTTTGCGTCGGGCACAAGCCGGAATTCTGGATGGGCGCGCCGCTGAAGAACGCCTCTGACGAAGTCTTCGGCATGCTCGCCATGCAGGTGTACGAAAAGTCCCGGGTCTACAACTCGGAAGACCGCGCACTGTTTCTCGTCGTGGTGCGTCATGTGGCCATGGCGCTGGATCGCATTCTTCACCGTGCTGACCTTGAAGAAACCGTTTCGCGGCGAACGCTGCAGCTGTCGGAGCTCAATCACACGCTACGCCAGGAAGTGGCCGACCGCGAAAGAGCCGAACATCTTCAGAGCGCGCTGTTTCAGATCACCGAATTGTCCAGTCAGCCTGGGGAAATGGTCGATCTGTTCCGCGGCCTGCATAGCATCGTTGGCGAGCTGCTGTTCGCCCTTAACTTCTATATTGCGCAGTTCGACAGGCAGACCAACGAAGTCAGCTTTCCGTATTTCGTCGATGAACAACGCAGCGATCCGCCACCGTCGCGTCGCGGCCAGCGCGGCCTGACCGAGTATGTGATTCGACAACGGCGCCCATGCCTGATCGACTACGACGAAGCCTCGCGGCTGATGGACATCGGCGAGATCGAGCGCAGCAAAGAACCAGTGCGCTCGCAGTCCTGGCTGGGCATCCCGCTGTTTGCCGACAACGAAGTACGCGGCGTGCTGGTGGTGCAAAGTTACGAACCCAATGTGCGCTATACCCTGCGCGATCAGGAATTGCTGACCTTTGTATCGCGGCACATCGACACCGCGTTCTCCCGTCGCAACGCCGCCGAAGCGGTGCAGGCTGCCAACCTGCAACTGGAAGAACGCGTGCAAAGCCGAACTCGGGAACTCGACTTCGCCAACGCCAAGCTGCAACACGAAAACACCCATGACTCGCTGACCGGCCTGCCCAACCGCAGCCACTTGCAGCACCGGTTGAACCTCGCCTGGAATGACTTTCGCGACCACGGCAAACAGCTGGTGGTGATGTTTATCGACCTCGACCGTTTCAAGCTGATCAACGACAGCCTCGGCCACCACTTCGGCGACCTGCTGCTCACCGAAGCCGCCTCCCGCCTGCGCGCCTGCCTGCGTGGCAGCGACCTGCTGGCGCGATTGGGCGGGGACGAGTTTGCCGTACTCGCTCCGGGCGCCCCGCTCGACGTCGCCATCGGCATTGCCGACCGCATCCTCACGGAATTCGACCTGCCGTTCGCCATCGACGGCCACACGCTTTTCTCCTCGTGCAGCATCGGCATCGTCAGCGCCGACCAGCAATTCCATCAGGAACCGGCAGACCTGCTGCGCGACGCCGACACGGCCATGTATCGGGTTAAAAATGCCGGTCGCGACAGCTTCGCCGTGTTCAATCAGGAACTGCGCCGCGAAGTGTCCGACCAAATGGAGCGCGAAGGCGCACTACGAAATGCACTAAAACGCAGCGATGAACTGGTGCCGTACTTCCAGCCCATCGTCAACGTTCGTACAGGTGAGTTGGTATCGCTGGAAGCATTGATTCGCTGGCATCAGCCCGACGGCACCGTCATCGCACCCGGTTATTTCCTGCCCGCGCTTGAAGGCCTGCGCCTGATCGGCCGGCTGGACTTGTACATGCTCAACTGCGTGGCCGAAATTCTCGCCCAGCCGCAGCACGCCAACTGGCCGACCGTGCACGTCAACTGCTCCAGCTACAGCATCACCCGCGCCGAATTTGCCGAAGAAGTGCTGAGCCTGCTGGCCCGCCACAACATCGCCCCGGCGCGCATCTGCCTGGAACTCACCGAAGGCGCCCTGGTGGCCGAGCCGGCGCAAGCGCGACTGACCATGCAGCAGTTATCCGAACAAGGCATGAGCGTGGTGCTCGACGACTTCGGCTCCGGTTTTTCGTCCCTGAGCTACGTGCATCAGTACCAATTCAGCGGCTTGAAAATCGACAAATCTTTCATCTTCGAACTCACCACCAGCTCACGCAGCCGCGCGATTGTGCGCGCCATCGTGCGCATGGCCGAGTCGTTGGGGTTATCGGTGGTGGCGGAAGGGGTAGAAGACGAAGCGACATTGCAGCTGTTGCGCGAGATCGGCGCAGGCCAGGCGCAAGGCTATTTCTTCGCCAAACCCTTGGCCCTGGAACAGCTCACGCAAAACCCGCTCATGCAACCAGGAAGCGTCGCCGCAAGCGACACTCACTAACTCTGTAAGCGCTTGATCATGCGTGCAAATTTACGGAAATTTCAGCTTGACAGCTCAGCCCCAGCCAAGAATAATGCGCGCCACTTGGCTACATAGCTCAGTTGGTTAGAGCATAGCATTCATAATGCTGGGGTCCGGGGTTCAAGTCCCTGTGTAGCCACCAAACAAAACAAAGGCTTACCTTCGGGTAGGCCTTTGTTGTTTCTGGCTTCTGATAATTCGCAGACAGCCTCCGAAAATATTCGATTTTCCGACCGAAGATGCCGAGAGAACCTTTGCTGGCTTCGGCTAGGTGTAGCACTTATGCCTGAGCTAACAGCGGCTCAATTTCCTGCTCGATCTCTTGCCCAGCCTCCGCGATCGCGATGATCAATGCGTACTCGCTTTGAAGATTCATCCAAAATTGCGGTGAAGTATCGAAATAACGGCCTAACCGAATTGCTATGTCCGCGGTCACGCCTCGCCTTTCGCGAACGATTTCATTAATCGTCGGCGTGGAGACGTGCAAGGCGCGGGCAAGTGCCGTAGGGGTAATGCATAACGGCTCAAGAAACTCCTCTCGCAAGATCTCTCCTGGGTGGATCGGGCGCATCCCGTTAGCAACCATGTGAAATCTCCTCAGTGGTAATCCACAATTTCAACGTTCTTCGGGCCGGTATCGGTCCAGACAAAGCAGATCCGAAACTGGTCGTTGATTCGAATGCTGTACTGACCCGCGCGATTTCCCAGCAATGCCTCAAGCATATTTCCTGGTGGCGACTTTAAATCGCGGAGGCCCGCGGCAGCGTTAAGCATCGCGAGCTTACGTGTCGCTACATTCAGAATGTTGCCCCATCGCTTAGAACGGCCTGTTCCAAATAACGCTTCAGTATCCGTACAAGCAAAATTCAGAATCACGCTTTAATCCTTAACGTTAAGCGTTAATTTAGTATTCGGCATGGCGACCGTGACGTCAACAATTCGTGGTGCCAACCGACCCGTAAGTAGGTTACGGGTCGTGCCTCGGCGCTGCTGCACTGCTTGAGAAATTGGCCCATTTCCATGCGAAACTCAGATCCTTCGCCCGACACAACTCCCCACATCGCGCAAAAAGGATTTCGCCGTGCTCTCCCGTTTCGTGCTGCCCGCCCTCTTCTTCTTGCTCCTCAGCGTCGCCCAACCCAGCCTTGCCAACACACCCTGTTCCGGCGCCAAAGGCGGCATCGCCCGTTGCGATGGCGAGCTGTTTGTTTGTCATGATGGTTCGATCAGTGGGTCGAAGAAGAACTGTGCGGCGATCCATGGCGGGAGCCTTGCGCCGCTGAAGGCAGTGGGTGAAAACGCCGGTGGGGAATGTCCGTGTGGTGGCGGGAAGTTGTGTGTCGGGCCGCGGGGTGGGGAGTTTTGTGTGACGCCGTCGGGGAAGAAGAGTTACCGGCGTAAGTAGCCACGCGACCAATCCTTCGCTCCGCACTGGTACAGGCTATTACTCCTATAATCGCGCGCGCTGGAAGCGGGCAGGCCTAATGCAGAACATCCTTTCGCAGGCGTTTCCCGAGTACGCGCTGTGGCTGATATTGGGGCGAACCAGGCCAGCAACTGAGCATCAAAGTCCAGACGGCATCGAGCCAGACTAAATTTCGTTAAAGCGCGCCTTGAGGCGAGCGGAGAAAACATGAGAGACGATTTCGACGACATCCGCGCCGAGCGCGACCGCCCTGTCCGTTCCGGTAGCTCGACCCATAGCAATCCTCATGCAGGGCTGTGGAAGCAGATCGCGCTGGGGCTTGTCGTCGGGTGGGTGGTGATTGCGGTTTTAAGCGTGTTGGGTTGGACGGTGTTTGGACATCTAGCGTTGGGTACGTTGAAGTTTGGGGCGCCGTAGTCGAGGTGTTGATGGGCGGCTCAGGGGTTGAGCGAGGGCGACGTGGTTGGCACTAGATTGAAAATTTAAGAGCTCGAGGCTGAAGCCTCTCCTACAGGATCTGGTCCGGTGGGAGGGGCTTTGGGCTCGGGCTTTTTTGTTTTAGGGGGTGCGGCCGCCGTCGCTGTCGATGAAGCGGGCGATTTCGTCCAGGGCGGGGGCTTTGTAGCGCAGGGGGCGCGATAGGGCGACGACGAGGCTGATGTGGCTGACGTTGTCGTAGTAGTGCTCGCTCACGGGCACGCCGGCTTCACGCAGGCGCTTGGCCAGGCCGCCGGTGTTGCGTGTCGGATTTACTAGGTCGTCTTTTCTCGCCGCCATTAATAGGGCTGGCGGCGAGCTGGCGGAGACGTGGTTGATGGGTTGCGAGTCCGGCGGGCTGTTGGGATGGAAGAACACCGGGCGCACGTCGGGGTTTTCGATGGGGAGAAAATCGTACGGGCCAGCCAGGCCGATCCAGCCGCGCATGTCGCTGGCGCTGAGGTTCACTTCGGCCAGCAGGCGCGGGTCGAGGGCGAGCATGGCGGCGTTATAGGCGCCGGCGCTGTGGCCCATGACGAACATGTGTTCGGGATCGCCGCCATAAACGGCGATGTGCTGGTGAACCCAGGCGAAGGCGTGAGCGCCGTCTTTGAGGAAGTCGGGGTAGCGCACCTGCGGATACAGGCGGTAGTCGGCGATGACGGCAACGTAGCCTTTGCTGGCCAGGGCTTCGCCGACGAAGCGGTAGTCGTTGCGCTCGCCGCTGTTCCAGCTGCCGCCGTAGAAGAACAGCACGACCGGCGTTGGGCCGGTTTTTTTGGCGGCGGTCACGTAGATGTCCAGGCGCTGACGGGGGTCGCTGCCGTAGGCGATGGCGCTGGTTTTGCTGTAGCTGTCGGTGGGGGTCAGGGCGTTGAGCAGGCCTACGGGGGAGCAGGCGCTGAGGAAAGTGCTGAGGGCGAGGAAAAGCGGGGTGAGCAGTCGGCGCATAGAGGAAACAGCTCTTGAGTTGGACTGCAGCGGGAGTGAACGGCTTGCCCTCTCCCCTGGCCCCTCTCCCGCAAGCGGGAGAGGGGAAACAAGCTTATGAAGACAAGTACGAAGACCGTGTCAGCCCCAAGCGCAGGGCGTCGAGGAATTGGGTGCGTTCCCGTGGGCTGATCTTCGCGCTGGCGACTTTGTCGCGGTAGTGGGTCATCAGCTCCTCGGGCGACAGGTGCACGTAACGCAGCATGTCTTCGATGGTGTCGTGGGTTTCGATACCGGCGTGGTACGCGGTGCCGTCCGGGTTCTGGTAGATGTTCACCGAGTCGGTGTCGCCGAACAGGTTGTGCATGTCGCCGAGAATTTCCTGGTAGGCGCCGACCAGGAAGATGCCGAGCAAGTAGTCTTCACCTTCGCGAACTTCGTGCACCGGCAGGCTGGTTTCGATGCTCTGCTCGTCGACGTATTGCTTGATCTTGCCGTCGGAGTCGCAGGTCAGGTCCTGCAGCACGGCGCGACGCAGCGGTTCTTCGCCGAGACGGTGCAGCGGCAGAATCGGCAATACCTGCCCGATGGCCCAGGTGTCCGGCAGGCTCTGGAATACCGAGAAGTTGCAGATGTATTTGTCGGCAAGCTTGTCGTTGAGCTCGTCGAGCACTTGGCGGTGCGAGCGCTGGCGGGCTTTGAGCGAGTTGTGCAGGCGACGGCACACGGCGAAGTAGCACTGCTCGGCCAGGGCTTTTTGGGTGAGGCTGATTTTGCCGTCGGCGTACTGGCTGGCCACGTCGCTCATGTAGTGGGTGGCGCGCCAGTAGGTTTCGGTGACCATTTCCAGGTCCGTCGGGCCCAGCAGGTCAACCAGCCATTGCACGGTTTCGGGCAAGGTTTCCTTGTCGTCGATGGCCGGCACTTCGTCGTTGTGCTTTTCCACGTCGGTCACTTGCACCACCAGCATGGCGTGGTGCGCGGTGAGCGAGCGGCCGCTTTCCGAGAAGATGTGCGGGTGCGGCAGTTCCTGCGCGTCGCAGAACTCTTTGAGCATGCCGACCACAACACCGGCGTAGTCGTCCATGTCGTAGTTGATGGAGCTGGCGTTGCGCGAGTGGGTGCCGTCGTAGTCGACGCCCAAACCGCCGCCGACGTCGATGTGGTCAACCGGCAGGCCGAGGCCGCGCAGTTCGCCGTAGTAGCGGATGGCTTCTTTGAAGCCGTGCTGGTAGTCGGCCAGGTTGGCGATTTGCGAGCCCATGTGGAAGTGCAGCAGGCGAATGCCTTGGTCCAGGTTGGCGGCACGGAAGCGCTCGACCACGGACAACAGTTGCGCCGCCGACAGGCCGAACTTGGATTTCTCGCCGCCGGTATCCGCCCATTTGCTGGAGGCCAGCGACGACAGCCGAACGCGCAAACCTACCTGCGGCGCGACTTTAAGCTCGGCCGCTTCTTCGATCACCAGCTGAACTTCAGATTCTTTTTCGATGACGATGAAGACGTTGTGGCCGAGCTTCTGGCCCATTAGCGCCAGGCGGATGAATTCACGGTCTTTGTAGCCGTTGCAAACGATGGTGCCGCCCTTCGGGGCCAGCGCCAGCACGGCCAGCAGCTCCGGCTTGGAGCCGGCTTCCAGGCCGATGGACACGTTCTGCGTGGCGATGATGTTTTCCACCACCGCTTCCTGCTGGTTGACCTTGATCGGGTACAGCGCGGTGTATTGGCTCTTGTACTCGAGGCGCGCGATGTTGGCGTCGAAAGCACCGGTCAGCTGACGCACGCGGTCTTGCAGAATGTCGGGGAAGCGCACCAACAGGGGCAGCGACAAGCCGCTCTGACGCAGTTCTTCAACTTGCTCGAACAGGTCGATCGGCGCGCTGTTCGGGCCGCTGGGGCGCACTTCGACGCGGCCCGCTTCGTTGATGGCGAAATAGCCGGCGCCCCAATGGCGAATGCCGTAAACGCTGCGGCTGTCCGCAACGGTCCATTGGCTGCCGTCATCTTTACGTGTGCGTCGTACGGACATTCAGGTTCCCTTTTTGGAAGAATTCAAAAGCGCCGGGCAGCCCCGACTCGAGCAAGGTAAGCAGTGGACATGACGATTGCTGAGGTGTTCAGCCGCGTCGATGACGAACAAGGCACAGCGAAAGTTTAGGAGGCGACGGATCAGCCGCCGGATTTCTTCGCTTTGAAGCCTTGCTTGATCAACTCATCAAGCAGCAATTGCACGTGGTCGCCCTGGATTTCGATAACGCCGTCTTTCACCGAGCCGCCGCAACCGCAGCGCCGTTTCAGTTGGCCGGCCAACTCTTTAAGCGGCTCTTCGGCCAGGGGCACGCCGGTGATCGTGGTTACCGTTTTGCCGCCGCGACCTTTGGTTTCGCGGCGCACACGGGCGATGCCATCCCCGTCGGGAATGGCGGTCTGTTTGCAGATGCAGGCGTCCACCGGTTTGCTGCAGTCGGGGCAATGCCGGCCTGCATCGGTGGAAAACACCAAACCGCCGAGGGCGGAAAAGGACGAAGCTTTCTTGACCACCGGGTTGTCCTCGGTCAGGAAGGTCCAGCGCAGCGTTAGTAGTTGGACCTGAAAGCGACTAGCTGACGAGGTGTCAGCCGCGAAGCCCCACTCTGGCAGGGGCAGCGCACCTGGGCCGGGAGGCTCAAGTTTGAAAGGCGGCGCAGTGTACCGATAATTTTCGCTGTTGCTAATAGCCAATTTGCGCCATTAAACGCTGAATTCGCGACCTGCTGCGCCGCTGCGTAAATAACGCTTGAAGGCTTCCAGGGAATCGGGACAAAACGGCTGGTTTTCAGCGGCAACCAGGGCGGCTTCGACGGTGACGAAACGAGCTTCGAGCACCTCTTCAGGTTGCAGACGCAACGGCGCATCCGACACGGCAGAAAACACCGCGCCCCAGAGACGATTGCCCGGCTGTTCGAAGAAAAATCGCCCGTGCTCACGCAGCGTTACACCGCCAACACCCAGCTCCTCTTCCAGTTCGCGGGCGGCCGACTCGGCGTAGCTTTCGCCTCGCTGCACCATGCCGCCAGCGGCCACGTCCCAGTAACCGGGATACACCGCTTTGCTCAGGGTGCGACGGTGAATGCACAGCTCGCCGGCCGAGTTGAACAACAGAATGAACGTGCCGCGACCGATCAGGCCGCGCTCGCGAAGTTCGGCACGCGGCAGGCTGCCGAGTTCGTTGTCGGCTTCGTCTACCCAAGCGATGCGTTCGGCGTCGGAGGCAGCCCGGTGGGCCACCTCGTTGGCAGGTGCTTGGACCATCAACCCTGACTCAGCAATTGGCGCAGGTCGATGATCGCGGCGTTGGCGCGGGAAATATAGTTGGCCATCACCAGCGAGTGGTTGGCGAGAATGCCGTAGCCGCTGCCGTTGAGCACCATTGGGCTCCACAGCGGTTCCTGGCAGGCTTCCAGCTCACGAATGATCTGACGCACGCTAACGGTGGCGTTCTTTTTCGCCAGCACGTCGGCGAAGTCCACTTCAATGGCACGCAAGATGTGCGACAGCGCCCAGGCCTGGCCACGGGCTTCGTAGAACACGTTGTCGATCTGCATCCACGGCGTTTCGTAGACTTCTTCACGCACCGCCGGCACGTCGCCCGCCGTCACGGTTTGCACCGGTTCTTTGGTGCCGCTGTTCAGGCGCACCTGGCCAACGCTGGCAGACAGCCGTTGCGACAGCGAACCCAGGCGCGTGGCGGTGTCGCCCAGCCAGTTATTAAGGTTGTCAGCGCGGGTGTAGAACTGCGCGCTCGGCTGGTTTGGATCGGCCAGACGGGCGAGGTAACGGTCGAGAGATTTGATGCCTTCGCGGTACTCGGCTTCGGAGGCCGGCAGCGCCCAGCTCTTATTGTCGAAGTTGAAACGCGGTTCGGCCTTGGCCAGATCCGGGTCTTCGGTGGATTGGGTTTGCGAGCGGGCGAAGTCTTTACGCAGCGCGCGGGAAAGGTCGCGAACCTGCACCAGCGCGCCGTATTCGAAGCTCGGCATGTTGTCGAGCCACAGGCCCGGCGGGGCGAGGTCGTTGGAGAGGTAGCCGCCTGGTTTGTCGAGCAGAGTCGACACGACTTTCTTCAGAGTTTCTACCGTGGTGTAACCGCTAACCAACTGGCGATTGGCTTGTTGCGCCGCCTGTTGGGCGTTTTGCTGAACCTGGAACAAGCCGGGCTCTTGGCTCCACCACCAGCCGATCAGGCCCGCCGCTATCAAATACAGCGCCAGCAAAGTGCCGAGTGCGCGGCTGACCCACAGGCCGCCAAAATAACTGCGGGCGCCGTCTACCGAGTTCCCGACGCCGTCGCGCACGGTGCTTGCGCGGTTCTTCCAATTCAACATGGCTTTGTCCTTTCAATCGAAGTCAGCAGTTCGACCACAGCCTCTACGGAGGGTGCCGCCTGATTGGCGCCTCTTTCTCGGAGTGCGCGGCGGGGCACTGTTCTTCTACGGCCCGCCGGGCACTATAAGGGAAGCGCTTGCGGATGCGCAGGGCGCCGACGCAAACTTAGCGCCGGTTGTGTAACAGCGTTGTCACCTATCAGAAGTTTCTGCCGCCCGTCACAGATTCGGTGTACGACTGGCGTCAAATGATCGACGGTACTAGCCTGTAAGAGTGCCACTGGTAGCATAGCGCCACCATTCGAGCCGCCCCTGCGGCACCGCCGTATCACAGAAGACGTCCGGCCATGTCCGAGCAAGAAGATCTCAGCAGTGACCGCCTCAAGCATCACTTTGCCCAGCGCGTAATTCACCAGGCGCGGCAAGTGCTCGAAGTGTGGCAGCGGCTGCAAGAGCGCGAATGGAATGACACGGAACTGGCCGAAGCCAACCTGCGCTTGCTGCGCTACGCCGAGCGTTTCGGCCAGGAAGACCATGCGCAACTGGCCCGCAGCATCGGCCAGTGCCTGGAAGCCAGCGGCGCCAACAAAGGTCGCCTCAATAGCGCGCTGATCACCGAACTCAATCAATTGATGCAGCGCCTATCGCGCACCGGGCTGCGCCATGGCGATCAATACGAACAAACTTTCCTGCCGCCGCTGCGCAAACCCGTTTATGTCGGTTTGCAGGATCGCGAGCGCGCCGAGCGCTTGGCCCAGCAGTTGGAATTCTTTGGCCTGAGCGCGCAGTCGTTCAACAGCGTCAGCGCGTTTCGCGCCGCCATGCGCGAACGCCACCCGGCTGCGATTCTTATGGAAGTCGACTTCGCCGGCCCCGGCCAGGGCTTGGAGTTGGCCAACGAAATTCAGCAGGACCTGGAACAGAAACTGCCGCTGCTTTTTTATAGCGAAGAAGAAACCGACACCCCTACCCGCCTCGCCGCCGTGCGTGCCGGCGGGCAAGAATTCTTCACCGGCAGCCTGGATGCCTCCACCTTGCTGGAGCGTATTGAAGTGCTCACCCATGTGAGCCAGTACGAGCCCTTCCGCGTGCTGGTCATCGACGACTCCCGCGCCCAGGCCACACACACCGAACGCGTGCTCAACAGCGCCGGCATCATCACCCACACGCTGACCGATCCGATCAAAACCATGAGCGTGCTGGCCGAATTCCAGCCGGACCTGATCATCCTCGACATGTACATGCCCGAGTGCAACGGCACCGAGCTGGCGCAGGTGATTCGCCACAACGACCGTTACGTCAGCGTGCCGATTATTTACCTGTCGGCCGAAGACGATCTGGACAAGCAGCTCGATGCCATGAGCGAGGGCGGCGACGACTTCCTCACCAAACCGATCAAACCGCGCCACCTGATCGCCACCGTGCGCAATCGCGCTGAACGAGCGCGCAATCTGAAATCGCGCATGGTCCGCGACAGCCTCACCGGCCTGTACAACCACACGCACATTTTGCAGTTGCTCGACGACACCCGCATCCGCGCGCGCCGCGACAACCAGCCGGTGACGTTTGCCATGCTCGACATCGATCACTTCAAAAAAGTGAACGACGTATACGGCCACCCCATGGGCGACCGCGTGATCAAAAGCCTGGCCCTGTTCCTCAAACAGCGTCTGCGCAAAACCGATCATATCGGCCGTTATGGCGGCGAAGAATTCGCCGTGGTGCTGCCCAATACCGACGCCGCTACCGCTGCGAAAGTGCTCGATGGCATTCGTCAGCGCTTCGCCGAAATTCACTACCCGGCCTCGCCGCAGGATTTGTCCTGCACCTTCAGTTGCGGCATCGCTCAACTGATCGATGATGTGGACAGCAACGAGCTGTCCAAACGTGCCGACCAAGCGCTGTATGTGGCCAAGCACGGCGGCCGCAATCGGGTCGACATTTTCAAAAGCTGACAACCGGCTCAGGAAAAAGCGTGACGCCCGTCACGCTGTCATCAGCTTGCAATGAAAGAGCAATAAATTCAAGACTTTACAGCCAGTCATGGCGTTTTGACGCCATGGGTTATCGGTCGAGTCCTCCCTATGCGCCTGAAGCAACTAACCAACCTCAACACCGCCCTGCTCGTCGCCGTTTGCCTGGCGTTGGGCGCCACGCTGTGGTGGTCGCAGCGGGCGCTGGAAAAGCCCTATCAGTTAATGGAGCAGTACCTGAGCCTGTCGCAGCGCTTCCAGTCTGAGGTGGCGACCAATATTCAGGACTACCTCGGCAGCGGCGATGCCCTGCGCCACAGCAGCGCCAGCCAGGCCATCGACGCCCTGCAACAAGCCACCGACGCGCTGCCTGAAGAATTGGCTGCCAATCTGCGTCCCAGCCTCAGTGATTTGCAGCGCTTTACCGGCACCGAACTGCTGGCGGCGGGCAAACTGGCCGGCGACCCGCAAGGGCTGTTGCTGCAAGCCGAGCGGGAAATTTCCGGCGCTTTGGAACAACTCAGCGCCTATGCCGACAGCGCGCCGGCCGACGCCAGCGCCGCTTACCGCGCACCGCTATTCAACGCCGCCGTGCACCTTACGCGGCTGAGCCATGCGCGCGGCAAGCTGGTGAGCAGCGGCCGCGACGAATTGGCCGGCGACGTGGAACGCGAAGTGACGGTACTCAGTCAACAAGCCGATGCCCTGCAAGCGCTGCCGCTGCTGGGCGTGGCCGATGCCAGCAATTCCGGTGCCGATGACTTCGCGGCGATGATGGGCATTGCGTCTGACACCAGCGCCACACAAGCCGAGGACCGTGGCGTCGCCCTCAAACGGGACCTGGCCAGCCTGATCAAACGCTACCCGGCCGAACTGGCGCGTACCCGTGAACTGATCAAAAACCGTGGTGCCCTGCTGAGCAAAACCCGCGACACGCTGGCCGCCACCCAGCAAGCGCTGGACGCCGTGGCGCCGGCGGTGCGGGCCGAATACGGTCGCATTCAGCTGCAAGTTCGCACGCTGCAAGGCGCAATGATCGGCCTGATTCTGCTGATTGCGCTGGTCATCGACCGTATCCAGCGGCGCCTCAGCACGGTGTTGAGCCGCCTGGCGCCGTCGCTGTCAGCCTGGGCGCAAGGCAACTTTGCTGACGCCATTGTGCTCGACTCAAAAACCCGCGAGCTGCACGACATTGAAGAGTCGCTCAACCGCCTTCGCGCCTACTTGGTCGACCTGGTGGGCACCATTCGCCAGCACGCCGAGCAAGTGGCCGGCAGCAGCCGTGCGCTGGCCGAGCTGAGCAATGGCTTGCACAGCGGCGCCGAACGCCAGGCCGGTGATACCGAGCAGATTCGCGATGCGCTGGGCGATTTGGAGTCGACCATTCAACAGGTCGCCGGCGATGCCAGCCAGGCCGCAGATGCCAGCCGCGAAGCCGGCCGAGCGTTGGAACAAGGCCAGAGCGTGATTGGCCAAAGCCTGACGGGCATGCACATGCTGGTTAGCGAGGTGCAGGGCAACGCCCAGGCAATTGAACGGCTCGCTGAAGAAACCGCCACCATTGGCAGCGTACTCACCGTGATTCGCTCAATTGCCGAGCAAACCAATTTGCTGGCCTTGAACGCCGCCATCGAAGCCGCGCGGGCCGGCGAAAGCGGGCGTGGGTTTGCCGTGGTGGCCGAAGAAGTGCGCTCGCTGGCCCAGCGCACGGCCGGCGCCACGGGAGAAATTCAGCAACTGATCGGACGCCTGCAGCAGGCTGCCGGGCACTCACTGGAAGCCATGCGCGCCCAGGTTGGCCATGCCGAAGCCACCGCGAGTCAGGCCGAAGCGGCGGATGGCGCGCTGGATGAAATCGTCACCGCCATCCGCACCATCGCCACCATGGCCGAACGCATCGCCGACGCCACAGCGCAACAGAGCGGCGCGGTGAGTGAGATTCGTGGGCATAGCGAGCGGATTCATCAGTTGGGCGGCAGTAACCTTGAGCGCATTGGGCATGGGCGTAATCAAGGGGAACAGTTGCAGGCATTGGGTGGGCAGTTGCATACGGCGGTGCAGCGGTTTCGGGTTTAGCGCTGGCGTTGCGCCCGCAATTCTGGACCGTCGAACCGACACTACGCGGTTAAGGACGGCCTTATTTTTCACCTATCGTCCACCCTTCTGAATCCCCACCTGCGCGAGGACGACGGAGTGTTTTGACCCAACCACCGTCATCCTCGCGCAGGCGGGGATCCAGCGTTTCGGATTTGACTATGCGTGCGGACTTAACGCCGGCTAGTGCGGATGGCGGCGCAGTCGACCCCCCAGTCGTTCCCCCGTGTCGATTCGCCCAAGGCCACGCTTCAACGCTTTCCGCTATGATTGCGCGCACTTTCTTTGCAGTGAGATTTCCATGCGCCGCCTGCTCAGCCTGTTTTTGCTGTTGCTCGCCCTGCCGGTCAGCGCCGGTCTTCTGGACAGCCGCCCCAGCGCCACCCTCGGCGCTCCGCTGAATAACAGCGCCGACTTCCTGCCTGTACGCGAGGCGTTCAAGCTGAGCGTGGTGCAGAACACGGCGGACAAAGTCACGCTGCGCTTCGTCGCCACCGACGGCTATTACCTGTATCGCCACCAATTCAAATTCCGCATCGAGCCGGCCGACGTTGGCAATGGTCCGGCGCAACTGCCGCCAGGCGAGAAAAAACACGATCAGTATTTCGGCGACGTGGAGGTGTACCACGCCATCGTCGATGTCGATCTGCCGCTGAAGAACAGTTACAACCTGCCCTATACGCTGTTCGTGACCTACCAAGGCTGCGCGGATAAAGGTCTTTGCTATCCGCCGGAAACCGAGCGTTTGGAGCTGGACGGCGACGCCGCGCCAGTGAACGCCTCCGCCGCCAGCAGCGCCCCGGCAGGCGCGCCAGTGAGCGGCTGGAGCTGGCATGAGCTGCTGCTGTTTTTCGTCGCTGGCCTGGGCCTGACCTTCACGCCGTGCGTGTTGCCGATGCTGCCAATCCTCTCGGGCGTGGTGTTGCGCGGACAAATTGGTGGCGTACGCGGCCTGAGCTTGTCGCTGGCCTACGTGTTGCCGATGGCTGCATGTTTCGCAGTGTTGGGTGCGCTGATGGGCGTGTTCGGCGCCGAGCTGAATTTGCAGGCGCGGTTGCAATCTGCCTGGGTGCTGGTGCCTTTTGCATTGTTCTTCGGCCTGTTCGCCCTGGCGATGTTTGGCGTGTTCGAGCTGCGTTTGCCGCGTTTTATCAGCGAGCCGCTGGACCGCATGGCCGGCAACGCCAAGGGCGGTTCGTTGTGGGGCGCCGCACTGCTGGGCGTGGTGTCGAGCTTGCTGGTGTCGCCGTGCGTGTCGGCGCCATTAGCGGGCGCGCTTCTTTATATAAGCGCCAGTGGCGATGCGCTGGGCGGCGGTTTGAAATTGTTCGCCCTGGGCCTGGGCATGGGCGCGCCGCTGGTGCTGTTTGCGGTCGGCGGCGGCACCTTGCTGCCCAAAGGCGGCAACTGGATGGTGACGGTGCGTAACGCCTTCGGCGTGTTGCTGCTCGCGGTGTCGGTGTGGATGCTCGAACGCGTGCTGCCGCCAAGCCTGGCGCTGGCGTTGTGGGGTCTGTTGGCCGTTGGCGTGGCGCTGTTTCTCGGCGCGCTGGAGTTCACCTACAAAGCGCCGCGCGCTCGGCTGGCGCAACTGCTCGGCCTGGTGTTAGTGGTGTATGGCGTGAGCGCGTGGGTCGGTGCGCTGCAGGGCGAAAGCGATCCGCTGCGCCCGCTGGGCAGAGCCTCGCAAACCGTCGCCGCTACCGGCGCTGCACCCGTTGCCACAACCTGGCAGACAGTGAAAACGCCCGCCGAGCTGGACGCTGCACTCGCTGCGGCCAAAGCGGGGAATCAACCCTTGCTGCTCGATTGGTACGCCGACTGGTGCATCAGTTGCAAAGTCATCGAACGCGAAGTGCTGCACGCGCCGGAAGTTACCAGCCAGCTCGGCCGCTACCGCTTGGTGCGTTTCGACATCACCGACAGCACCGAAGAACAACGCACCCTGCTGGACCGCTACAAGCTGTTCGGCCCGCCCGCCATTTTGTTTTTCGCACCTAACGGTGACGAATGGGCTGATATCCGTGTCGTAGGGGAGATTGACGCGGCGCAATTCGCCGAACGCCTGCGCAGCGCCGCCACGCGCTGACGAGCTGCACATATTTGCAGCAATCTGCTGCTATCGTGCTTGGTACTGCGTAGAACTGGACATGCGCAATCTGCCTGCGGCATAGTCCGGCGCAGCGTTGAATGGCAAAACAATAAGGAAAACTCCACATGGCCACCTTGCTGGTGCTGCATGGCCCCAACCTGAATTTGTTGGGCACGCGCGAACCAGGCGTCTATGGCGCCACCACGTTGGAACAGATCAACCTCGACCTCGAGCGCCGAGCCCGCGACGCCGGTCACCACCTGATGTACTTGCAGAGCAATGCCGAGTACGAGCTGATCGAGCGTATTCACGCCGCTCGCAACGAAGCGGTGGACTTCATTCTTATCAATCCCGCAGCTTTTACGCACACAAGTGTCGCATTACGTGACGCGTTGCTAGCGGTGAGCATCCCATTCATCGAAGTGCACCTGTCAAACGTGCACAAGCGCGAACCTTTCCGCCATCACTCCTACTTTTCGGATGTTGCTGTAGGTGTGATCTGCGGCCTTGGCGCCAGCGGTTACCGGCTGGCCCTGGAGGCTGCCCTGGAACAACTTGAACGCCCCTGACCTTTTCCTTGGGAGTTGCTTTTTATGGATATTCGTAAAGTTAAGAAATTGATCGAGCTGCTGGAAGAATCCGGCATCGATGAGCTGGAGATTCGTGAGGGCGAAGAGTCCGTACGCATCAGCCGTCATGGCAAACAGCCGCAATACGCCCCCGCTCCACAAATGTTCGCCGCCCCCGCTCCTGCTGCCGCTCCCGTCGCGCCTGTCGCTGCGGTGGCCGACGCTGCGCCGGTTGCCGCCAAGCTCAACGGCAACGTGGTTCGCTCGCCAATGGTCGGCACCTTCTACCGCACCCCGGCGCCAACCTCGCCAGCCTTCGTTGAAGTGGGCCAGACGGTGAAGAAAGGCGACATTCTGTGCATCGTCGAAGCCATGAAAATGATGAACCACATCGAAGCTGAAACCAGCGGCGTCATCGAATCCATCTTGGTGGAAAACGGCCAGCCGGTTGAGTACGACCAACCGCTGTTCACCATCGTTTGAACCGCGGAGAGCCTGCGATGTTGGAAAAAGTGCTGATCGCCAATCGCGGCGAAATTGCCTTGCGCATCCTGCGCGCTTGCAAGGAACTGGGCATCAAGACTGTCGCGGTGTACTCCACCGCCGACCGCGAACTGATGCACTTGGGCCTGGCAGACGAAACGGTGTGCATCGGTCCTGGCCCCGCTAACAAATCCTACCTGCATATTCCGGCGATCATTGCCGCCGCCGAAGTGACCGGCGCTACCGCCATTCACCCCGGCTACGGTTTCCTCGCGGAAAACGCCGACTTTGCCGAGCAGGTGGAGAAATCCGGTTTTGCCTTCATCGGCCCGAAAGCCGACACCATTCGCCTGATGGGCGACAAGGTTTCGGCCAAGCACGCGATGATCGCCGCTGGCGTTCCGACCGTTCCGGGCTCCGACGGCCCGCTGCCGGAAGACGAAGAAACTGCACTGCGCATCGGCCGTGAAGTCGGCTATCCAGTGATCATCAAAGCCGCTGGCGGCGGTGGTGGTCGTGGTATGCGCGTGGTTCACGACGAAGACGACCTGATCAAATCGGCGAAGCTGACCCGCACCGAAGCCGGTGCTGCGTTCGGCAACCCGATGGTCTATCTGGAGAAGTTCCTCACTAACCCACGTCACGTGGAAGTGCAGGTGCTGTCCGACGGTCAGGGCAACGCCATTCACTTGGGTGACCGCGACTGCTCGCTGCAACGCCGCCACCAGAAGGTACTGGAAGAAGCGCCGGCTCCTGGCATCGACGAAACTGCTCGCCAGGAAGTGTTCGCCCGTTGCGTGAAAGCCTGTATCGATATTGGCTACCGTGGCGCCGGCACCTTCGAGTTCCTGTACGAAAATGGCCGCTTCTACTTTATCGAGATGAACACCCGCGTTCAGGTGGAGCATCCGGTATCGGAAATGGTCACCGGCATCGACATCGTCAAGGAGATGCTCAGCATCGCCGCTGGCAACAAGCTGTCGATCAAGCAGGAAGATGTGGTCATCCGTGGTCACGCTCTGGAATGCCGCATCAACGCCGAAGACCCGTCGACCTTTATGCCGAGCCCCGGCAAGGTCAAGCACTTCCATGCCCCTGGCGGCAATGGCGTGCGCGTGGATTCGCACCTGTACAGCGGCTACAGCGTTCCGCCGAACTATGACTCGTTGATCGGCAAGCTGATCACCTACGGGGCGACCCGCGACGAAGCCATGGCGCGCATGCGCAATGCGCTGGACGAGATCGTGGTCGACGGCATCAAGACCAACATCCCGTTGCACCGTGATCTGGTGAGGGACAAGGGTTTTTGCAAAGGTGGCGTGAACATCCACTACCTTGAAAAGAAACTCGGCATCCATTAAGTCGCTTTCCAGCTGCACCTCTAGAGAAAGGCCGCTTCCCGCGGCCTTTTCTCGTTTCATAAGGACATGATTCATGGGCCTCAAAGCCGCTGCCGACAACACCCTCGCCGCCTTTGCCGAAGCATTCAAATGCCTTGGACTCGCCCTTCGCGACAGCCTACGCCCTGGCATTCTGTTGCGCTCGGCGGGCCTGTGCGCCCTGGCGTTCGGGCTGTGGACGTGGGTGTTTTTCGAGTACTACGAGCAGATCGGCATCGGCTGTGGCGCCCTCTCCCTCTTCATCATTTACGGCGGCGTTGTGCTGGGCTTTTTGCCGAGTTTGAGTGGCGGCGGCGGTGGCAGCATGGGCGGCATGGCCGGACCGCTGGCGATGCTGGTGATGTATGTCGCGGCGCTGGCACTGATCTTGTTTGTGCTGCTGTATACCGTCGCCATCGTCGCGACCATTCGCCTGGCGCTGCGCTGGGTGCTGATGGGCAAGGTGCGCGAGCGCTGCATTCGTCATTATCCGCAGTTGCAACAGCGCGCCGAGCGCGACAGCAACCTGCTGCACGGCGTGCGTTACGTGCTTGGCCCGTGGCTTGGCATTACGCTGGGCACGCTGGTTTGTCTGCTGATTCCCCTGCTCAATGGCGTGTTGCTGGTGGGGCTGCTGGCGTATTTGAACGTGCGGTTTCTGATTCCGGCGGCGTTTTCCAGTCTGGCGACGTCGAACGAACAGTTGGGCGCGCTCGCCAATCGACGCGGCGCGATTCTGGCGTACGGCTTGCTGATTTTTCTGATCGCGCTGGTGCCGGTGCTCAATCTGTTGTTGCCGGCACTGCTGGCCGGCGGCGCCTGCCACCTGGGCTACCGTGGGCTAAATCGCACGCAAAGCCCGGCTGGTGCGGCGTCGGCACCTCAAGTAAGCTTGCCGCCCTGTTAAACGCCAGTCGTCTACAGTCCAGTCTTCTTACGTATCGCTTCGAGGTTGTTGTTATGCCGTGGTTACAAGTCCGTCTCGCCATCAGCCCGGAACAGGCAGAAACCTACGAAGACGCACTGCTCTCGGTTGGCGCCGTGTCGGTGACCTTTATGGATGCCGAAGACCAGCCGATTTACGAGCCGGACCTGGGCACCACCCCGCTGTGGTCGCGCACGCACTTGCTGGCGTTGTTCGAGGCGGACGTCGACGAAGCCAACCTGCTGGCGCACCTGACCCTACTCACCGGCGGCACGCTGCCGGACCATCAGGTCGAGCGCATCGAAGACCAGGATTGGGAACGCAGCTGGATGGACAACTTCCAGCCCATGCGCTTCGGTCAGCGCCTGTGGATTGTGCCGAGCTGGCACGCCGCGCCAGAGCCGGACGCCGTGAACCTGCTGCTCGACCCAGGCCTGGCCTTTGGCACCGGCACGCACCCGACCACGGCGCTGTGCCTGGAATGGCTGGATGGCCAGGACATGCAAGGCGTTGAAGTCCTGGATTTCGGCTGCGGCTCGGGCATTCTCGCCATCGCTGCGCTGCTACTGGGCGCCAAACATGCGGTGGGCACCGACATCGACCCGCAAGCGCTCGAAGCCTCGCGCGATAACGCCGGGCGCAATGGCATTGACCCGGCGCTGTTCCCGCTCTACTTGCCGGAAGATTTGCCGCGCATCCCGGCCGAAGTGGTGGTGGCGAACATTCTGGCCGGTCCACTGGTCCAACTCGCGGGGCAGATTACCGCCCTCGTGCAGCCAGGTGGCCGTCTGGCCTTGTCGGGCATTCTGGCCGAACAAGCCGAAGAGGTTCGCGCCGCCTACGCCGATGCGTTCGAGCTCGACCCCACTGCCGAGAAAGACGGCTGGGTGCGCATCAGCGGTCGCCGCCGCTGAGGCTCGCCTGCCGCGAACCTTGAGTTAAACTAGCCGCCGTTCAATTCGTGTACCCCCGGAATACTGCATGACCGCCAGCTTCGTCACCCAATGCCCACATTGCCGCACCAGCTTTCGCGTAAGCAGCACGCAGCTGGGTGCCGCGCATGGCGCTGTGCGTTGCGGGGCGTGCTTGCATGTATTCAATGCCGCGCAGCAGATTCTCGACGACAACCCGCTTCAGCCCAAAGCGCCTGCGCCCCCTGTTGCCACACCGGTCAAGCCGGTGGCCGCCGCCGTAGCTGCACCCGCTCCGGCACCCGCTCCGCCCGCTCCAGCGGCGACAACGATTCCCACCGCAGGCAAAGCCACCAGCGAAACGTTGTGGATTCACGACGACCTCGACCTGGACAGCCTCGACGAAGAGCTGGCCAAGCTGGAGCAGCAGGAATTTCAGCTGTCCCAAGAGTTTTTGTCCCTGGCTCCCGCCGCCACCAACAAAGCGAAAGACGATTTCCTCAAAGCGCCGGATCGCATCGACGACCAGCACGATGAAGGCTGGGCCGAGGCCTTGCTGCGCAAGGAAACGGCTCCGCGCCCGAGCCAAGACGGCATCGAGCCGCCAGCGCCGAGCCTCGCTCCGCCACCTCCGGTTTTCCGTGCCAAGCCGGTAGCGCCCGCTGCTCCGGTTGTAGCACCAGAGCCAATCGAAGACGAACCGGCGCTCGGCAATGGTCATATCGATGATGAAGACGACGACCTCGACCCCGCTTTCCGCCTTAGCGCTGACCGTGAGCTGGACCGTGCCGTCGATGAAGACGAAGACCGCGAGCACGAGCCTGAGCGGGATTTTTCTGCCGTTAAGAACCTGAACAAACCGTCCCGCGCCGAGCCCGCTTTGCGCGACGACAGCCTGTTCCACCTGGCCGACGACCCGCTGCAACTGGACTGGCAGGAACAGCGCAAACCTTGGGGCCGCTGGATCGGCTGGGGCTTGCTCAACCTGATCGGCGCCGCCGCCCTGGCGACGCAGTATGTGGCCTACCACTTCAACGAATTGGCCCGTCAGGACCAGTACCGCCCGTGGTTCGAAGCCATGTGCCCGAACATCGGTTGCACCTTGCCATCCAAGGTGGAAATCAGCCTGATCAAAAGCAGCAACCTGGTGGTGCGCAGCCACCCAGAGTTCAACGGCGCGCTGGTGGTGGATGCGATTATCTACAACCGCGCCACCTTCGCTCAGCCATTCCCGCTGCTGGAAATTCGCTTCGCCGACCTCAACGGTCAACTGCTTGCCAGTCGTCGCTTCAAACCCAGTGAATACCTCGCGGGCGAGTTGGCGGGCCAGGCCGAAATGCCACCGCAAACGCCGATTCACATCTCTCTGGATATCCTCGATCCAGGCAATAAAGCCGTGAATTACAGCTTGAGTTTCCACTCGCCCGAGTAGTTTTCCACACGACATTTTTGCCATTTTGGCATTCGTTGGGCGACTTTTTGACCGGCCAAAACTGTTCATAATTTATCCAAAACAGCCTTTATCCAGTCATCGAGAGCGGGTATCATGCCCACCCTTTTTCGCAGTCTCAGATCCGCCTTTCTCAGCAGGGAAGCCCCATGTCGGCGGTACGCATCGGCCCATACACATTGCCCAATCAGTTGATCCTCGCCCCGATGGCGGGCGTCACTGATCGCCCGTTTCGCCAGCTGTGCCGGCGCCTCGGAGCTGGCATGGTGGTATCGGAGATGGTCACCAGCGACATGAGTTTGTGGAACACGCGCAAATCCAGTTTGCGCCTGATCCATGCCGACGATCCCGAGCCGCGCTCGGTGCAGATCGCCGGTGGCGACCCGCAGATGCTGGCCGATGCCGCACGGGCGAACGTGGAGCTGGGCGCGCAAATCATCGACATCAATATGGGTTGCCCGGCCAAGAAGGTCTGCAACAAGGCAGCGGGGTCTGCGCTGCTAAAAGACGAAGCGTTGGTGAGTGCGATTTTGCAGGCAGTGGTGGCCGCGGTAGACGTACCGGTAACCCTGAAAATTCGCACCGGTTGGGACCGCGACAACAAAAACGGCATCACCGTTGCGCGCATTGCCGAAGCATCCGGCATTACCGCCCTCGCCGTTCACGGTCGTACCCGCGCCGATCTGTACACCGGCGACGCTGAGTACGAGACCATCGCCGCAATCAAACAAGCGGTCTCGATTCCGGTGTTCGCCAATGGCGATATCACCTCGCCGCAAAAGGCCCGTGAGGTGCTCGATAGCACCGGAGCCGACGGTTTGTTGATTGGCCGCGCTGCTCAGGGCCGGCCGTGGATCTTTCGCGAGATCGAGCATTACCTGCGCACCGGCACTCACCTGCCGGCGCCAACGCTGTATGAGGTGGAACGCATTCTGCTAGAGCATCTGGCCGAATTGCACAGTTTCTACGGTGACGTGATGGGCCCGCGAATCGCGCGCAAGCACGTTGGCTGGTACCTCGCCACCCTGCCGGGCGCCAGGGAGTTTCGCGCCCAATTCAATCGTCTGGAAAACACGGACGTGCAATGCGCCAGCGTTCGGCAGTTCTTCGCCGAACGTCACAACGATGGAGAAGAGGTGGCCGCATGACGATGATGACTGAGACTTTAGTGAGTGGAATTGCACCCGTGACCGATAACGTCAATTTGAAACAGCACCTCAACACACCCAGCGACGAAGGCCAGACCTTGCGCGGCAATGTGGAAAAGGCGCTGCACAACTACTTCGCCCACCTCGATGGGCAAGATGTGTGTGATGTCTACAATCTGGTGCTTTCCGAAGTCGAAGCACCGCTGCTGGAAACCGTGATGAATTACGTCAAGGGCAACCAGACCAAGGCTTCCGAATTGCTCGGCCTGAACCGCGGAACGTTGCGCAAAAAGCTCAAGCAATACGACCTGTTGTAAGCATGTATTCATACGAAGAAGGGCGGCCCGCAAGCCGCCCTTTTTTGCTGATTTCTTCGCTTTAGATGGAAATTGAGATGACCGACCAAACCACCCGCCTACCCGTCCGCCGTGCCTTGATCAGCGTTTCCGACAAGACCGGCATTCTCGAGTTTGCCCGTGAGCTGTCCGCCCTTGGCGTGGAAATTCTGTCCACCGGCGGCACCTTCAAACTGCTCAAGGACAACGGCGTAGCTGCTGTCGAAGTCGCCGACTACACCGGCTTCGCGGAAATGATGGATGGCCGGGTTAAAACCCTGCACCCGAAAATTCACGGCGGCATTCTGGGCCGTCGCGGCACCGACGATGCCATCATGGCCGAGCACGGCATCAAGCCGATCGACCTGGTAGCGGTCAATCTCTACCCCTTCGAAGCGACCATTTCCAAGCCCGGCTGCGACCTGCCGACCGCCATCGAGAACATCGACATCGGCGGCCCGACCATGGTCCGCTCGGCGGCAAAAAACCATAAAGATGTGGCCATCGTGGTAAACGCCAGCGACTACGCCAACGTGCTGGAGAACCTCAAAGCCGGCGGCCTGAGCTACGCGCAGCGCTTCGACCTGATGCTCAAAGCCTTCGAGCACACCGCCGCCTACGACGGCATGATCGCCAACTACATGGGCACCGTTAACCAGGCCGCTGAAACCCTGAGCACAGAAGGCCGCAGCGAATTCCCGCGCACCTTCAACAGCCAGTTCATCAAGGCCCAGGAAATGCGCTACGGCGAGAACCCGCACCAAAGCGCGGCGTTCTACGTGGAAGCCAAGCCAGCCGAAGTCAGCGTGGCCACCGCCACCCAACTGCAAGGCAAAGAGCTGTCGTTCAACAACGTGGCCGATACCGACGCCGCGCTGGAATGCGTAAAAAGCTTCGTGAAACCGGCCTGCGTGATCGTCAAACACGCCAACCCATGCGGCGTGGCCGTGGCGCTGGACAGCGAAGGCGGCATCCGTCAGGCCTATGAACTGGCCTACGCCACCGACACCGAATCGGCCTTCGGCGGCATCATCGCCTTCAACCGTGAGCTGGACGCGGCGACCGCCAAAGCCATCGTCGACCGTCAGTTCGTGGAAGTTATCATTGCCCCAAGCGTAAGCGCCGAGGCCCGTGAAGTGGTCGCCGCCAAAGCCAACGTGCGCCTGCTGGCGTGCGGCCAGTGGAACGCCGAGCGCGCCGCTGCCTGGGACTACAAACGCGTTAACGGTGGCCTGCTGGTACAGAGCCGCGACATCGGCATGATCACCGCCGACGACCTGAAAGTGGTTACCCAGCGCGCCCCGACCGAGCAGGAAATTCACGACCTGATCTTCGCCTGGAAAGTGGCCAAGTACGTGAAATCCAACGCCATCATCTACGCCAAGAATCGCCAGACCATCGGTGTCGGCGCCGGCCAGATGAGCCGCGTTAACTCCGCCCGTATTGCTGCCATCAAAGCCGAACACGCTGGCCTGCAAGTGCAGGGGGCGGTAATGGCCTCCGACGCGTTTTTCCCGTTCCGGGATGGCATTGATAACGCGGCGAAAAACGGTATCACCGCCGTTATCCAGCCAGGTGGTTCGATGCGCGATAACGAAGTGATTGCAGCGGCCGATGAAGCCGGCATCGCCATGGTCTTCACCGGCATGCGTCACTTTAGACATTAAGACGGCTGCGCTGACGCAGGCATCTGCTGCGTTGGATTGGACTTTTGCGGTGCTCATTGCCAGGCGGCAACTCCGCTCGCAAAAGCCCAATCCGCCTTGCATCTACCTACGTCATCGCTCCCTCGATAGGCGTCGCCTGATTTTTAGCCCCACGCCGACCGCGCCTTCGCGCGGCGGCTTTCAACAGAGGCTTGCAGCATGAATGTATTGATCATTGGCAGTGGCGGTCGTGAACACGCCCTGGCGTGGAAAGTCGCACAAGATCCGCGTGTGGAAAAAGTATTCGTTGCCCCCGGCAACGCCGGCACTGCCACCGAAGCCAAGTGCGAAAACGTGGCTATCGACGTGTTGGCGCTGGAGCAGTTGGCGGACTTCGCTGAGAAGAATGTCAGCCTGACCATCGTTGGCCCGGAAGCGCCGCTGGTGAAGGGCGTGGTCGATCTGTTCCGCAGCCGCAACCTGCGCTGCTTCGGCCCGACCGCTGGCGCGGCGCAGCTGGAAGGTTCGAAGGCGTTCACTAAAGACTTCCTCGCCCGCCACAACATTCCGACCGCCGAGTACCAGAACTTCACCGAAGTGGAGCCAGCCCTGGCTTACCTGCGTGAAAAAGGCGCACCGATCGTGATCAAGGCCGACGGCCTGGCCGCTGGCAAAGGCGTGATCGTGGCCATGACGCTGGAAGAAGCCGAAGACGCCGTGCGCGACATGCTCGCCGGCAACGCCTTTGGTGACGCCGGTTCGCGGGTGGTGATTGAGGAATTCCTGGAAGGCGAAGAAGCCAGCTTTATCGTCATGGTCGATGGCAAGAACGTGCTGCCAATGGCCACCAGCCAGGACCACAAACGTGTCGGCGATGCCGATACCGGCCCGAACACCGGCGGCATGGGCGCGTATTCGCCGGCGCCGGTGGTCACCGCCGAGGTGCATCAGCGCGCCATGGACGAGGTGATCTGGCCGACCGTGCGTGGCATGGCTGCCGAAGGCAACGTGTACACCGGCTTCCTGTACGCGGGTTTGATGATCGACAAGGCCGGCAAGCCGAAAGTCATCGAATTCAACTGCCGCTTCGGCGACCCGGAAACCCAGCCGATCATGCTGCGTTTGCAGTCGAGCCTGGTGCTGCTGATTGAAGGCGCGCTGGCCGAAGCGCTGGATAAAATCGAAGCGCAGTGGGACCCGCGTCCGAGCCTCGGTGTGGTACTGGCCGCTGGCGGCTATCCGGGTGATTACGCCAAAGGCGTGGCCATCAATGGCTTGGCTGATGCGGTGTCCGAGCAGGGCAAGGTGTTCCATGCCGGTACTGCGTTGGAAGATGGCAAGGTAGTGACCGCCGGTGGTCGCGTGCTGTGCGCAACCGCGCTGGGCGAAACGGTTGGCGCCGCGCAGGCACATGCCTACGAGCTGGCGAAAAAAATCGATTGGGACGGCTGTTTCTACCGCACCGACATCGGTTATCGGGCCATTGCGCGGGAACGCGGCGAAGATTGACGAATTAATTACCCAATTAGTCGGCAATTACGCACAAAAGGCAGCTCATTGAGCTGCCTTTTGCGTATTACCGGCCAAGCCAGGTTGGCTATAATCCGAGCACTTAAAGTTGAAGGGATTTCATTGTGCGTGGGCTCAGGATTGCCATAGGACTTGTTGCCAGCCTGCTACTGGCTGCGCTCTCACCACTGCCGGCGCTGGCAGCGGAGCAAGGCCAATGGTCTGCGCTGCTGGACAGCGACGCCAGCCTGCAACTCAACGACATCCGCGCCAATAACAGCGTCAGCCGTTTTTCCCCTGTCGACATCCAACAACTGGTCACCCCGGGCGGTAACGTAGCGCAATGGCTGCACACGCGCTTGCCAGGCAAAGACCGCGAACGCCTGCTGCGAGTATTTGCGCCTTACCTCGGCCACCTTGATCTCTACGTGCTGCGCGGCGACGAACTGCTGGCCAGCACGCGCACCGGCAGCCAGACGCCGCTCGCCGAACGCCCCCTGCCAAGCCGCGACTTTCTGCTTCCCCTGCCGGTAAGCAACGACACCCTCGATATTTACCTGCGCCTATCCAGCAGCCACGCGCTGCGGCCGGCCATCACCATTGACGACACCAGCGCTTTCGCCGCCGATGACAGCCGCGCGTTGTTTTACGGCATGTTGCTCGCCGCGTTTGGCTTGCTGCTGCTTTACAACTTGGTGCGCTTTGCCTACACGCGCATTCGCAGCAGTTTGTGGCTGGCATTGGCGCAACTGAGCCTGCTGGGCACCACCAGTACACTGCTCGGCATCAACGCCTCGTGGCTGGTGGGCTGGCCAGGCTTGCAGGTACAGGCGGGGAATATCTCTATTCTGCTGGCGATTCTTTGCAGCCTGGCGTTCACCCTCAACTTCTTCCAGCGCGTGCAGCCCGTTGCGGTTTGGCGACGCTTGCTGCTGGCCGAGTGCGCGGCCATCGGTCTGCTCATTCTGCTGTTGCTGGCCGCCAGCCACGTACAGTTCAACCGTGTGGTGTATCTGTTCGCCGCCATCAGCAGCCTGAGCGTGATGGCCGTAGCGGCGTATCACTGGATGCACGGCTACAAACCGGCGCGCCTGTTCACTCTGGCGCAGTTGATCTTCAACCTGGCGTTTGTCGGCGCCCTGCCCTCGCTGTTCGGCTATTGGTCTTACGATTCCGACTGGCTGGCGTTCAACCTGCTGTGCTTCGCGGCCGTCAGCGGCTTTCTGCAAAGCCAGGCGCTGGCCGAACGGCAGTTGCGTTTGCAGCATGAACATTTCAACTACAGCCGCGAACAAGCGGCGAGTTCGGCCGAGTTGCGCGCCAAGGCCGAGTTTCTGGCCAAGATCAGCCACGAAATTCGCACGCCTATGAATGGCGTGCTGGGCATGACCGAATTGCTGCTCGGCACTCAGCTGTCGACCAAGCAGCGCGACTACGTGCAAACCATCCACAGCTCGGGCAACGAGCTGCTCACGCTGATCAACGAGATTCTCGACATCTCCAAGCTGGAGTCCGGGCAAATCGAGCTGGACGACGTGCAGTTCGACCTCAACGCACTGATCGACGACTGCCTCGACATCTTCCGCGCCAAAGCCGAGCAGCAAAAGGTCGAACTCATCAGCTTTATGCAGCCGCAAGTGCCGCGTGTAGTCAGCGGCGATCCAACGCGCCTGCGCCAAACGCTGCTGAGCCTGCTCGATAACGCCTTCAAACAGACCGACGAAGGCGAAATTCTGTTGGTTGTGGCCGTAGACACCAGCGGCGACGAACCGCGCCTGCGCATTGCCGTGCAAGACAGCGGCCGCTCGCTGGACAGCAACGAGCGCGACGCCCTGCTCAACGCCGAGCTACACAGCAAAGACTTCCTCGCCGCCACCGGCGTTGGCGCCCGCCTGGGCCTGATCATCGCCCGCCAGTTGGTGCGTTTGATGAACGGAACCTTTGGCATCCAAAGCGGCGGCAACCAGGGCAACACCTTGTGGCTGACCCTGCCGCTGGACGCCGAGCGCCTGGAAAATCCCACCGCCGACCTCGACGGCCCGCTGCAAGGCGCGCGGCTGTTGGTGGTGGACGACAACGAAACCTGCCGCAAAGTACTGCTGCAACAGTGCAGCGCCTGGGGCCTGACCGTCAGCGCCGTGCCGTCCGGCAAGGAAGCGCTGGCGTTGCTGCGTACCAAAGCCAACATCCGCGAATACTTCGACGTGGTGCTTCTGGACCAGGAAATGCCCGGCATGACCGGCATGCAACTGGCGGCCAAGATCAAAGAAGATCCCAGCCTGAACCACGACGTGCTGCTGATCATGCTCACCGGCATCAGCAACGCGCCGAGCAAGATCATCGCCCGCAACGCCGGCATCAAACGCATCCTGGCCAAACCGGTGGCCGGCTACACACTGAAAACCACCCTGGCCGACGAGCTAGCGCAGCGCAAGCCGGGCCTGGAACCGCGCCACTATGCGCCGATGCCGGCGCCGCAGGAGTTCCCAGAAGACTTCCGCATTCTGGTGGCCGAAGACAACACCATTTCCACCAAAGTGATCCGCGGCATGCTGGGCAAACTCAACCTGCAACCGGACACCGCCAGCAACGGCGAAGAAGCCCTCAGCGCCATGAAAGCGCAGCAATACGACCTGGTGCTGATGGATTGCGAAATGCCGGTCATGGACGGCTTTTCTGCCACCGAACAGCTGCGCGCCTGGGAAGCCCGGGAGCAACGCCAACGCACACCGGTGGTGGCGTTGACGGCGCATATTTTGTCCGAACACAAAGAACGCGCGCGGCAAGTCGGCATGGACGGCCACATGGCCAAACCGGTGGAGCTGTCGAACCTGCGTGAGCTGGTGGAGCACTGGGTAGCCGAGCGCGACGCCCGCCGTCAGAATGAATCCGACCCGGCCCTACCCCACTAACGTTTCTCCGCCTTTTTGCCTGCGAGCCTGCCGATGTTGTCCACCTTGTTCAGCCTGTATCTGAAGATGCTGGTGCTCTACAGCCCGTTCTTCGTGCTGTCGGTTTTTATCGGCATGACCCGTGGTTACACGGTGAAAGAACGCAAACGCCTGGCTTGGAAGGTCGCCACTGGCGTGGTGGTCGCCAGTAGCGTGTTGTACCTGTTTGGGCAGAGCATTTTTACCGTGTTTGGCATCACCATCGACGCCTTCCGCATCGGCGCCGGCAGCGTGCTGTTTATCTCCGCGTTGGGCATGGCACAAGGTCGGCCGGTGGTGCAGAGCGACAACCAGCAGCAAGACGTGACCATCGTGCCGCTGACCATCCCCCTCACCGTCGGCCCCGGCACCATCGGCGCGATGCTGGTGATGGGCGCGGGTCAGCCGCACTGGGACAGCAAGTTGGTGGCGCTGGTGGCCATCTTTCTTGCCAGCGTGACGGTGGGATTGGTGCTCTACCTCAGCGACAAATTCGAACGGATTCTGGGTGATCAGGGGCTGGAGATTATTGGCCGGCTGATGGGCCTGTTCGTGTGTGCGCTGGCGGCGCAGATTATTTTTACCGGGATTAAGGGTTACCTGATCACCCCGTAACGGATTTGTCTCCCCTCTCCCTCTGGGAGAGGGGCGGGGGAGAGGGTGACTGCTCGCACGATCGCCGGCAGACAACTTCACCGCGCGTTAATACCGCGCCTACTCAGGCAAACGCGGGACTGCTGCCCTCTCCCCCGGCCCCTCTCCCGTAAACGGGCGAGGGGAGACAGCGGCAGAACCCTTTCATCGTTTGCCGCGCATCTCCTCACTCTCTCGCGTAAACTGCGCGGCCGTTTTTTGCCCTCGGAACCGACCATGACCAACACGCAACCTGCTCGTGCCTGTGGCATCGATTTCGGCACGTCCAATTCCACCGTCGGCTGGCTGCGCCCCGGCGAGGAATCGTTGATTGTGCTGGAAGACGGAAAAATCACCCTGCCGTCGGTGGTGTTCTTCAACTTCGAAGAACGTCGCCCGGTGTATGGCCGCCAGGCGCTGCACGAGTATTTGGAGGGCTACGAAGGCCGCCTGATGCGCTCGCTGAAAAGCCTGCTGGGTTCCAAGCTGCTGAAAAGCGAAACCGCCGTACTCGGCAGCAGCCTGCCGTTCAAAGACATCCTCGGCTATTTCATTGGCGAGCTGAAAACCCGTGCCGAAGCGGTGGCGGGTCGGCCGTTCGAGCAGGTAGTTCTGGGCCGTCCGGTGTTCTTCGTTGACGACGACGAAAAAGCCGACAAAGAAGCCGAGGACACCCTGGTCGCCGTGGCGAAAAAGCTCGGCTTCAACGACGTGTCGTTCCAGTTCGAACCCATCGCCGCCGCCTTCGATTACGAAAGCACGTTGAGCCGCGAAGAGCTGGTGTTGATTGTCGACATCGGCGGCGGTACGTCGGACTTTTCTTTGATTCGCCTGGCGCCTGAACGGCACATGGTCGCCGAGCGGCAGAGCGACATTCTCGCCACCGGCGGCGTGCACATCGGCGGTACCGACTTCGATAAACAGCTGAGCCTGGCCGGCGTGATGCCACTGTTCGGCTATGGCAGCCGCATGAAAAACCAGGCCTACATGCCCACCAGTCACCACCTGAATATGGTGACCTGGCACACCATCAACGCCGTGTATTCGCAGCAAGCGCAAAACGCGCTGAAGAACATGCGCTACGACGCGCTGGACACCGACGGCCTCGACCGTTTCTTCAAACTCATCGAACAGCGCGCCGGCCATTGGTTGGCGATGCAAGTTGAGCAAAGCAAAATCGAACTGACCGAAATGGACAGCCGCAACATTTCCCTGGAACGCATCGAGCCTGGGCTGGTGGCAGAGCTGAATCGCGAGCTGTTCGACGAGTCCATCGACGTGCTGCTGGGCAAGGTGAATGGCAGCGTGTTGCAGCTGCTCGCTGATGCGGGCGTGAGCACTGAAGACATCGACACGGTGTTTTTCACCGGCGGTTCGAGTGGCATTCCGGCGCTGCGGGGGAATATTCAGCGGCTGTTGCCGAATGCTCGGCATGCCGAAGGGGATACGTTCGGAAGCATCGGCAGTGGCCTGGCGATTGAGGCAAAGAAAAGGTACGGCTAAGCGCTTTTGATCTCTGTAGGAGAGGCTTCAGCCTCGATTGTCCTGGCCTGCAAACGAAGTTTCCAGGAATCGCGGCTAAAGCCGCTCCTACAAAATCGCGGTTCAACTGACCTGCACAATCTCCGACTCCTGCCCATTCACCACGACCACCTCTCCCGCCACCTTGCCGAGCAGGCTTTTGCCCATGGGTGACTGGGGGGTGATGCTCATCACTTCGCCTTCATCCGTCTGCACTTTCAGCCCGGCGCCATCGGGCACGAGGTACAGGCGGCGCTGCTGGCCAGCGTCGTTTTCGAGCCGCACCAGCGCGCTGAGTTGAATGCCAGTTTCGGCATCGAACTCACGCAATTTCAGCGCGCGGAAAGCGATCAGCGCCTGTTCGATTTCCGCCACCCGCCGGGCTTGCCCGTGCGCCAGGTAGCCCGCTTCCAACCCCAGGGTGTCGTATTTGTTTTCGGCGACGTTCTCTTCATGCGTGGCCGCTTCGTGGGCGGTTTGCAACGCTAACTGCGCATTGTGCAGATCGGCCAAAAGCCGCTCGATGAACAGGCGGTGCAGGTCGGTTTTGGTCATGGGAAAAACAACTTGTATGGGATCGGCCGGCCGCCATTGTGTCGCCCCACGCAGTGTTTATAAACGGCTTTTGCTAGAGTCCCCCCACCGGCCTCGGCCCACCTCACTGGAGTGCAGCATGTCCCTTTTCAAAGCGTCGACCATCGTCGTTTGCGCCACCCTGCTCAGCGCCTGCGGCCTCGGCGAAACCGCCGCCACGGCCGAACTGCAGGCCAAACAAGCGCAGCAGGCTCAGCAGCAGATGCAAGACATGCAAAAGCAGATCGACGCCGCCAATGCCGTGAACAACGAGCGATTGAAGCAGGCGACCGAGCAGTAATTACCGGCCTATTTCTTTTTCAGGCACTCACTCATAAAGGCTTTGCGCTCGTCGCCCTTCAGCGTTTTGCTGGTGGCGTCGGCGTTGCAGGTTTTCATCCGTTCTTGCGGCGTGGTGGGTTTGGTTTCGGCCTTCAGGCAGGTGCTCATAAACGCTTTGCGTTCATCACCTTTGAGCGCCTTGGTGGTGGCGTCGGCATTGCAGGTTTTCATCCGTTCCTGCGGTGTGGCGGCGAAAGCCGAAGCGTTCAGTGCAGACAACAGCAGCAAGGCAGTGGCGAGACGGTGCATGGCAGTTCTCCTGGGTTGGAAGCACGCTGCGCTTGAGCGTAGCCACTGCCGAGAACTTTGCTCAGTTGGCCGGCACCAGGGTCATTTCCACCGGCTCGCCGGGGTTGAATTGGCGCAGTTGCAGAATGTCTTTGGTGGCCATCAGCACTTCGGTTTTGTAGCGCTGCCCTTCTTCGATCATTACCAGATCCGTGCCGTCTTGCTGCCACTGGCCGAACGCTGGCTTGTTCCCCGCCGAGGCCAGCACCAGCGTGCCGTCGGACAGGAACACGTAAAGCATGCCTTTGCTCACGGTGGTCGATTCGCTAACGCTCCACACCCGGTTGACGAAGCTGGCAGGCTCCGGCGTTTCGGAGCAGGCGTTGAGCAACAGGGCGCCCAGCAGGGGCAACAGAAAACGTAAGCGGTTGGCGCGCATGGGAAGTCCTTGGTTCTTGTTATGGAATAGCTAAGGGGCAAAAAACTCGAACTTAGTTCCAGCGAGGCGGCTCAAAAAGTTGCAAGCCGACAACGGCTCCTCACAAGGAAAGACACCATGTCCAAGACCAAACTCCTCGCGGCTGCCTGTGCACTGGCAGCGGTTACAGGTTGCGCCAGCAAAGTGGAAAACCCGGTCGACTACGTTACCTACCGCAACGAGCCCCTGGCCAAGCAGGTAGATGTAGGCATGACCAAGTCAGAAGTGCTCACCGTTGGCGGCCCACCCTCCACCGAACTGAACCGCACCGTGCGCCCAGGCACCTGCAATAACTACGTGATGGAAAAAGACGGCGCCAAGCAGGTTTATTACGTGAGTTTTGATGCCAATGATCGCGTGGACGGCAAGGGCTTTATGACCTGCGAGCAAATGGAGCACAACGAGCGGGTTCAGTAAGACTTCGATCGGCTGCGCGTCGGCATTGCTGCGTTGAAATGTGTTTTTGAATGCTCATTGGCTACAGCCAACTGCGCTTCAAAAACACATTTCGCCTTGCACTGCTCTAGCTCGCTCGATCTCGATTTTCGGCGCGGCTGATATTTTTTTGGATCAAGGGCTTCGCGAGCAAGCTTGCTCCTACGGATGCTTCGGCTTTTTGTAGGAGCGAGCTTGCTCGCGAAGCTTTGTTGTTGCTGAGACTTAAAGCTCGCGGCTGGAGCCGTTGCTCATAATGGTGTGCAGCTTGTAGGTGCGAGGCTTTTGATCTCGACGTTCAAACAATCGGCATGCCCCTTCACGATTCTGGATCCCCGCGTGCGCGAGGATGACGGGTGTGGTCTGGAAATCACTCGCCATTCCCGCGGAGGCGGGAATCCAGAATCGCCAATCCAGCGCGTCGCGGCAGGCCACACTCCATTCCTGTGGGCTTCAGCCGCGATGCTTTTGGCTCAGCTCTCGCCCAGCGGACGCAGGCGGTATTGGGGCGGAAGCTGGTCCATGCCGCTGACGGTGACGTTGAGGTTTTTCCAGCGGCCGTCTTTGATCCCGTAGATGCAGCCGTGTACCGACAGGCTTTGGCCGCGGTGCCAGGCGTTTTGAACGATGGTGGTGTGGCTGACGTTGGCCACTTGCTGGATGACGTTCAGTTCACACAAGCGGTCAACCCGCTCTTCTTCGGTGGGCAGATGCGCCAGGTGATCGCGCTGCTCGTAGTAGAGGTCGCGGATGGTGCGGATCCAGCCGTCGATCAAGCCCAGCTGGGCGTCGTTCATCGAGGCGCGAACGCCGCCGCAGCCGTAGTGGCCAGTCACGAGGATGTGTTTGACCTTGAGTACGTCGACGGCGTACTGGATGACCGACATGCAGTTGAGGTCGGTGTGCAGCACCACGTTGGCGACGTTGCGGTGCACGAACAGATCGCCGGGCAACATGCCGACGATTTCGTTGGCGGGCACGCGGGCGTCGGAGCAGCCGATCCAGAGGTATTCCGGCACTTGCTGGCGGGCCAGCTTTTCGAAGAACTCAGGGTCTTCCTGCTTGATGGATTCGGCCCACCGCTCGTTGTTGTCAAACAGCTGCTGCAGATCGCTCATGTCAGTTCTCCCAGAAAGTCCGATGGGCACCCTACGGGGTGCCTGGTGCCTTTGACAAGCGCGCGGTGAGCCGGGTCACAGCGTTAAGCGCGACGCGGCCGGCGGCGAAAGGCCTGGCGCAGCAGCCACAGAATCAGCAGCACGCCCAGCACCACCACCACGCTCACGCCCCATTGCAGCGTGCCGGCATAGCGAAACATCGCGGCCGGGGCAAAGCTTGGCGCGCGCACCATGCGCGACTCGGCCGCCGGGCCGCTGGTGGGAATGTCGGCCAGGCCATCGCCGTTCAGGTCGGGCAAGCGGCGGATATGGTCGAGCAAGCCTTGCCATTCTTTGTATTCCTGCACGCCGGGGGTGGTGGCGTCGGCGTCGATGATGGCGTCGTTGAGCTCGGCCAGCGGCTGGCCATTGGCGTCTTTGGGCACGACGGTCATCAGGCCTTTGCTGAGGTCTGAAATCAGCCAGGTAAAGCCGCCGACGTAACTGCTGGCGCCAATGCTGTAGAGCCGCGGGTCGTCGAGATCGAGGTCGCGGTAACCGCGCACGGCGTCGCCCAGCTCAATTTTGCTCACCCGGTCGAACGGCACGCGGTAGGGGTTGTAGCTGAAGCGCAGGCCGGCCACGCGGGGGAAGTAGCTGTCGCTGTCGCGCATCTGGTAGGCCAGCAGCAGCACTTCAAGAATGTCTTTCAACTCTTTGCCGGTGACGTACACCTTCACCAAGGGGTAGCCCGGCGCGTCGTCCAGTTGGCCGATGCCCAGCGGCGCGATACGGAACAGGTCGGACACCGCCTGAATGCCGGTGCGGCCTTTGATCATGTCGTCGCGGATGGTGCCGTTGCCGGTAAAAGCAATGTCGCTGCCGGTGGCGTCGCGCAGGGCGTCGGTCACCAGGTTGGCGAGAATCGGGTCGTCGTGCTCGCGGGTCAGGGTTTTATCCACGGTCGCCAGCGGCTGGTCGAAGCGGTAGCCCTTGGGTTCGAGCATCTGCTGGCTGACGTGCTGTTTGAAGTCGTCGACCAGGGTGGTGATGACGCCGTCGCCTGCGGTCTGGTCGTTAATCGGGTGCAGGCTGTAGTCGCGCACACGGGTTTTGCCGTCGTCGCCAAGGCTCATGTGCAGCTCGCCCAGGTACTGAATTTCGGACCCGGCTTGCACCACCGGCGTGTGGCCGTTGACCAGCACCGGCTGCGGCAAGGCGACGTGGGAATGGCCGCCCACCACGATGTCGATGCCCGGCACCTGCTCGACCATTTCCACTTCTTCACCGCGCCAGCTTCCGTCGTCTTGCTGGGCCACGCCCATGTGTGAAAGCAGGATGACCACGTCGACCTTGTCGTCTTCGCGCAGTTTCTTGACCATGGTTTTTGCGGTTTCGATGGGGTCGGCGAAGGTCACCGGTTTGGTCATCGGCGACACGGCAATGGCGTTGTAACCGAGCAAGCCGAACAGACCAAAGCGAATGCCGCCTTTCTCAACGATTTTGTACGGCACGATGCGGCCGGCGTCTTGCTGGGCTTGGAGGCTGTCGTCGGCGGGGTTGTTGGCGTCGAACTGAATGTTGCTGGCAATCACCGGCACCAGCGCATCGCCTTCGGCCTTGGCGGCCGCATTGAGCATGGCGGCCAGGCCAATGGGGCGGAAGTCGAATTCGTGGTTGCCGAGGGTGGTGGCGTCGTAGCCAATCTGGCTCATCAAACGCAGCTCGCTGCCGGCTTCACGGGTGATGGTGTGGAACAGCGTGCCCATGGTGAAGTCGCCGGCATCGAGCAGCAGCAACGGCTGCTCGATGCCGGCCGCCTCGCGACGGGCTTTTACCAGCGTGGCCAGCCGCGCCACGCCGCCGACCGTGCCGTCGTCGTTGACGGTCGCCGGGGTGTATTCGTTGTTTGGCCCAAACCCGAGCAGGCGCGACTGCCAGTCGTTGGTGTGCAGAATGGTGAAGTCACGCGGCGCAGCGTTGGCGCCGCTGGCGGTGAGCAGCAGCCCCAGAAGCGAGGCCAGTGATAGCAGGCGAACGAGCATGAACGAGTCCTTATTCATGGGCCCAACCGTCGGCCCGAAAACGTGGCCGGCAGTATGGGCGAGCCTGCGGCCCGTCACAGCGACCGAACGCGCCGGGCGCTGTAGCCGATCAAGTCAGGACCGTGGCGCTCAATCGAATAACGTGCAGGCCATCACCAGCGCATCTTCGCGGCCACCCGGCGCCGGGTAGTAGTCGCGACGCCGGCCAATTTCGTTGAAGCCATAACGCTCGTAAAGCCGATACGCCGCCAGGTTGCTGGCACGCACTTCCAGGAAGCATTCGCCCGCTTTCAATTCGATGGCCCGCTGCATCAGGCGCTCCAGCAGCAGCAACCCCAAACCCCGGCCCTGGCAGTGCGGAGCCACGGTGATATTGAGCAGATGGGCTTCATCGATGATCACGCTCAATACAGCGTGGCCGACCTGGCGCTCGCCTTCGAACATCACCCAGCAGTCGTAGCTGCTCAGACCGTCGCTGAACAGCTTGCGTGACCACGGATGGCTGAAGGCGGCGCATTCGATTTGCACCACTTCGTCGAGATCCGCCTCGGTCATGGGGCGGATGAGTACGGTGTCATTCATGCAGCGACCCGGCCTCTTGCGTGTGCCAGCGCCGCATCACGCGCTGCATGGCTTGCCACAGCGGCGCCTTGCGCGCCGGCTCGTCCATCAGCAGTTCCAGGCTCGGCAGCGCCCAGGCCGCGCCAAGGCCTTCAACCTGCAATTCGCGGTTGTACAGCTGCTCGTCTGCTTCGCCGGCAAAGCGGATGGCGGGCAAGCCGACCAGCCACAGGCATTTGCAGTCGGGCTCTTCTTCCAGGCGTGCCATCAGGAAACCTTGCACATATTCCAGCGCGGCTTGCGGGCCTTGATCGAGGTTGCCGCGCGCCAACAAGGGCCAGCGCACGGGTTCGCCGATAATTTGTGGACTGTCGGGCAAGCCGGCGGCGCGCAGCAGGTCTTTGAGCAGTAGATAAGCAGGGTCGCGGGCGGCGAACGGTTCGCCGGTCGACAGCTCGGCAAGAATCACGCACGAGCCGGCACGCAGCAATTGCAGGCTGAAACGCGGCGGCGCGACAGGCGCCACTTTCACCGGCGCCACCGCTGCGGCGTCTTCGGCAGCGACCGGCTCGGGCTTGGCCTCAACGCGGGCGCTGGGGCGCGGCACTTCAATTTTCGGGCGTTCATTGACCACCGGCGCTGGCGGCGCGGCGACCGGTTCAGGCGCAGCGACTGGCGCGCGCTCGACCGCTGCTTCGGCAACGACAACCGCAGGCTCGTCGGCCAGCGGTTCGAGCAGTTCCGGGCGCGAAGGCGCGGCGAACGGCAGGGCCACGCGCGGCAGCCAGTTGGCGACCTGCATGGCATTCAAATAGGCGCGGCGGCGCAGCTCAGTGATCACAGCAGCGCCTCGGGCAAGCAAGCATTCATGTCAACTCCACACACCGGCGAAGGGCCGGTGTGACTGTCGCGAGGGAACGCGATTGTCGCCGGAATTGCCGGTGGCGGGAAGGCGCGACGTTACTGACCCATGGACTTGCGCAGCTCGGCGCAGTGGTCGATGTCGGCAACTGCCGGGGTGTACCAGACGTAATCGGCTGAGCTTGCAGGCACGGTCTTGCCCACTTCCGCCAGTACCAGCGTGACGCTGCCCTGCCCGGCGCCCAGGTCCGTGAGGTGCAGCGGCACGCCGACGTCACGGCGCACATGAAACGCGCCGGCCAACAACAGCGCCGGTTGCGGGGCCGCTGATAATTGCTGAGCCATGCGTCGGTCGCGTTGTTGCTGCACCGCCAACATGGCGGGCAATTGCGATTCCGGCAGCAAGCCGCAATGGGACTCGCGAATCTGCTCCAGCAATGGCCCTTGTACGCCTGGCGCTGTGGATGCCGTGCCGCTTAATACCGGCTTGGTTTTGTAGATGCCCATGATTTCGCTGCGGTCCAGATTGGCCGCCAGCAAGGGATACGGCTGGGCCAGCGCGTGTCGGACGATGGGGCCGTACATCGACCATTCCCAATTTTTCTGCCAGGCCAGCGCGGTGGGTAAATCGGTCGGCGCCTGGCCACGCGCCGCATCGACCTTGGCTTGTTGGTCCGGGTTGAGCATTTCCATCAGCACGCTGCCTTGCGGGCGTTTGTGCTCCAGCGCTTGCAGCAGCCAGAGCTCCAGGGCGTGGTGATCGGGGTTGTCGTGCTGCTCGCCAACCAGCACGCGCGGCGCCGGTGCCAGGCGCTGCACCAGTTGTTCAGGGCTGAGTTGTTCGCCGGTACGCAGGTCGCGAATAACGCCGACGTCGGCATGGTCGCGATCTTTTGGCGCCTGCCAGTCCGGCAGCGGCGGCAGGGTCTGGCAGCCCGTCAGAAACACACACAGCAGTAAAACGAAACGCATGGTCGCTCCTTGATAGCGGGGCTTAACGGGCAATGATCAGCGGATGGCCGCGCTCGGGGTGGCGCTGCACCAGCACTTCCAGATCAAACACGGCGCGCAACGGCTCGGCTTGCAGCACATCGTCCGGCGTACCGAGGGCGTGGGCGCCGCCCTTGTGCAACAGCAGCAGACGGTCGCAATAACGGGCGGCCAGGTTCAGGTCGTGGAGAATCACCAGCACCGCCACGCCGTTGGCGGCGATGTTGCGCGCGGCTTGCAGGGTGATGTGTTGGTGCAGCGGGTCGAGCATGGAGGTCGGCTCGTCCAGCAGCAGGGTTTGCCCGCTGGCGCCGGGCCAGAGCTGCGCCAGCACCCGCGCCAAGTGCACACGCTGGCGCTCGCCGCCGGACAATTCCAGGTAATTACGGCCGGCCAAATGCGCGGCATCGGCGGCGCCCAGCGCCTCGGCAATGATTTGCTCATCACGCAGGCGGCCGGTGGCGTGGGGCAAGCGGCCCATGCCGACGACGTCTTCGACGCGGAAGGCAAAGTTGAGGGTCGAGGTCTGCGGCAGAATCGCCAGACGCTGCGCGCGCTCCGGGCCGGTCCACTCGCTGAGCGGGCGGCCATCCAGGGTGATGCGCCCTTCGCTGGGTTTCAATTCGCCGCTCAGGGCGTCGAGCAAGGTGCTTTTGCCGGCGCCGTTGGGGCCGAGCACGCCGAGCATTTCGCCGGGCTGCAGGGCCAGATTAATGCCGGTCAGCACGCGCTTGCTTTCGCGTTGGATGGTCAGGTTTTCGGCGCACAACATCAGGCGCGTCCTCGCAGCAGCAGATAAAGAAAGAACGGCGCGCCGATCAGGGCTGTCACGATGCCGATCGGCAATTCAGCCGGCGCCAGCGCCAGCCGCGCGACCACGTCGGCGAACAGCAGCAACGCAGCACCCGCCAACGCCGAGGCCGGCAGCAGCACGCGGTGGTCCGGACCGACCAGCAGGCGCACCAGGTGCGGCACCACCAAACCGATAAAGCCGATCATGCCGGCCGCCGCCACGGCGGCACCAACGCCCAATGCGGTGCAGAACACCAGCTCACGTTTGACCCGCTCGATGTCGAAGCCCAGGTGCCGCGCCTCCGATTCGCCGAGCAGCAAGGCATTCAATGCCTTGGCGCGCTTGGGCAGCCACAGGCCGACCGCCACGGTGACCACCAATAAAGGCCACAGCCGCGAATAGCTGGCGCCGTTGAGGCTGCCCAGGTTCCAGAATGTGAGGGTGCGCAGCGTGGCGTCATCCGCCAGGTAGGTGAACAGGCCGATGACAGCGCCGGCCAAGGCGGTGAGCGCGATGCCGGCGAGCAGCATGGTCGACACGCTGGTTTGGCCGTTGCGGCTGCCGAGGCGGTAGACCAGCGCGGTCACCACCAGGCCACCGGCAAAGGCGCTGGCGGATAACAGGTACGGCGCGAAGGCGTCCGGCACACCGCCCAACGAGGCGCCGCCGACAATCGCAATGGCCGCACCCAGCGCCGCGCCGCTGGAAACGCCGACCAGGCCGGGGTCGGCCAAGGGGTTGCGAAACAATCCCTGCATCGCCACGCCGGCCAGCGCCAGCACCGCGCCAACCGCCAGCCCGAGCAAGGTTCGCGGCATGCGGATTTGGCCGATGATCAACTCGGCCTGGTCCAGCTCGGCCCCGCCCACCGGCGCGCCGAATACGCGCAGCGCGCCTTTGAGCGTGTCCAGCAGTGGCAGGCTCACCGGCCCAAGCGCCAGCGACAGCAGCAAGGCGAGCGAGAGCAGAAAGCCCAGTGCAATAAACAGTGAGCGCGGCAGTACAACTGGGTTCATGGTTGCGGCTTAGCGTCGGCAGTCAGGGGTTGCGCGGCAGGATAGAAGCCTGCGCCCAGGGTTGCCAGCGCGGCCGGAACGCGCGGCCCCAAACCGCCCACCAACAGCGTCGGATCGATTGCCAGCAGGCGGTCGTTTTTCGCGGCGCGGGTGGCGGCGAGTGCCGGGTTCTGTTTGAGCAGCGCCGCTTTCGCTTCGGCGCCGGCAATGCTGCGGTCGGCGAAGATAATCACCTCCGGGTCCAGCGCCAGCAACGCTTCGGTCGACAGCGCTTTGTAGCTGGAATGGGTGGTGACGCTGCGCCCGCCGGCCCGCTCGATCAACCAGGCGCCGAGGGTGTCTTGCCCAGCGGCCATGGGGCTGCTGCCGGCGTGGGATAACAACAGCAGCACGCTTGGCGCAGCGCTGCCCGCTTTCGCGGCACTCACCCACTCGGCCTGTTGTTTCAGGCGCTGTTGGTAGTCGGCAAATGCGTTGGCGGCGCGTGATGGCTCGCCCAACAACGTGCCGATGCGGCCAAGGGTATGTTCCAGCGTCGGCAGATCGGCCTTGGTCGACAGCGACTCCACCGTTACGCCGGCGTTCTTCACTTGCGCCAATACTGGCGGCGGGCCCATTTCTTCGCTGCCCACAAGCAGGTCGGGCTTCAGGCTCAAAATGCCTTCAGCGGCGAGTTGGCGCTGGTAGCCAATACTGGGCAGCTTTTTCAGGTCGGCGGGGTTGAGGCTGGTGGTGTCGACGCCCACCAGTTTGCTTTGCCCACCGAGCGTGACCACCCACTCGGTGATCGAGCCACCGGCGCTGACCCAGCGCTGTGGCAGGGTGTCGGCGGCGAGCACCGTTTGGCTCAGAACAAAGGCGCAGCACAGGCTGGCGAGACGAACAGACACACGCATAAAAAACTCCAGGAAGTCGGGGCACGGGTTTCCACGAACCGCATAAAAAACCAGCCTGTACCTATATAGAAGGTACAGGCTGGTTGTGTAGCGCTGCGGCGCCGGGATTAAACGGCTAGTACCGGCGGCGCTTCGGCCAGCGCGCGCCATTCGCTGAGTTCCGGCACGCCGGGTTTGCGCGCGCCAAACAGCTGCACGATCAGCTCGCCGTCGGCGTCGAAGGCTTCCCAACTGGTGATCACGCCATCGCTGCTGGGCTTGCGTACGCGCCACAGCTCGGCCACTGCCGGAGTTTTCAGGTGCAGGTTGAAGGCCGGGTCCAGCACGTTGAACCAGGTGTCCATCCAGCGCAGGTTTTTCACCGGGCCGCTGTGAATCTGAATGCAGTGGCGGTTGCCGACAAACACCATCAATGGCACGTCGGTAGCGCCCGCCGCTTCCATGAGGGTCGGCAATTCGGACGGAGCCAACGGTTCGGCCCACTCGTGTCCGGCCAGACGTAGCGCTTGGGTGCGCGTGGTTTCGTGCTTTTTCAGCAGCGCGAAAAAGTGGTGGGTGTCTTTCAGGGTGGACCAGCCGGCGCGCAGGGAGTCGACGTCGATTTCGGCGTCTGGCTTGGCCACCACCGGTTCCGGCATCGGCTTCAGTTCCAGCGTGGCGCTTTGCACCTCGGCGCGGAAACGCTCGATTAGTGGCTCCCACGCGGCTTCGTCACTGTCTTCGGTGAGGAAGACTTTATGCACGGCCATGCCTTGATGGTCGAACACCTGAATGCTGCGTTGTGTGCCTTTGCCGGTTTCCTCGGCGACGGCGAACACACTGGCCCAGCCGCCGAGGAACAGGCGCAGGTCAATGTCGGGGGACACCACGAGGCCCATCTGCCCGTTCGCCATGACGGTGACATCGCGGTAATAGCCTTTGCGCTCATGCACGCAATGTTCGTTGCGGGTCAGCGCCATGACGTAGCCCAATTCACCCAGCGCCGGCAGCAAGGTTGCCCACTCCGGGTTCAGGCGCACCGTATCCACACCGAGGCGGCTGGCGACCAGCTCGCCTTCGCTGACCGCCAAGTGCGCGGCGGCATCGCGGGCGCGCAGTTTCGGCTGCTCACCGCGCAAGGTTTGCCAGGCCAGATACAGCTCGTGGGCGGCGGCGGATGGGCGTGCAGCCTGAATATGGCTCGTCATGGACAACTCCTCGATCAATCAACGGCTCGCCGTGAGGGCGAACTCAATAGGTATTTGTACGCGGCTCGGCACAGCGCGGCCGTCCACGGTTTCGGGGCGGAAATGCCAGGCGGCCACCGCCTCCAGTGCGGCTTCGTCCAGGCTTTCGACGCCGGAAGAACGCACGATTTGCAGGGCGCGCTGCTGGCCGCGCTCGTCCAGCCGCACTTCCAGCACCACCACGCCTTGCTGATTTCGGCGCTTGGCCACAGTCGGGTAACGCGGCTGCTTGGGCGCCTGTAAATAACTTGGGCGACGGCTGAGCACTTCGCTCACCGCCGGTTTCGGCGTAGGGGAAACGGGGCCGGCGGCGGTGGCGGCCGTCGGCAGTGCAACCTCGGCCGTTTCGTTTATTTCTGGTTTAGGCGGCGCCGGTTTGGTCACTGGCTTGCTCGGCTTGACCACGTGTTTGGCCACGGCGCGCGGCTCGACTTTGCGCTCCACCATCGCCGCCTTTGCCACGAGCGGAATCGGTGTGGCGGCGGGTTCGGGCAACGCTTTCTCCGCTTCCCGGACGGCCGGCTGCGCGATGGCAACCGCAGCCGGCGCCGGGGCTGGCGGCAGTTGAATGAGCATGGCCGCCGGCTCGCTTGAAGCCACATCGCGAGCGCGGCCGGGCTCTACGACCGATTCGCGCAGCAGCAAACTCGCCGCTGCGTGCAGCGCGAGCGAAAGCAGGAAATACACCGAGAAACGTCGCATCGGATGCCACGATCACCAAAAGTTAATCTATTTGATAATTGTTTGCATCTGCATGTCAATATCGTTAACGTGCGGCCCGATATCAAACCGGTGGCCAAAGTAGCCGCCCGACGTTAACGATCTAGGAGTAGATCCATGTCCCTTCGTCCGCCCTTTGCCCGCAAGCCTTGGCTGGTGTTGCTGCTGCTCTCGCCCTCCCTCGCCACCGCCGCCGACAAAACCCCGACTCAATTCGACACGGTGACCGTCACCGCCACCCGCACCGAGCAGAAGCTTGATGAAGTGCCGAGCACCGTGTCCGTGATGACCGAGCGCGATATCGACCAGAACAACGTCAAAGACATCAAGGACCTGGTGCGTTACGAGCCAGGCGTTTCGGTGGGGGGCACAGGCAGTCGATTCGGCTTGTCGGGCTTTACCATTCGCGGCATCGGCGGCAATCGGGTATTGACCCAAGTGGACGGCGTGGCAGTGCCGGATGCGTTCGCTTTCGGTCCCTTTATGGAAGCGCGCCGCGACTACATCGACCCCGACACCATGAAGCAGGTCGAAATCATTCGCGGCCCGGCGTCGTCCCTGTACGGCAGCGATGCCATCGGCGGTGCGGTGAGTTTTCTCACCAAAGACGCGGCGGATTATCTGGAAGACGGCGACGACGCCTACGCTCGCCTGAAAACCGGCTTCGACACCTCCGACGACAGCTGGATGCGCAGCGCCACCGTTGCCGGCCGCCTGGGCAGCGTTGATGGCGTGGTGCACATCGGCCACCGCAATGGCCAGGAAGTGGATTCGTTTGGCGGCCGCGACGGCATTGGCGCCAGCCGTGGCGAAGCCAATCCGCAGGACTACAGCGCGGAAAACCTGCTGGTCAAAGGCGGCTGGAATTACTACGGCAACGACCGCCTGCAACTGACCTACGAGCGCTATTCCGTCGACACCGACACCCAGGTGCTCAGCGAATACAGCAACACCGCGACCATCCGCACCTCGGACGCCATCGACGGCACCGACCGCGAGCGCTACAGCCTTCAGCACCAGTTCGAGCTAAACACCTTGCTGGTGGACAAAGTGGACTGGCATCTGGATTACCAGGAAAGCCAGATGCGCCAGCGTACCGAGCAGGAGCGTTTCGTTGCTTCCGCACTGCGCGACCGTTACCGCGATTCCAGCTACGAAGAAAAATTGTGGGTACTTAACGCCAAATTCGACAAAGCGTTCGCCACCGGCCCGGTTAACCATCAGCTGATTTATGGCTTCGACGTGAAGCGTTTGGAGAACAGCGACTTGCGTCGCGGCGCCGAAACCATCCGCGCTACCGGCGCGGCAGTACCGGTAGCGCCAGGCGGGGACGCCTTCCCGATCAGCGACTTCCCGGACCCAACCACCAAGGAATACGCGCTGTTTGCCCAGAACGAAATGACCATCGGCGCATGGACCATCCTGCCGGGCGTGCGCTATGACCGCTTCGAAATGAAGCCGCACGTTACCGACGAATACCTCAACAGCGGCGCCACCGATGCCAGCCCTGACGACACCAAAGACGAGCACATTTCGCCGAAGCTGGGCGTGACCTTCCAGGTCGACGATGCCCACAGCGTCTATGGCCAATACGCGGCGGGCTTCCGTGCGCCGCAGGCAGTGGAAATGTTCGGCGAGTTCGTCAACAGCACCGCGCGCTATCGCACCATTGCCAATACCAGCCTGAAGGCGGAAACCAGCGATAGCTATGAGATCGGCTTGCGCGGTCAGTACCAAGTCGGCAGCTTCGGCGCTGCGCTGTTCTACAACCGTTACAAAGACTTTATCGAACAGCAGAGCCGCACCTCTGTGCTGCCACCGCTCACTACCGACTTCCAGTACGTCAACATGGACCGCGTCACCATCCGTGGTGCCGAGGCCAAAGGCGAGCTTTTCCTCGACCAGCTTGGCTTAATGCCAGCAGGCTGGAAGGCCATCGGCACCGTGGCGTACGCGCGGGGCGAAGACGAAGGAACGGGCGAGCCTATTAACAGTGTCGATCCGCTCAAAGGCGTTTTCGGCCTGGGCTACGCCGCGCCAACCGGCAAGTTCGGCGGCAGCCTGAACTGGACACTGGTGGCGGCCAAGGAGCGGGTCAACAACAGTCCAACCAATGAAGGCGGCACGCCCAGCCAATACGAGCCTTCGGGTTACGGCGTGCTAGACCTGAACGGCTGGTGGCAGATGACTGAAGAGTTTTCGGTCAATGCCGGCCTGTATAACCTTGGCGACAAAGAATACTGGCAATGGGGCGATGTTCGCGGCCTAACCTCCCTCAATACCGGCTTGGACCGCTACTCCCAACCCGGCCGCCACGCCGCCGTTAACTTCATCTGGGAAATCTGACTACCGCCCACACCAGGTGAACGGGATAATCCCCGTTCACCTGGAGGCGTTTATGCAGTTTCTCTGCGCCCCGGAATCTTTGGCTGAAGGCCAGAGCCGGGGCTTTTTGTTGGGCGGGATAAAGCTGGTGGCCGTGCGCAAGCAAGGCCAGGTGTACATCTATATCAACCGCTGCCCGCACAAAGGCGTGCCGCTGGAATGGCAGGCGGATGAGTTTCTCGACAGCAGCCAGAGCCTGATTCAGTGCGCGCGCCATGGCGCCTTGTTTTTGATCGAGTCGGGCGAATGCATTACCGGCCCGTGTGAAGGCAAGGCGCTGACTGCCCTCGCCTGCCGCGAAGACGCCGCAGGCATTTGGGTCGAGGTGCCGGCTTAACGGTTAGAGCTGCACGTCGAGGCGGCGCGTCAGCCTGATCTCGGTCGGCGTCAGCACGGCGCCATAGGCGAGCACTTCGACGCCGGCGGCCTTGGCTTCTTTCAGCGCCTCGGCGTAGGCGGCGTCGATTTCACCGGCCGGGCGCACCGCGTCGATATCCGACAGGTTCACGCAGTACAACTGCACCGCCCGAATGCCCTGGCGCGCCAGGCTAGACAGCTCGCGCAGGTGCTTGGCGCCGCGCTGGGTTTTGGCGTCGGGGAATGCAGCGACGCGGGTGCCGTCGAAACCCAGGGTCACGCTTTTCACTTCCACATACGCCACGCCGCTTGGGTATTCGAGGCGGAAATCGATGCGGCTGTTTTCTTCCCCATACGGCACTTCGCGCTTGAGCGTGGTGAAGCCGGCCAGCTCGCTGATCACGCCCTCGCGCAGCGCTTCTTCCACCAACGGATTGGCCCGCGCCGTGTTTACGCAGGCCCAGCGGCCTTGCGGGGTTTGGGCCAGTTCCCAAGTGCCGGGCAACTTGCGTTTGGGGTCGCTGGAACGGCTGAACCACACGGCGCCGCCCTCGACCATGCAGTTGAACATGGAGCCGGTGTTGGGGCAGTGAATGGTCAGCAGCTCGCCGTTGGCGGTTTCGATGTCGGCGAGGAAGCGTTTGTAGCGGCGGATCAAGCGGCCTTCTTCTAATAGCGGTGAAAACAGCATCAAGGCCGCCAGGTTTTCAGGCCACGAGCGATGCGCTCGACCGCTTCCTGCAGGCGCGGCAGGCTTTGCGTGTAGGCAAAGCGCACGTGATGCCCGGCCTGGTAACGGCCGAAGTCCAGGCCCGGCGTAAACGCCACGTGCTCGGTTTCCAGGAAGTGCTGACAGAAGGCAAAGGCGTCGCCGCCAAACGCGCTGATGTCTGCATATAAATAGAAGGCGCCTTCCGGTTCCACGGCAATGCCGAAGCCCAGTTCACGCAAGGCCGGCAATAGAAAGTCGCGACGGCGCGCAAATTCGCCACGGCGCTGTTCGAGAATTTCCAGCGTGGCGGGTTCGAAGCAGGCCAGCGCCGCATGCTGGGCCATGCTCGGCGCGCTGATGTAGAGGTTCTGCGCCAGTTTCTCCAGTTCGCCCACCGCTTGCGGCGGCGCCACCAACCAGCCCAGGCGCCAGCCGGTCATGCCGAAGTATTTCGAGAAGCTGTTGAGCACGAAGGCGTCGTTGTCGACTTCCAGCACGCTGGCGGCGTCCACGCCGTAAGTCAGGCCGTGGTAGATCTCGTCCACCACCAAGTGGCCGCCGTGGCCCTTGATGGCTTTGGACAAACCGCCCAACTCTTCACGCGACAACAAGGTGCCGGTCGGGTTGGCCGGCGATGCCACCAGGGCGCCGACGCTGTCGCGGTCCCAGTGGCGGTCGACCAGTTCTGGCGTCAGTTGATAGCGCACATCCGGGCCAACCGGCACCAGCTGCGCAGCGCCTTCCACCAAGCGCAGGAAATGGCGGTTGCACGGGTAGCCGGGGTCGGCGAGCAGCCAGTGTTTGCCGGGGTCGACCAGCAAGGCGCTGGCCAGCAGCAACGCACCCGAACCGCCGGGCGTAATCAGGATGCGTTCGGGGTCTATGCTCAATCGGTAACGTTGCGCGTAGAAATTGGAAATGGCCTCGCGCAGGGCCGGCAAGCCACGGGCGGCCGTGTAGCGCGTATGGCCGTCGGCCAAGGCGGCCTGGCCCGCAGCGACGATGGGCGCGGCGGTGGTGAAGTCCGGCTCGCCGATTTCCAGGTGGATGACATCATGGCCGTCGGCCTGCAACTGATTGGCCCGCGCCAGCAGCGCCATCACGTGAAACGGCTCAATCGCGCGGCTGCGAGCACTGTAGGGCGAAGTCATCGGCCTTCCTTATATAAGTTCAGGCGGCGATTCTACCCAACCAGTTGGCTAAACAGCAGCACGATGACAACCGGGAGTGGCATAGGCGAAGGCGATCTGGTAAGTTCGCCCGCTTGCAGCCGCAGGGCCGGCAATAAATGACGGCAATGGACAGTAATCCTGCGCAGTGGATTAGAGAGTTTTCAAGAGGCGGTCATCCATGCCCACCAAAGCAAAAGCAAAGAACGACCCGCTCAACCGTGGTTTCGAACCGTACAAAGAAACCAAGGGTGAGGAGTACATGAGTGAGCCAATGCGTGCGCACTTCACCAATATTCTGGGCAAGTGGAAGCTTGAGCTGATGCAGGAAGTCGATCGGACTGTGCATCACATGCAGGACGAAGCGGCCAACTTCCCTGATCCGGCCGACCGTGCCAGCCAGGAAGAAGAATTCAGCCTGGAACTGCGTGCCCGTGATCGCGAACGCAAGCTGATCAAGAAAATCGACCAGACTCTTCAACTCATCGAAGACAACGAATATGGCTGGTGCGATTCCTGCGGCGTAGAGATCGGCATCCGCCGTCTTGAAGCCCGCCCAACCGCCACCCTTTGCATCGATTGCAAAACCCTGGCGGAAATCAAAGAAAAGCAGATCGGTTCCTGATCTGAGAACGGGGCGCTTAGGCGCCCCGCTTCATTTCTGTCATGTCCAAGACCACTCCAGCCTATATCGGGCGCTTCGCCCCCACGCCCAGCGGTTACCTGCACTTCGGTTCGCTGGTGGCAGCGCTTGCCTCCTACCTCGACGCCAAAGCCTGCGGCGGCACCTGGCTGCTGCGCATGGAAGACATCGACCCACCCCGCGAAGTACCCGGCGCCCAATCGGCCATCTTGAAAACCCTGGAAAGCTACGGCTTTGAATGGGACGGCGAACTGGTGCGCCAGAGCGAACGCCACGCGGTGTACGAAAGCGTGGTGCAGCGCCTGTTCAGCCAGGGTCTGGCCTACGCCTGCACCTGTTCGCGCAAGCAACTGGAAGATTACCAGGGCGTTTATCCAGGCTTCTGCCGCAATGCCGGGCATGAGCAGGAAGGCGCCGCCATTCGCCTACGCGTGCCGGAACTTGAGTACCACTTTGTCGACCGTGTGCAAGGCGAGTACCGCCAGCATTTGGGCCGCGACGTCGGCGACTTTGTGATTCGTCGGCGCGATGGCTTATATGCCTACCAGTTGGCGGTTGTGCTGGACGACGCCTGGCAAGGGGTGACCGATATCGTTCGCGGCGCCGACCTGCTGGACTCCACCCCGCGCCAGCTGTACCTGCAAGAATTGCTCGGGCTGTCGCAGCCGCGTTATCTGCATGTGCCGCTGATCATTCAGCCCGATGGCCATAAATTGGGAAAATCCTACCGCTCGCCGCCACTGGAAACCCACGAAGCGGCGCGCTTGCTGCTGCGGGCCTTGCGTGCGCTGGGGCAAGCGGTAGTGGCGGAATTGGACGATGCCACGCCGGCAGAATTGCTGGCCTGGGGCATTCGCAATTGGGACGTGGCGCGCATTCCGCGCACGCTGACCTTGGCGGAATCGCAGCTGCGCTAACGCAACCCTCTCCCCCGCCCCTCTCCCGCAAGCGGGCGAGGGGAGACCAGCAAACCGCGCAATGTTCCCCTCGCCCGTTTACGGGAGAGGGGCTAGGGGAGAGGGCAACCTGGAAACGCACCTTCCAGCCCCGACCTTCCATCCGTTACCATCGCCGCTCGCCAACCACGAGAAACGGCATGTACATCTACCGATTGGTCTTACTTCTGGTGGTGGGGATTTACCTTTTCTCCCCCGCCATCATGGACTGGTGGATCGACCCGAGCGGCGCCTGGTATCGCCCGTACTTGCTGTGGCTGATCCTTATCGTGGTGACCTTTATCTTGCAGAGCGGACGTGATGCTGACGAGCTTTAGCCTGAGTCAGCTGATTCTGATCAGCGCTGCCTACCTCCTTGTTCTGTTCGGCGTTGCCTGGATCAGCGAACGCGGCATCATCCCGCGCTGGATCGTCTCGCACCCGCTGACGTACACCTTGTCGCTCGGCGTCTATGCCAGCGCCTGGGCGTTCTACGGCACGGTCGGGCTGGCTTATCAATACGGTTTCGGTTTTCTTGCCAGCTACTTAGGCGTGTCAGGCGCGTTCTTGCTGGCGCCGGTGTTGCTGTATCCGATTCTGCGCATCACCCGCACGTATCAGCTGTCGTCGCTGGCAGACCTGTTCGCCTTTCGCTTTCGCAGTACCTGGGCCGGTGCGCTGACCACGCTGTTTATGCTGATCGGCGTGTTACCGCTGTTGGCCCTGCAATTTCAGGCGGTGGCCGACTCCATCGGCATTCTCACCCGCGAACCGGTACACGAGCGGGTGGCGCTGAGTTACTGCGCGCTGATCACCCTGTTCACCATTTTGTTCGGCGCCCGCCACATCGCCACGCGTGGCAAGAACGAAGGCCTAGTGTTTGCCATCGCGTTTGAGTCGATCGTGAAAATGGTCGCCCTGGGCGGCATCGCGCTGTATGCCTTGTACGGCGTGTTCGGCGGCCCGCACGAACTGGAACTATGGCTGCTGCAAAACCAGGCGACGCTCGCCGCGCTGCACACGCCGCTGCAAGAAGGCCCGTGGCGCACGCTGCTGCTGATCTTTTTCGCCTCCGCCATTGTGATGCCGCACATGTATCACATGACCTTCACGGAAAACCTCAACCCGCGCGCGATGGTCAGCGCCAGCTGGGGTCTGCCGTTGTTTCTGCTGCTGCTGAGTTTGACCGTGCCGCTGATTCTCTGGGCCGGACTGAAACTGGGCGCGACCACCAACCCGGAATATTTCACCCTCGGCATCGGCATTTCGGTGAACAACGACACGCTGGCGCTGCTGGCGTATGTCGGCGGTTTGTCGGCGTCCAGCGGTTTGATCATCGTCACCACGTTGGCGCTGTCGGGCATGGCGCTGAATCATCTGGTGTTACCGCTGTATCAGCCGCCGGCGCAAGGCAACATTTACCGCTGGCTGAAGTGGACGCGCCGCGCGCTGATCATCGCCATCATTGCCGCCGGTTATGGCTTCTATCTATTACTGGGCGCCGAGCAAGACCTGGCCAACCTCGGCATCGTCGCGTTTGTGGCCACCCTGCAATTTCTGCCTGGCGTGCTCTCGGTGCTGTACTGGCCAACGGCCAATCGCAAAGGCTTTATCGCCGGTTTGCTGGTGGGCATTTCGGTGTGGACCGCGAGCATGCTGTTACCGCTGATTGGTAACGTGCAGGGCATTTATATTCCGCTGTTCAACTTCGTCTACGTGCTGGACGACACCAGTTGGCACCTGGCGGCCATCGCCTCGCTGGCGGCCAACGTGCTGGTATTCACGCTGGTGTCGCTGTTCACCGAGTCGAGCCCGGAAGAAGAAAGCGCCGCCGAAGCCTGTGCTGTGGATAACGTGCGTCGCCCACAGCGGCGTGAGCTGCTGGCCACCTCGCCGCAGGAATTCGCCACGCAATTGGCCAAACCGCTTGGCGCGAAGACGGCGCAACGGGAAGTGGAACAAGCGCTACGCGACTTGCATCTGCCGTTCGACGAAAACCGCCCCTACGCCTTGCGCCGCCTGCGCGACCGCATTGAAGCCAACCTCTCCGGCCTGATGGGCCCGAGCGTGGCGCAGGACATTGTCGAGACGTTCCTTCCTTATAAGTCCGGCAGCGAAAGCTACGTGACCGAAGATATTCACTTCATCGAAAACCGCCTGGAAGACTACCACTCGCGCCTGACCGGCCTTGCCGCCGAGCTTGATGCCCTGCGCCGTTACCACCGCCAGACCTTGCAAGAGCTGCCGATGGGCGTGTGCTCGCTGGCCAAGGATCAGGAAATTCTGATGTGGAACCGGGCTATGGAAGACCTCACCGGCATCGTCGCTCACCGCGTGGTCGGCTCGCGGCTGTCCACCATTGGCGAGCCGTGGAAGGCGCTGCTGGAAGGCTTTATCAACCTGCCCGACGAGCATTTGCACAAACAACGCCTGGCCCTCGACGGTCAGATTCGCTGGCTGAACCTGCACAAAGCGGCCATCGACGAGCCCTTGGCGCCGGGTAACACGGGCCTGGTGTTACTGGTCGAAGACCTCACCGAAACGCAGATGCTCGAAGACAAACTGGTGCATTCCGAACGCCTAGCGAGCATCGGCCGCCTGGCCGCTGGCGTGGCCCATGAAATCGGCAACCCGATTACCGGCATCGCCTGCCTGGCGCAGAACCTGCGCGAAGAACGGGAGACCGACCCGGAGCTGGCGGAAATCAGCAGCCAGATCATCGAGCAAACCAAGCGCGTCTCGCGCATCGTGCAATCGCTGATGAGCTTTGCCCACGCGGGCGGCCGTCAGCAGCCGGAAGAGCCGGTATGCCTGGCCGAAGTCGCGCAGGATGCCATCGGTTTGCTGGCCCTGAACCGACGCAGTATCGAGGTGCAATTCTTCAACTTATGCGACCCGGACCACTGGGCCGTGGGCGATCCACAGCGTTTGGCGCAGGTGCTGATCAACTTGTTGTCTAACGCCCGCGACGCTTCGCCACCGCGTGGCGCCATTCGCGTGAAGAGCGAAGCCAGCGAACAGACCGTCGATTTAATCGTCGAAGATGAAGGCACCGGCATTCCCAAGGCGATTATGGATCGCCTGTTCGAACCGTTCTTTACCACCAAAGATCCCGGTGAAGGAACCGGCCTGGGCCTCGCTCTGGTCTATTCCATCGTTGAAGAGCATTATGGGCAAATTACAATCGACAGCCCGGCAGACCCGGAGCTACAACGCGGAACCCGTATTCGGGTAACGTTACCGCGACATGTCGAAGCGACGTCCGTAGTGACCAGAGATCGTCGAGAGAGCTGAATTCATGCCACATATTCTGATCGTCGAAGACGAGACCATTATCCGTTCCGCCCTGCGCCGCCTGTTGGAGCGCAACCAGTACGAAGTCAGCGAAGCCGGCTCCGTGCAGGAAGCCCAGGAACGCTTCAGCATCCCCAGCTTTGACCTGATCGTCAGCGATTTGCGTCTACCCGGCGCGCCCGGCACTGAGCTGATCAAGCTCGGCCAAGGCATTCCGGTGCTGATCATGACCAGCTACGCCAGCCTGCGCTCAGCGGTCGATTCCATGAAGATGGGCGCGGTCGACTACATTGCCAAACCCTTCGACCACGACGAAATGCTTCAAGCCGTGGCCCGCATTCTGCGCGACCGCCAGGACAACAAACCGGCACTCGCCGCCAGCACCAGCAATGGCAGCCGCGCCGGTGACAAAGTCGTAGCCGGTAACACCAACGGCGAAATCGGCATCATCGGCTCCAGCCCGTCGATGCAAGAGCTGTACAGCAAAATCCGCAAAGTCGCCCCCACCGATTCCACCGTGCTGGTTCAAGGCGAATCCGGCACCGGTAAAGAGTTGGTGGCGCGTGCGCTGCACAACCTGTCGAAACGCGCCAAGGCGCCGATGATTTCGGTGAACTGTGCGGCCATTCCTGAAACCCTGATCGAGTCCGAACTGTTCGGCCACGAGAAAGGCGCGTTCACGGGCGCCAGCGCGGGGCGCGCGGGTCTGGTGGAAGCCGCGGACGGCGGTACGCTGTTTCTCGACGAAATTGGTGAGCTGCCACTTGAAGCCCAGGCGCGCTTGCTGCGCGTGCTGCAGGAAGGCGAGATTCGCCGCGTGGGTTCGGTGCAATCGCAAAAGGTCGATGTGCGCTTGATCGCCGCCACCCACCGCGACTTGAAAACCCTGGCCAAAACCGGCCAGTTCCGTGAAGACCTTTTCTACCGCCTGCACGTTATCGCCCTGAAGCTTCCCGCCCTGCGTGAACGCGGCGCCGACGTCAGCGAAATTGCTGCGCTGTTCCTGGCGCGCCAGTCGAGCAAGATGGGCCGCAGCGACCTGCGCTTCGCCCCCGACGCCGAGCAGGCGATTCGGCATTACACCTGGCCGGGTAACGTGCGCGAATTGGAAAACGCCATCGAGCGCGCTGTGATTCTGTGCGAAGGCTCGGATATTTCAGCCGAACTGCTGGGTATCGATATCGAGCTGGATGACCTGGAAGACGGCGACTTCCTCGGCGCCCCCGTTGCCCACAACAGCACCAACGCCCATGAGCCGACCGAAGACCTGTCGCTGGAAGACTACTTCCAACACTTCGTTCTTGAGCACCAGGACCACATGACCGAAACCGAGCTGGCGCGCAAACTGGGCATCAGCCGCAAATGTCTGTGGGAACGCCGTCAGCGCCTGGGCATTCCACGGCGCAAAACCGGCGCGGCACTGGAAGGTTGACAGGTGAGCGGTAACAACAAACGTGCGCGCCGGGTCGCCACACTTTGTTACCGCTTCAACATCGCGTAACAAAGCCGGGTTTAACGGTAACGGAAACCCGGCTTTTTTGTGCCTGTTCTGACACAGTGAATTTAGCTAAGCCATTGTTTTATAAGGATTCACAAAAACTGGCACGGCATCTGCTATATGTTTGGTACAACAACAATAACAAGCAACGCCCAAGACAATAAAAATAAGACGTAACGACTCCAGCACAACAAAAACAAAATCGCGGGAGGCGCAGCTAACTGATTCTTTTGGAGAGGAATGGCTTTTGGGGTTCGCCCCGCGACCAGGCTGAGAATAACAAGACTGCTTTCAGGCAGAGCCCGAACTGGTTGGATCGAATGATCATGGCTACATCAGCATCCAAAGCAATCCGTTTGCTATTAACCTCCAAATTGGAGGTTTTTCCTGAAGCCACTAGGCCGACGGAACGGGTCAACAAACAAAAACAACAAGCCCGACATAATAATAAAAACAAAGCACGCACCTACTTGGGGGGGAGCCTCGGCTCCCCCAGTAGCTTTCGCTACCACCCTCTCGCTTCCCCCCTTCTATATCGCGCTTTACGCCCAACCTCGCGGCGTCCTACACCATTCCCCGACACAATGCTAGAATCCGCAGCCTTCATGCGGTCATTTCCTTTTCTGGCCGATCATCCCGTCAAACAGTGCATCCCATGCTGAAAAAGCTGTTCCAGTCCTTACGCTCCCCATTGCGCCGCGCCAAGCAGCACCCGCGCAGCACCCCCGAAGTGGTGACCAGTCACCAGCATCCGTTGCGCCGCGCGCACATCAGTCGCTATGCGGTAAGCATCGTTGAGCGCCTGCAGAACGCCGGTTACCAGGCCTACCTGGTTGGCGGTTGCGTGCGCGACCTGCTGCTGGATATCGAGCCAAAAGACTTCGACGTCGCCACCAGCGCCACCCCCGAGCAAGTGCGTGCCGAGTTCCGCAACGCCCGGGTCATCGGCCGCCGCTTCAAGTTGGTCCATGTGCACTTCGGCCGCGAAATCATCGAAGTGGCCACCTTCCGCGCCAACCACCCGGTGAGCGAAGAAGAGGAAGACAGCAATCAGTCTTCACGCCACGAGAGCGGCCGCATTCTGCGCGACAACGTGTACGGCAGCCTGGAAGACGACGCCCAGCGCCGCGACTTCACCATCAACGCCCTGTATTTCGACGTAACCGGCGAGCGCATTCTCGATTACGCCCGCGGCATGCACGACATCCGTAACCGCCAGGTGCGCCTGATCGGCGACCCGGAGAAGCGTTACCTCGAAGACCCGGTGCGTATGCTGCGTGCCGTGCGCTTTGCCGCCAAGCTCGACTTCGATATCGAAAGCCACAGCGCCGAGCCGATTCCGCGCCTGGCAAAAATGCTGCGGGACATTCCCTCGGCCCGCCTGTTCGATGAAGTGCTCAAACTGTTCCTCTCCGGTTACGCCGAGCACGTGTTCGAGCTGCTGCTTGAGTACGACCTGTTCGAACCGCTGTTCCCGGCCAGCGCCGCCGCACTCAAAGCGAGCCCGGAATACACGTACAACCTGATCAGCCAGGCCTTGATCAACACTGATCAGCGCATTGAAGACGGCAAGCCGGTGACCCCGGCCTTCCTGTTCGCCGCCCTGCTCTGGCCTGCGCTGCCGGCCCGCGTGATCAAGCTGCAAGACCGTGGCATGCCGCCGATTCCGGCGATGCAGGAAGCGGCTCACGAATTGATCGCCGAGCAATGCCAACGCATCGCCGTGCCCAAGCGTTTCACCATTCCAATCCGCGAAATCTGGGACATGCAGGAGCGCCTGCCTCGGCGCAGCGGCAAACGTGCCGACCTCTTGCTGGAGAACCCGCGTTTCCGCGCCGGCTACGACTTCCTGTTGCTGCGCGAAAGCGCCGGTGAGAAAACCAATGGCTTGGGCGACTGGTGGACCGACTACCAAGACTGCACCGACAGTGAACGCCGCCAGATGATTCGCGACCTCGCCGCCACCGGTGAAGACACCAGCACTGCACCGCGCAAACGTCGTCGCAGCGGTAGCAGTCGCAAACGCGGCGCCGCCCCGAGCCCGGCGCAAGACTGATGGAGCGGGTGTATATCGGCCTCGGTAGCAACCTGGCCGAACCACTGGACCAATTGCGCGGCGCCCTGGCGGCGCTGGCGCAGTTGCCCGATACCCAGTTGGTGAATTGCTCTTCCTTCTATAGCAGCGACCCCCTCGGCCCCGCCGACCAGCCCCGTTACGTCAATGCCGTCGCAGCGCTAGATACTGCCCTCGCGCCCCTGTCACTGCTCGACGCCTTGCAAGCCATCGAACTGGACCAGGGCCGCGAACGCAAAGCCGAACGCTGGGGACCGAGGACGCTGGATCTGGACATTCTCGCCTTCGGCCAACGCCTGCTCGATGAACCCCGTTTGCAGGTGCCGCACTACCACATGCACGCCCGGCCGTTCGTCCTCTACCCGCTCGCCGAACTGGCCCCCGAACTGACCCTGGCCGATGGTCGCCGCCTCAGCGACCTGCTGCTGGCCTGTCCCTTCGAAGGCCTGGAAAAACTGCCTGCCTCGCTGTAACCGCCGCCGTTGCTGGGTTCAGGTAGTAAAACTACAAGCCCCGCATTGGCGGTAACGCCAGTAACAAGTCGGTAACACCTGCAATTGACTTCGCCCTTTCGCATCACGACTATAGGCGTCCCGTTGCCCCGCGCCGGTGCGCGCGAGGCGCTAAGAGGACCAATATGATGCCTGACGTTACCCTGAGCACCCTGCAAGAGCTGAATCAAAAAGGCGAAAAAATCGTCATGCTCACTGCCTACGATGCCACCTTCGCTTCCGTTGCCGCGAAGGCCGGCGTCGAGGTGTTGTTGGTGGGTGATTCCCTCGGCATGGTCGTGCAAGGCCATGACAGCACCCTGCCGGTCAGCGTTGCGGATATGGCTTACCACACCGCCTGCGTAAAGCGCGGCAACAGTGGCGCGCTCATCGTGACCGACCTGCCTTTCATGGCGTACGCCACGCTCGAACAAGCCCTGACCAACAGCGGCGCGCTGATGCAAGCCGGCGCCCATATGGTCAAGCTCGAAGGCGGCGCCTTCCTCGCTGAAACCGTGCGCCGCCTGGCTGAGAATGGCGTGCCGGTGTGCATGCACATGGGCCTGACGCCGCAGTCGGTCAACGTGCTCGGTGGTTATAAAGTGCAGGGTCGCAGCGAAGCCCAGGCGCGCCAACTGCGCAGCGACGCAATCGCTCTGGAACAGGCCGGCGCCGCCATGCTGCTGCTGGAATGCGTACCGAGCGAGCTGGCCGCTGAAATCACCGAAGCGGTGAAAATTCCTGTCATCGGCATCGGTGCCGGTAACGCCACCGACGGCCAGGTTCTGGTGCTGCACGACATGCTTGGTCTGTCGCTCACCGGCCGCACGCCCAAGTTCGTGAAGAACTTTATGCAAGACCAGACCAGCATCGACGGCGCCATTCGCGCCTATGTCGCGGCGGTCAAAGATTCGTCATTCCCTGCCGCTGAACACGGATTCTCTGCATGAACACGGTTACCACCGTCCGCGAATTACGCGCCGCTGTTGCTCAAGCGCGTGCCGAGGGCAAAGACGTCGGCCTGGTGCCGACCATGGGCAATCTGCACGACGGTCACGCCAAGCTGGTGGAGAAAGCCACCCAGCGCGTCGACTTCGTGGTTGCCAGCATCTTCGTCAACCCGCTGCAGTTCGGCCCCAAGGAAGACCTGGAAAACTACCCGCGCACCCTGGCCGCCGACAAAGAGCGCCTGATTCAAGCCGGTTGCCAACTGCTGTTCGCGCCAAGCGTTGAAGAGATGTATCCCGACGGGATGGCCGCGCAAACCATCGTGCACGTGTCTGGCGTTTCCGAAGGCCTGTGCGGCGGCAGCCGCCCTGGGCATTTCGACGGCGTGTCGACCGTGGTGACCAAACTGTTCCAGATGGTGCAGCCGGACATCGCTATCTTTGGCCAGAAGGACTACCAGCAACTGGCCGTGATCCGCACCCTGGTGCGCGACCTGAACATGCCCATCCAGATTATCGGCGAGCCCACCGTGCGCGCCGAAGACGGCCTGGCGCTGTCTTCACGCAATGGTTATCTGGACGACACCCAGCGCGCCGCCGTTCCAGCCATCTACCAGTGCCTGCAACAAATGGCTACCGCCATCAAAGCCGGGGCCCGCGATTTCGCCCCGCTGATCGAGCAAGGCCAGAAGCAACTGGAGGCCGCCGGTTTCCGTATGGATTACCTGGAAGTGCGCCGCTCCGACAACCTGCGCCCGGCCACTAAAGACGATCGCCACTTGGCCATTCTGGTCGCCGTGTTCGTCGGCACTACGCGCCTGATCGACAACGTCGTGTTCGAGTTGCCCGAGAGCGCCTGACCCATCCCGTACCGCTTATTAACCCCCGGCGCCCTTCCAACAACAAAAGGCGCCGTTGTTTAGCCTGCCGAGGCTCTTTAAAGGAAGCACGCCATGCACGCCATCATGCTCAAGGCCAAACTGCACCGCGCCGAAGTCACCCACGCGGTACTCGATTACGAAGGCTCATGCGCCATTGACGGCGAGTGGCTCGACCTGGCCGGCATTCGCGAGTACGAGCAAATTCAGATCTACAACGTCGACAACGGCGAGCGCTTCACCACCTACGCCATCCGTGGCGAAGAAGGCTCGCGCATCATCTCGGTCAACGGCGCCGCCGCGCACAAAGCCCACGTCGGCCACCGCGTCATTATTTGCGCCTACGCCCACTACAGCGAGGCCGAGCTGGTGAATTTCAAACCGCGCATGCTGTATATGGCGCCGGGCAATGAACTCAGTCACACCAGCGATGCTATACCGGTACAAGTTGCGTAAGCAGACGGCTATGATGCGTCCTGTTTTGCGCGCTGGAGCCCGGTTTACGGACGCAGATCGGGGGTTGGCATGAAAGCCGCTAAACCCCGTAACGCCCGCTAAGAAAAAGCCCGGAGCCGTCCGGGCTTTTTAATGGTCATAGGTTTCTCACGATTTAGTCAGAAAGGAATTTGCAGGCTATGGCGTACTACGAACACCCTCACGACGTTACAACCTTGCCGGCCTGGCAGGCACTGCGCCAGCATCGCGAAGCCATGCAGAATTTCAGCATGCGCGAAGCCTTCAACTCCGATGACAAGCGCTTCGCTGAATTCTCGCTCAGCAGCTGCGGTCTGTTTCTTGATTACTCGAAAAACCTGATCACCACCGAAACCCGTGACCTGCTCGTCGCCCTGGCTGAAGAAGTCGGACTTAAAGAAGCGATTGAGCAGTTGTTCGACGGCACCTTGGTAAACGCCTCGGAAGGCCGACCAGCCCTGCACACCGCCCTACGTCGCCCGGTTGGCGAGCGCCTGATGGTCAACGGCGCCAACGTGATGCCCGACGTGCACCGCGTGCTGAACCAGATGACCGAGCTGGTCACCCGCATTCATAACGGCCTGTGGCGCGGTTACACCGAAAAGCCGATTACCGACGTGGTGAACATCGGCATCGGCGGCTCGTTCCTCGGCCCGCAGCTGGTGTCCGAAGCGCTGCTGCCCTACGCCCAGCAAGGCGTGCGCTGCCATTACCTGGCAAACATCGACGGCAGTGAATTCCACGAGCTGTCCGATGGCCTGAAAGCCGAGACCACGCTGTTCATCGTCTCGTCGAAATCGTTCAACACCCTCGAAACCCTGAAAAACGCTCAGGCCGCACGCAGCTGGTACCTGGCGCAAGGCGGTTCGGAGGGCGATCTGTACAAACACTTCATCGCCGTTTCCAGCAACCGTGAGGCCGCCGTGGCCTTTGGTATTCGCGAAGAAAACATTTTCCCGATGTGGGATTGGGTCGGTGGGCGTTACTCGCTGTGGTCGGCCATCGGTTTGCCTATCGCGCTGGCCATCGGCATGTCCAACTTCAAGGAACTGCTCTCCGGCGCCTACAGCATGGACCAGCATTTCCAGACCGCGCCGTTCGAACGCAACATGCCGGTGCTGCTGGCCCTGCTCGGCGTGTGGTACGGCAACTTCTGGAGCGCGCAAAGCCACGCGATCCTTCCGTACGACCATTACCTGCGCAACATTACCAAGCACTTGCAGCAGTTGGACATGGAATCCAACGGCAAGAGCGTGCGCCAGGACGGCAGCGCCGTGACCTGCGATACCGGGCCGGTGATCTGGGGCGGCGTCGGCTGTAACGGTCAGCACGCTTACCACCAGTTACTGCACCAAGGCACCCAGCTGATTCCGGCCGACTTTATCGTGCCAGTGGTCAGCTACAACCCGGTTGCCGACCACCACCAATGGCTGTACGCCAACTGCCTGTCGCAAAGCCAGGCGTTGATGCTGGGTAAAACCCGCGACGAAGCCGAAGCGGAACTGCGCAGCAAAGGCCTGCCGGAAGATGAAGTTCAGCGCCTGGCGCCGCACAAAGTCATCCCCGGCAACCGCCCGAGCAACACCTTGGCCATGGAACGCATCAGCCCTCGCCGTCTTGGCGGCCTGGTGGCGTTGTACGAACACAAAGTGTTTGTGCAGAGCGTGGTCTGGGGCATCAACGCCTTCGACCAGTGGGGCGTGGAGCTGGGCAAGGAATTGGGCAAGGGCGTGTACCAGCGTCTTACCGGCGGTAATGAACAGCCGGCTGAGGATGCCTCGACACAAGGTCTGATTGATTACTTCCGCGGCCGTCACCGTGGGTGATGGGTTAGCGAGAACACAAAGCCGGCCTGCTTACACAGGCCGGCTTTTTTGTGGGTGCGAACACCGATTAGCAACCCACCGCCCGTCATCCCCGCGCACGCGGGGATCCAGAATGTTCCGACTTACGCATTTCTCTGCGCGAGCCTGGATCCCCGCCTTCGCGGGGATGACGGTGGGTGGGCGGTGATCTGTTGGAAAATCCGGCTCCTGATTCCCATCCCTCACTCCGAGGGGTTGTACCTTTCATCGTCGCCAGTGCACCCTTACGGTCTATCTTTAGCTTCACGCTTTCCTACATCCTGCGGTCAAAACTAGCGGTCAACAAAAACAAGGACTCCGCCATGTTCAAGATCTCCGACCACCCGGTTGCCGATGCCGTGCGTGAACGCGCGCTGCTCGACAACGAGGGCTACCAGCGCCTGTACCAGCAATCCATCGAGCAGCCCGAGCAGTTCTGGGGCGAACAGGCCAAAGCCTTTCTCGACTGGTTCCAACCATGGCGCAGCGTGTACCACGGCGATATGGCCACCGGCCACGCCAGTTGGTTCAAGGAAGGCAAACTCAACGTCAGCTACAACTGCATCGACCGCCACCTGGAAAAACGCGGCGATCAGGTGGCCATCATCTGGGAAGGCGACAACCCCAGCGAATCGGCGCATATCACCTACAAAAAACTTCATCACCACGTTTGCCGCCTGGCCAATGTGTTGAAAAGCCGTGGCGTGCAGAAAGGCGACCGGGTGTGCATCTACATGCCCATGGTGCCGGAAGCCACCTACGCCATGCTCGCCTGCGCACGCATCGGCGCGGTGCATTCGGTGGTGTTCGGCGGCTTCTCGCCCGACGCCCTGCGCGACCGCATTCTGGATGCCGATTGCCGCACCGTGATCACCGCCGACGAAGGCGTGCGCGGCGGTAAATACGTGCCGCTGAAGAAGAACGTGGATAAAGCCCTGGAAAGCTGCCCGGGCGTTTCCACCGTCGTCGTGGTGCAACGCACCGAAGGCGATGTGCAATGGCAAGACGGCCGCGACCTCTGGTACCACGAAGCCGTGCGCGGCGCTGACAGCGAATGCGCGCCAGAACCGATGGACGCCGAAGACCCGCTGTTCATCCTCTACACCTCCGGCTCCACCGGCAAACCCAAAGGCGTACTGCACACCACCGGCGGCTACTTGCTCATGGCGGCCATGACCCACAAGTACGTGTTCGACTACCACGACGGTGACGTGTACTGGTGCACCGCCGACGTCGGCTGGGTTACGGGCCACAGCTACATCGTCTACGGCCCGTTGGCCAACGGCGCCACCACGCTGGTGTTCGAAGGCGTGCCGAATTACCCGGACAGCTCGCGCTTCTGGCAGGTCATCGACAAGCACGAGGTGAACATTTTCTACACCGCGCCCACCGCCCTGCGCGCCTTGATGCGCGAAGGCACCGGCCCGGTGGAAAAGACCTCGCGCGCCAGCTTGCGCCTGCTCGGCAGCGTCGGCGAGCCGATCAACCCGGAAGCCTGGGAATGGTATTTCAACGTGGTTGGCGAGTGCCGCTGCCCCATCGTCGATACCTGGTGGCAGACCGAAACCGGCGGCATCATGCTCACGCCGTTGCCGGGTGCGACCGTGTTGAAACCGGGCGCGGCGACCAAACCGTTCTTCGGCGTGCAGCCGGCGTTGCTGGATGAACACGGCAAGGAAATCGACGGCCCCGGCTCAGGCGTATTGGTGATCAAAGCCAGTTGGCCCAGCCAGATCCGCAGCGTGTACGGCGACCATCAGCGCATGATCGACACCTACTTCAAGCCCTATCCTGGTTACTACTTCGCTGGCGACGGCGCGCGCCGTGACGCCGACGGCGATTACTGGATTACCGGGCGTATCGACGACGTAATCAACGTCTCGGGCCACCGCATCGGCACCGCTGAAGTAGAAAGCGCCTTGGTGCTGCACGACGCGGTGGCCGAAGCGGCGGTGGTCGGCTATCCCCACGACGTCAAAGGCCAAGGCATTTACGCGTTTGTGACGCTGATGCAGGGCATCGAGGTCAGCGACGAGCTGCAGAAGGAACTGCTTACCCTGGTCGGCAAGGAAATCGGCAGCTTCGCCAAACCGGAACTGCTGCAATGGGCACCGGGCTTGCCGAAAACCCGTTCGGGCAAAATCATGCGCCGCATCCTGCGCAAGATCGCCTGCAACGAACTCGACAGCCTGGGCGACACGTCGACGCTGGCCGACCCGTCGGTAGTCGATAGCCTTATCGACAACCGCCTCAACCGTTAGCCCGCTGTCCCCGGCATCGCGACCGCGGTGCCGGGTTTGTTTATGAAGTGAGTCATGGAATTTATTCGCCAGCGCATCGAGCGACAAATCTTCAGCCTGACGGGCCTTGCGCTCGGCCAAATCGACTTTGAACAACCGCCCGGCGACCCCGGCCTATTCGGCCCGGACGCCGTGTGTTGGCGCGTGCACGGCGACTTCACCAGCATGATGGTCGGCGGCATCAGCGCTTTGCTGTTGCAAGCACTGCATCCCTTGGCGCTGGCCGGCGTGTGGGATCACTCCAACTTTCGCGAAGACTTGCTTGGCCGCCTGCGCCGCACCGGGCAATTTATTTCCGGCACCACCTATGGCTCGACCCGAGACGCCAACTGGCTGATCGACAAAGTGCGCACCATTCACCTGCAAGTGACCGGCACCGCCGCCGATGGCCGCCCCTATGCGGCGAGTGATCCGGCGCTGTTGACCTGGGTGCACGTAGCGGAAGTGAGCAGCTTCCTGGCCGCTCATTTGCGCTACTTCAACCCGGATTTATCCGTGAGCGAGCAAGACCGTTACTACGCCGAAATTGCCTTGATCGCCGAGCGACTGGGCGCCACAAACGTGCCGCGCAGTTGCCAGGAAGTGGCCGATTACCTGGAACAGATTCGTCCGCAATTACGCTGCGATGAGCGCAGCCTGGAAATCCTGCGCGTGCTATTCAACGCGCCGGCGCCCAGCCACATCGCCAAGCCGTTCGGGGCGCTGATGATGCGCGCCGGGGTTGACCTGCTGCCGCGCTGGGCGGCCGAGATGCTTGGCCTGGAGTTGTCAGAGCGCCAACGCCTGCTGATTCGTAGCGGCGTAAAACGCGGTGCGCCGTTGCTGCGTTGGGCCGTGCGCGGCAGCGCCTTGATGCGCGCCCGGCGGCGCATGGGTTTGCCACCTCTGCGCTGACCCACCAGTCAGCCAAGCCGGTGGCCGCGCCATTGCCGCCTATGCCACCATAACCGCCCGCCGCGGCCTGGCCGCGCCCTGCTCACATGAGGATTCGCGCCATGCAAGACGTCGTAATCGTAGCCGCCACCCGCACCGCCGTCGGCAGTTTCCAAGGCTCGCTGGCGAACATTCCCGCCGTTGATTTGGGCGCTGCCGTAATCCGCGCGCTGCTGGAAAAGACTGGCCTGGATGGCGCCGAAGTGGACGAAGTAATCCTCGGCCAAGTGCTCACCGCAGGCGCCGGACAAAACCCTGCTCGCCAGGCCGCGATCAAGGCGGGCCTGCCCGTCGCCGTGCCGGCACTGACGCTCAACAAAGTCTGCGGCTCCGGCCTGAAAGCGCTGCACCTCGGCGCCCAGGCCATTCGCTGTGGCGATGCCGACGTGATCATCGCTGGCGGCCAGGAAAACATGAGCCTGGCCCCGTATGTAATGCCGGGCGCCCGCACCGGTTTGCGCATGGGTCACGCGCAGGTGAAAGACAGCATGATCACCGACGGCCTGTGGGATGCCTTCAACGACTACCACATGGGCATCACCGCCGAGAATCTGGTGGAGAAATACGAGATTACTCGTGAAGCCCAAGACGCCTTCGCCGCCGGCTCGCAACAAAAAGCCGTAGCCGCCATTGAAGGTGGCCGTTTCAGCGACGAGATCACGCCGATCTTGATTCCGCAGCGCAAAGGCGACCCGGTTGCTTTTGCCACCGACGAACAACCCCGCGCCGGCACCACCGCCGAAGCGCTGGGCAAACTCAAACCCGCTTTCAAAAAAGACGGCACCGTCACCGCCGGCAACGCCTCCAGCCTCAACGACGGCGCCGCTGCCGTGATCCTCATGAGCGCCGACAAAGCCAAGGCTTTGGGCCTGCCCGTACTGGCAAAAATCGCCGCCTACGCCAATGCCGGCGTCGACCCAGCCATCATGGGTATCGCCCCGGTTTCGGCGACCAAACGCTGCCTGGAAAAGGCCGGCTGGACGCTCGACCAACTCGACCTGATCGAAGCCAACGAAGCCTTCGCCGCGCAGGCGTTGTCGGTCGGCAAAGAACTCGGCTGGGATGCAGCGAAGGTCAACGTTAACGGCGGCGCCATCGCTATCGGCCACCCCATCGGAGCGTCAGGCTGCCGCGTACTGGTGACCTTGCTGCACGAAATGATCAAGCGTGACGCCAAGAAAGGGCTGGCCACGTTGTGCATTGGTGGTGGGCAAGGTGTGGCGTTGGCGCTGGAACGCGAGTAAGCCAACGGCGGATATCTGCGCACCTGGGCCCCCGCCTTCGCGGGGGAGCCGATTACGGACACAGACCCCCGTCATTCCCGCGCAGGCGGGAATCCAGGTGCGCAGATATCTGACCATGACTTTCTTGGTAAACTGCGCGCCCTTCATTTCCCGAGCCGCAGCGCATGTCTTCTCTCGATCAGGCGCTGCGCGCCGCTCTCGTCAACCGCCATGCTCTGCTCGCCGAGCTGCACACTCAGGGCACCGACTGCTACCGCCTGTTCCACGGCAGCCAGGAAGGCGCGTCCGGCCTGACCATCGACCGTTACGGCCCGCAACTGCTGGTGCAGAGCTTCCACACCCCGCTGGACCGCGACACCCTGCTGGCCGCCCACGCGCTGATCAACCGCGAACTCACCCTCGACCTGCTGTTGGTCTACAACGACCGTTCCGGCAGCAACTCGCGTATCGACCGCAGCGATGCCGTGTACCTAGCCGAATCCACTGCGCTGGAAGATTGCGTGGGTCACGAATGGGGCCTGAACTACCGCGTCCGTGGCCGCCACGCCGGTCAAGACCCACTGCTGTTTCTCGACCTGCGCAACGCCCGTGGCTGGGTGAAAGACCACAGCGCCGGCAAAAGCGTGCTCAACCTGTTCGCCTACACCTGCGGCGTTGGCCTCAGCGCGGCCGCAGGCGGGGCGAGCGAGGTGTGCAATCTGGATTTCGCCGAAGGCAACCTGGCCGTCGGCAAGGAAAACGGCGAGCTCAACCCCACACTGGCGCCGATGCAGTTCATTCAGTCCGATTACTTTCCCGCCATCCGCCAACTCGCCGGCTTGCCCATCAGCCAGCGCCGTGGACAGAAACTGCCGAGCTACCCGCGCCTCGAACAGCGCCACTACGACTTGGTGCTACTCGATCCGCCGGCCTGGGCGAAAAGCGCGTTTGGCACCGTCGATTTGCTGCGCGATTACCAAAGCCTGCTCAAGCCCGCGATTCTCACCACAGCCGAAGACGGCGTGCTGATTTGCTGTAACAACCTGGCAAAGGTGGCGCTGGAAGATTGGCGAGAGCAGGTGCTGCGTTGCGCCGAGAAAGCCGGTCGGCCGGTGCGCGAGTGGCAGGTGATGCCGCCGGCTGCGGACTTCCCTTCGAGCGATGGTAGGCCGCCGTTGAAGACGCTGATTTTGCAATTTTAAAAGCATCGCGGCTTAAGCCGCTCCTACAGAGTGTGCGAACCGTGGGAGCGGCTTTAGCCGCGATGCTTTTCCATCCTACAAACGAAACATGCCGCACGTGCCGAACCTCAGGCCCGTGCCATACTCCAAGCCACTTCTCGCCAGGAAAGTTGAAGCGTCGCCATGCCCAAAGGATTGAAACGCGCCGTTGGCGCTCTGCTGATTGCCGTCGGTTTATATAGCCTGCTGGGCTTTCTGATTTTGCCGGGCGTTGCCCTGCGCATCGCCAACCAGCAACTGGCCGCCATGGCCACGGTGCCGGCGAAACTGGAGCGTCTGGAGCTAAACCCGTTCAGCCTGGAGGTCAGCGCCTGGGGCCTGCACATTGGCGAACCGGCTGCCGACCAAATCGGCTTTCAACGCCTGTACGCCAATCTGCAACTGGACAGCCTGTGGACCGGCGCTCTGCACCTGGCCGATGTTGAACTGGAAAAATCCCAAACTGCCGTGCAGTTCAGTAAAGACGGCACGCTAAATCTGACCCAACTATTCAAGCTTCCCGCCAGCCCCGAGCCGGAAGTCAAAGACCCGGACGCCAAGCCATTCCCACTGCGCCTGGACCGCCTGCAACTGATTGAAGGCGCGCTGCAATTCGCCGATTTGCGCCCCAGCGAGCCGGTGCAATTCGTGTACGACTCGATGAACCTTGAGCTCAAGCACCTGAGTACGCTGCCCGAAGACAACGCCGAAATGACCCTGGTCGCCAAAGGTCCCTACGGCGGGCAAGTCGACTGGTCCGGCAAGGTCAGCCTGTCGCCCATCACCTCCAGCGGTCAGCTGAAGATCACCGACGGCAATATGCAGGCCTTCTGGCCCTATGTGCGTGACGCGGTGCCGTTGGTGCTGGAGAAAGGCACCCTGAGCCTGAGCACCGATTACACGTTGGATTTGAGCCAAGGCACCAAGATGCTGCTCACCAATGCCACCCTCACCGTGGCACCGTTCGCCATCAAGGCCACCGACAATCGTCCGTTGGTCAATCTCGAGCGTTTGGAAGTCAGCGAAACCTCGGTGGACCTCGCCAAGCAACTGGTCACCATCGGCAAGATCCGCAGCCAGAACCTGGAAACCTGGGCCACGCGGGAAAAGGACGGCGAACTGGATTGGCAGAAGCTGTTTGCCAGCAAACCGGTCAGCAAAAAAGTCGAGCCCGCGCCTACCGCCGCCGTTGAGCAACCGGAGGGCACCGAAGCGCCAGCCCCGACGCCGCCCACCGACCCGAACGTGGTGGCCGCCAAGCAAGTGCCGCCTTCCAGCGAGCCGGCCAAACCCTGGCAGGTGCTGTTGCAAGACACGCAGCTGCGCGGTTATCGCATCCACCTGGCCGACCGCGTGCCGAAAGACGCTGTGGCCTTGGACGTCGGTCCGCTGAACCTCGACCTGCAAAAATTCGACAGCCTCAACAGTTCGCCTTTCACCCTCAAGCTCGACACGGGCGTAGGCAAGCAAGGCAAAATCACGGCCGCCGGACAGGTCAATCTCAACCCGGTTAACGCGCAACTGAAGGTCACCACCCAGGACATCGACCTGCGGGTGGCCCAGGCTTACCTCGATCCGTTTGTGCGCATCGAGCTGCGCAGCGGCTTGCTCGGCAGTGATCTGGCCGTCGACCTGAAAAGCACCGAGCCGCTGGCGTTCAGCATCACGGGCCGTGCTCAGGTGAACCAGCTGCACACGCTCGACACCCTGAAAAGCCGCGACTTCGTGAAGTGGAAACAACTCACGCTGGACGGCCTGAACTACAAACACGGCGACGCGCTTTCCATCGAGAAAGTCAGCCTGGCCCAGCCCTACGCGCGCTTCATGATTAATGAAGACCGCAGCACCAACGTCAGCGATCTGGTGATCAAACAGCCGGACGAGCCCAACACCGCGGCCAGCAAAAAGCAGGAGCCCGCCGGCAAACCGCTGGGCATTCACATCGGCGGCATTGCCATCGACAACGGCTCGGCCAACTTCGCCGACTTCAGCCTGACGCCCAACTTCGGCACCGCCATTCAGCAGCTCAACGGGCAGATCGGCACCCTCGACAACCGCACCTCGCAACCGGCCAATGTGGATATCAAGGGCAAGGTCGATCGCTACGCGCCGGTGAGTATCGTCGGTAGCCTGAACCCGTTCGAACCACTTGACGCGTTGGACCTGACCACCAGCTTCAAACACGTCGAACTGACCACGCTGACGCCCTACTCCGGCAAGTTCGCGGGCTATCGCATCCGCAAAGGGCGAATCAATCTGGACCTGCACTACCGCATCGAAAAAGGTCAGCTGAACGCCGAAAACAAGCTGGTGGTGGAGAAGCTGCAACTGGGCGAGAAGGTCGACAGCCCGGACGCGGTAGACCTGCCGATTCGCTTGGCAGTGGCCCTGCTTAAAGACACCAGCGGAAAGATTCAGCTGGAATTGCCGGTGTCTGGCGATCTCAACAATCCGCAATTCAGCGTGATGCCGATTGTGTGGCAGACCCTGCGTAATCTGGTGCTGCGCGCGGCATCGGCACCGTTCAAGTTTATCGCCGGCTTGGTTACTGGCGGCTCGGACGTGGACATCAGCACCGTGCAGTTCGCCGCCGGCAGCGCCAGCCTTGATGGCAGCGCCGAAAGCGGCTTGAACACGCTGTCTGCCGCGCTGAAAGAACGGCCATTGCTGCGCCTGGAAGTGGAAGGCCTGAGCGCCGCCAAAGCCGACGGCCCGTTGCTGGCGGAACAGCGGTTGCACCGCGAGTACCAGTACATTTACTACAAAATGCTGCAACGCCGTGGCGACAAAGTGCCTGCCAAAGCCGGGCTGCTTGAAGTACCGGAAGATGAACAGGCACCGATGCTGGAAGGCATCTATCGAACCCGCCTGAAAAAACAGCCACCGGCTGAATGGGCGCAGTTGAGTGACGACGAACGCTCGGCCAAATTGCGCGCCGACCTGATTGCCCACTGGAGTAACAGTGAAGTGTTACTGCGCAAGCTGGCCCAGGCCCGCGCGGCGACCATCAAGCATTACCTGGTGAGCAAAGGCGGTTTGGCGGACGAGCGCATCTACATGGTCGACGTCAGCCTGGGCGAACCGGAAAGCAACGGCCGGGTAGCTTCGCCGCTTAACCTCGACAGCGAATAATCCGTTGCGCTGCACGCCTTGCAACAGGGGGTGCAGCGCCGATCGGCAGTGTGACAGTGCCGATACACGGGTGTAGCCTATTGCCTACGTCGCCACCGGACACCTTCCGTGAAAACCTCCGCGTTTAACGCTGCTGCCCTCCTTGCCCTCCTCGCTAGCAACTACGCATTCGCCTCGGCCACCTTGCGTTGCGAAAGCGGCCTGATCAGCGTCGACGATCGTGCCGGCGAGGTGCAAAGCAAATGCGGCGAACCGCTGAGCCGCAACGTGGTGGCCAACAAAGTGGTGTACGGCTACTACGGCGAACGCAGCGAAGTGCTGGTGGAAGAATGGGCGTACGGCCCGCGCAACGGCATGTATTACTTCCTGCGGTTCGAAGGCAATCGGCTGGTGAACATCGACTCCAAACGGGGCGGCTAGTCGCCGCCCTCAAGCCATCAGGACAGGAAGCCCTGCCATGAAAAAACTGTTTTTACTGTGTTTGCCGTTACTGGCTATCGCCACCCAGAGCGAAGCATCGTTGCGCTGCGCCAAAGGCATCGCCAGCGAAGGTGACCGTACGATTGAAGTGCAAACCAAATGCGGTGATCCGGTGAGCAACAGCGTGATCGGGTATGTGAAAACCCGCACGGGCATCACCAGCACCGAAGTAGAAGTTCAGGAGTGGGTCTACGGCCCGCGTGAAGGCGGAATGATGTATTTCCTGCGCTTCGAAGGTGGTCGGTTGGTGCGGATCGACAGCAAACGCGGCTAGCACCGCATCGGGCTTTCGGGCGCCGGCCATACGGCGTCGAGAGCCCGAGACCAACAATCAAGTCATCGGAAGACGCCGTGCTCATCATCCCCGCCGAACACCCGCTGGACTGGAAAAAACCGCCCGTCATTACCCTGCTGCTGATCCTGCTCAACGTATTGATTTACTTCGGCTACCAGAGCGGCGACAGCGCGCGGCAAGAGGTGGCGGTTAAGCAGTATCTGGACGCGGGTCTGCTCAACCGCGAGAAAGCGTTGTTCGTTGAGTCATTCAGCAACCGTAACAAACTCGACGACGACCAGCGAAAATGGCTGAGCGCAGCGCCTCGCGTGCAACTGGCGCAACTGATCCTCGGCGACCTCGAATTCGAAAATACCCTGCACTACACGCCCGCCTATCAAGACGACCCAGTCTGGCAAGCCGAACGTGCCAAAGCTGAAGCCGCGCGCAACACCATGAGCAACTACCGCTTTGGCTTCATTCCCGCGAAGTTCACCGTACAAGGCTTGTTCGGCGCCATGTTTTTGCACGCCGACTTCGGCCACTTGGCCGGCAACATGCTGTTCCTGTTTATCTTCGGTTTTGCCTTAGAGCGCGCCCTGAGCCCGGCGGTGTACGTGGGCTTTTACCTAATGAGCGGCTTGGCCTCGCACCTGTTGTGGTGGGCCATGGACCCGGTGTGGGCCACGGGCATCGGCGCCTCGGGTGCCATTGCTGGATTGATGGGCATGTACCTGGGCATTTACGGGCTTCGGCGTATCAATTTTTTCTACTGGCTGGGCCCGATGTTCGGCTACTTCCGCGCCCCGGCGCTGTGGATTTTGCCGATCTGGATGGGCAAAGAACTGTATGGCCTGTTGCTGGCTGACGACCACGTGAACTACTACGCCCACCTCGGCGGTATGGGCGCTGGGTTCCTCGCCGTTTGGTTGCCGCGCCAAGTGGGCAAGCTGAAAGTCGATGAGGCGTACCTCAACAAGGAAGACCCCGACGCACCGTTCAAGCGCGAACTGGCGGCGTTGGATAGCTTGATCGGCCAATTCAACCTGGAGCAGGCGGCCGCCCGTGGCCCCGACTTGCTCACGCGCTATCCGAACCGCCTGATATTGCTTGAACGCCTATATCCGGTCGCCAAAAGCCGCGAAGACAAAGCGCTGCTCAGCGCCGTGCTCGAACAGTTTTTCGCCCTGCCCCAGGCCACAGCGAACCTGCCGCAACTGCAACGCCTGGCCGACGACAGCGGACAATTCGTCCTGCTGCAACACCCCGCCGTGCAACTGCACCTGCTGCAGCGCCTGCTTCAAGCACGTGACGGCGTGCGCGCGCTGTCAGCCTGGCGAAAACTCATTCAAACCCGCAACCGCCCGCCGCAACTGCCCGCGCTGACCCTGCAGTTAGCCAAACAGCTCGGCCAACTAGACGACCGCCGAAGCGTGGCCGAACTGCACGAATTCCTGCGCGCGGTTTACCCCGATGCCGAACAGACGCAGCAGTTGGGCGTTTATCAGCAGCACATCGCCCGGTAGCACCTACACAAATCTGAACTGTGGGAGCGGCTTTAGCCGCGATGCTTTTGTGGTTTCAGGCCCGGCCCATCGCGACTGAAGTCGCTCGTACAGTGGGTAGGTGATACTGGCTTTGCGACGGTGGCCGTTACTCGGTCGAGGGTTTCGGGGCTAAGGTCGGGCAAGGCGCCCGGAGCGTTTGAGCGCAGCGTAGTCCACTACGTGAGCATCAAAAGCGAGAAGCAACGCCGCCCGGCCGACGACCCGGAAGCCGTCCGGTTGTGCGCACACATAAAAAAACCCCGGACAAGTCCGGGGTTTTTAATGTGTGCTCACAACTTACTAGAGAAGTCGCGGAGCTCGTCCTGAGCTTTTTCTTTGCTCCACCCATAGCGTTCCTGAAGTTTCCCTGCCAGGTACTCGCTATGCCCTTCGGCGACATCCAAGTCGTCGTCCGTCAGGTCACCCCAACGTTCCTTAATCTTGCCGTTGAGCTGTTTCCACTTGCCTTTGATCACGTCGGAATTCATGAGAAGTCCTCCTTTGATGGGGCGAACCAGGCGTCAGGATGACGCCTGGGGAATTGCTGTCTGGCGATCAACTGAATCGTTCAGTTGACGGAATTAATCAGCCGATTTCAGGCCGTCGGCAGAAACTGCCTTAACGCCTTTGATGCCTTTGGCTTTGGCAACGGCCAGGTCACGCTCGGCTTCGCTCTTAACGACGCCGGACAGGGCAACCACGCCTTTGTTGGTTTCTACCTTGATGTCCAGTGCGCTGAGTGCGCTGTCGGCCACGAAGGTGGATTTAACTTTGCTGGTGATCCAGGTATCGGTTACCGCTTCTTCAGCGTTGTCCACGGTGTCGCTGGCGGCCATCATCAGCGGCGCAGTCGAGGTGTGGGTGGTGTCGGCGAACGCCAGAGGCGTCATGCTCAGGCTCAGTGCGCCGGCAGTGGCAGCTGCAATAACCAATTTATTGAATGGCTTGTTCATAACGTCTCACTCCTGTTCATTTGAAAATTCCGCCGCCTGTCCTGGCTGCGGTTTCACAGTACATATCGCAAGCGCTGTGCCAGTTTTTAAAAGACTGTTTAATCGTTTAAATTCAATGACTTAGCAAACACGCGAAACGGAGCGGATCGTGCAGATTGCAAGTTAGCCGCTTCGCTTACTTGCAAACTGCATGAACTGTCAGCCTTTGGCGGCCATTCGATCGAGGACTACCTGCAAATTGTTCACTTCGGTGATCAAGGGTGACTGCGGATAGCGGCCGCGCACGAAGGCCAACAGCTTTTGCGCCGGTTCTACTTGGCCCAGACCTTCGGCAAAGCCGCGTGCTGCGAGCAAATAGGCGCGAGGGATGTGCGGATAGTCGGGGAAGCGTTGGTGCAGGTTGCGCAGTAGGCTCAGGCCTTCGCGCGTACGGTGGCGATCGAGCAAGGCGCCGGCGATGCGCTCGCATACCAGCGGGTCGTCCGGCATGTAGTCGGGCTGAATCTTGCGCGCGTTAAGCAGCGCGGTAGAAGCCAGCGCCGGACTGCTGCGGGTTGCCAGCGGCAGGTAATGAGCGAGGTGGCGCAGGCAGCGCTCGCGGGCGTTGAGGTTGAACAGCAACTGATGGAAACGCTCGTTGAGCTTGAGGTCGTCGGGCGTGCGCTCCAGCGCCAGGGTAAGCGTTTCCAACGCGTGCTGACTTTGACCTTCCTTAATGCGGATTTCCGCCTCGGCCATGGCGCGGCGGCGCAGGTATTCCGCGGCAGGAAAACCGTTATGGCTGTCTTCGTCGGCCATTACGTAACCCAAGGCGCCCTGATACTGGAACACCGCGTAGCCCATCATCGCGCACATCACCACGGTGAAATAACTGAACAGAAAGGCCGCGATGGGGAACAGCACGACCCGCGGCAAACCGTGGGACAGCATCATCGTTACCCAGCTGGGCGACTGCCAGAGGATGAACAAGAACGCGCAGAGGATCAGGTAACGCCAGCCCATGGCTTTGATGACCTGGCCAACCTCCTCGGGGCTCAGGGCTGCGCCCAATGTTTTATCCAGCGCCAGGCGAATAATGCTGGCGGGCATGACCAGCAGCAGCGAAATGTTAACCGCCCAGTACACCGCCTCGCTCTCAAAGTCGGCGGCAATCCACAGCGCCACGAAGCACAGGATGAACACCGCCATCTGCTTGAAAAACAGGCTGAAGCCCGAGCCGGTAAACGCACTGGCGAGCGTAGGCGCGGCTTTTTGCGCTTCACTGCTGGCCTCGATGACGCTGTAGAAGTATTTGGTGGCGATGCTGAACAGCACCGTCCATAAAATCACCGAAGCCGGCATAAACAGGCTCGCCAGGGCGATCAGACCGCTAAAGGCCAAGGGGCCGGTTTGCAGCCCGTAAGCGAAAAACTGGGGGATGCGCTCCCAAAAGGGTTGCGCCGTATTAGCAGCACCGAGAAATTCCAGGCGGCCCGCGCACAGCGGACAGGTTGGGGTTTCTTCCGGTGCGTCGTCATTAAGCGGCGTACAGCAATCGCCGTAATGCCGGGGACACGTATGGCACAGCCAGGTGGCGGGCTGCGTCGGGTGATAGTGGCAAAGACTTTTTTCCATGGAGGCAGCGTTCCTTGTTGCGTCTCGGCGTTCGGCGTCTCGGCCGCGTGCTGGTTTCGAAGAATGATTTTCGGGGCAAAAAAAGAGGGCCGGTTAGGGCCCTCTCTTCAAACTGCGAACCCGTTCGGGTTAAACGCCAGAAGCTTTCGCTGCTGCTACGTCTTTGATCGACAGTTTGATACGGCCGCGGTTGTCGACGTCCAGTACCAGCACTTCAACTTCCTGACCTTCTTTCAAGATGTCGGTCACTTTCTCAACGCGCGCGTCGCTCAGCATCGAGATGTGCACCAGACCGTCTTTGCCCGGCAGGATGTTCACAAATGCGCCGAAGTCGACGATGCGCTCAACCTTACCGACGTAGATCTTGCCGATTTCAGCCTCTGCGGTGATACCCAGAACGCGCTGGCGTGCAGCCTCTGCCGCTTCTTTGGTTTCGCCGAAGATTTTGATCGAGCCGTCGTCTTCGATGTCGATCGAGGCTTTGGTTTCTTCGCAGATCGCGCGGATGGTTGCACCACCTTTGCCGATAACGTCGCGAATTTTGTCCTGGTCGATTTTCATCGCGATCATGGTCGGCGCGTTGGCAGACAGCTCGCTGCGCGAAGTCGCGATAACCTGGTTCATCTGGCCGAGGATGTTCAGGCGAGCTTCCAGGGCTTGGCCCAGGGCGATCTCCATGATTTCTTCGGTGATGCCGTTGATCTTGATGTCCATCTGCAGCGCGGTAACACCTTTAGCGGTACCGGCCACTTTGAAGTCCATGTCGCCCAGGTGGTCTTCGTCACCGAGGATGTCGGTGAGGATGGCGAACTTCTCGCCTTCTTTAACCAGACCCATGGCGATACCGGCAACCGGCGCTTTCATCGGCACACCAGCGTCCATCAGGGCCAGGGAAGCACCGCACACGGAAGCCATGGAGCTGGAACCGTTGGATTCGGTGATTTCCGACACAACACGGATGGTGTACGGGAATGCGTCGGCAGCCGGCAGCATGGCCTGAACCGAACGACGCGCCAGACGGCCGTGACCGATTTCGCGACGGCCAGTGGCACCCATACGACCACACTCGCCCACCGAGTACGGAGGGAAGTTGTAGTGCAGCATGAAGGGGTCTTTGCGCTCGCCTTCGAGGGTGTCGAGCAGCTGAGCGTCACGCGCGGTGCCGAGGGTAGCAACGACCAGCGCCTGGGTTTCGCCACGGGTGAACAGGGCCGAACCGTGGGTGCGATCCAGAACGCCAACTTCGATGGCCAGCGGGCGAACGGTGCGGGTGTCGCGACCGTCGATACGTGGCTTGCCGTTCACGATGTTTTCGCGAACGGTGCGGTATTCGATTTCGCCGAACGCGTCTTTCACTTCACCAGCGGTAGGACCGCCTTCAACGGCGAACTTGGCGACAACCTGGTCTTTCAACTCACCCAGACGGCCATAGCGCTCGTGCTTGATGGTGATGGTGTAAGCCTGGGAAATGGCCTCGCCGAATTCGCTGCGGATAGCGTCCAGCAGTGCGGTGTTCTTGGCAGCAGGCGCCCAAGCCCAGGTCGGCTTGCCGCATTCGGCAGCCAGTTCGCCAACGGCTTTGATTACCGATTGGAATTCGTCGTGGGCGAACAGTACGGCGCCCAACATCTGGTCTTCGGTCAGCTCTTTGGCTTCGGATTCAACCATCAGCACGGCGTCTTTGGTACCGGCTACAACCATGTCCAGGCTCGAAGCCTTGAGTTGCTCATAAGTCGGGTTCAGCAGGTAGCCGGTGCTTTCGTGGAAGGCCACGCGCGCGGCGCCAATCGGGCCTTCGAACGGAATGCCGGAAATTGCCAGGGCAGCCGAGGTACCGATCATGGCAGCGATGTCCGGATCGGTTTTCTTGCTGGTGGAAACCACGGTGCAGATCACCTGAACTTCGTTCAGGAAACCTTCAGGAAACAGTGGGCGGATCGGACGGTCGATCAGGCGGGAAGTCAGGGTCTCTTTTTCCGAAGGACGCGCTTCACGCTTGAAGAAGCCGCCAGGGATCTTACCGGCAGCGTAGGTTTTTTCTTGGTAGTGAACGGACAGCGGGAAGAAGCCTTTGCTTGGGTCGGCTTGCTTGGCGCCAACCACGGTCACCAATACGCTGACGTCGTCGTCAACGGTGACCAATACTGCGCCGGAGGCCTGACGGGCAATGCGGCCAGTCTCGAGAGTGACGGTCGATTGACCGAACTGGAATTTCTTGATTACCGGGTTCACGGTGTATTTACCTTCTTTTTGCCTTGGGGAAATCGTTTTCTTGCAGAATTCTTGGGCAACCACGGGATTCGGACCCGCTACCTGTCCAGGGGTAACGCCTACAGCTCAAACAAAACGCAGGGTGCAGATAAAACTTGAGGCTGGAAGCCTGCCGTTAATCACTGGGCTGCGTGAGCATACCCAATCAATAACGACAAACAACCAACCTCTAGCAGCTTCGCTAAATTAGCGACGCAGGCCCAGACGACCGATCAAGGTGCTGTAGCGGGTAACGTCTTTGCCTTTGAGGTAGTCCAGCAGCTTACGACGCTGGTTTACCATGCGGATCAGACCACGACGGGAGTGGTGATCTTTACCGTTGGCTTTGAAGTGACCTTGCAGCTTGTTGATGTTGGCGGTCAGCAGTGCAACTTGCACTTCTGGCGAACCAGTATCACCAACGGCTTGTTGGTAGTCGGTGACGATTTGAGCTTTTTCTTCAACGCTGAGTGCCATGTGGGCTTCCTCTCAATTGAGAAACTGCATTCCAGTGAAGGCAGTTCCAATAGGCCGAGGACAAATCCTCGTATTAAAAAATGAGATGTGACCGTGCCTATTAACAGCCACCCTCGCCCACCCCGGTTTCCCGGAATGGTTCGGTCATTCTGACCGAATCAAACGACGCGGCGCGATGCGCCCGTCTTCACTCACTTCGCCAATCCCGATAAAGCGAGCCGTGTGATCGTATACGCGGACCATGCCACTTTGCGGCGAGTCCGGGGCACGTACCGCCTGCCCATGTAACCAGTAAAACGCGCTGTGCTCGGAGAACTGCACGCGAGCCCAGTGTTCGAGGCCGCTGTCGGAGGGCAGCAAAAAGCGGTCAACCGCTTCGTTACCGCCATCGGCGTGCACCTGTTCCAGCTCGTCCAGCGTGACGGTTTGCGCCAACACGAAAGGACCGGCCTGGGTGCGCCGCAGCTCTGCGACATGAGCGCCACAACCCAACGCCTGACCGATGTCTTCCACCAGGGTCCGGATGTAAGTGCCTTTGCTGCAGGCCACCGACAAACGTGCCTGCTCGCCTTCGCAGCCCAGCATTTCCAGGCGCGCAATAGTAACAGAACGCGCTTCACGCTCCACTACCTCACCCGCACGCGCCAGTTTGTAAAGCGGCTGGCCGTCTCGTTTGAGGGCAGAGTACATCGGCGGTATCTGGCTGATTTGCCCGCGAAAACGTGGCAGCACGGCTTCGATATCGTCACGACCGACGGTCACCTCGCGGCGCTCAATAACCTCGCCCTCGGCGTCGGCCGTGGTGGTGGTGACGCCCATCTGCATGACCGTCTCGTAGCCCTTGTCGGCATCGAGCAGGTACTGGGAAAACTTGGTTGCCTCACCGAAGCACAGCGGCAGTACACCGGTGGCCAACGGGTCGAGGCTGCCGGTGTGCCCGGCTTTCTCGGCATTGAGCAACCAGCGCACCTTTTGCAGCGCCGCGTTGGAGCTGAAGCCCTTCGGCTTGTCGAGCAAGATGATGCCGCTGACGTTCCGGCGAATGCGCTTGACCTGAACCAAGCCCTTACTCCTTCTCGGAAGCTGGGGCGTCGTCGACATCGACATGCTGACCGTCTTCGGCCACGGCACGCTCAATCAGCGCCGACAAATGCGCGCCGCGCATTACGCTTTCGTCATAGTGGAAATGCAACTGCGGCACGCTGCGCAGTTTCATGGCGCGGGCCAGTTGCATACGCAGGAAACCAGCGGCGTCGTTCAACGCTTTGACGTTCTGCGCGATTTCTTCGGCAGTGTCCTGGCCCATGACAGTGATAAAAATCTTGGCATGGCCGACATCACGGCTCACGTCCACCGCGGTCACTGTTACCAGGCCGACGCGCGGGTCTTTAACTTCGCGACGGATCAGTTGCGCCAGTTCGCGCTGCATCTGATCGCCAATGCGTTGTGTACGGCTATATTCTTTGGCCATCTAACTACCTGTTACCTCCCGCCACGGCGCAAAACCCTGACGGTCTGAAAGCGGCAAACGCCCGGCCAGGCGTGAGCCGGACCGGGCGTTGCGTATAACGGCTCGTGCTTAGAGGCTGCGAGCCACTTGGATCTTCTCGAACACTTCGATCTTGTCGCCGACCTTGACGTCGTTGTAGCTCTTGACGCCAATACCGCACTCCATGCCGGCACGAACTTCGGACGCGTCATCTTTGAAACGACGCAGCGATTCCAGCTCGCCTTCGAAGATAACGATGTCTTCACGCAGTACACGGATCGGACGGTTACGGAAGACCGTACCTTCGATAACCATGCAACCGGCGATCGCACCAAACTTCGGCGAACGGAACACGTCACGAACTTCGGCGATACCGAGAATGTTCTCGCGAACATCGCTGCCAAGCATGCCGGTGAGGGCTTTCTTGACGTCTTCGATGATGTCGTAGATGACGTTGTAGTAACGCATGTCCAAGCTTTCCTGCTCGACGATCTTGCGAGCGCCAGCATCGGCACGCACGTTGAAGCCAAACAGAACAGCGTTGGAAGCGAGTGCCAAGTTGGCGTCGGATTCGGTGATACCACCGACACCGCCACCGACTACGCGCACTTGCACTTCGTCGTTACCCAAGCCGTTGAGCGCACCTTGTAGGGCTTCCAACGAACCACGTACATCGGACTTGAGCACGATGTTGAGCGTCTTCTTCTCTTCCTGGCCCATGTTCTCGAAGATGTTTTCCAGCTTGCCAGCGTGGGCACGAGCCAGTTTCACTTCGCGGAACTTGCCTTGACGGAACAGGGCGACTTCACGAGCTTTCTTCTCGTCGGCCACAACGCTCATCTCGTCGCCAGCGTCCGGCGTACCGTCGAGGCCGAGGATTTCGACCGGAATCGAAGGACCTGCTTCCTTTATGGACTTGCCGTTTTCGTCGAGCATGGCGCGAACGCGGCCGTAGTTCGAACCGACCAGCACCATGTCGCCTTGACGCAAAGTACCGTCCTGAACCAGCACGGTGGCAACCGGGCCACGGCCTTTGTCCAGACGGGACTCAACCACCACACCACGGCCCGGAGCCGACGGCGTTGCAGTGAGTTCCAGTACTTCGGCTTGCAGCAAGACGGCTTCAAGCAGCTCGTCTACGCCAGTACCCATCTTCGCCGACACGTTCACGAACGGGTTGTCACCGCCCCACTCTTCCGGCGTCACGCCCTGAGCAGCCAGTTCGCTTTTGATGCGTTCCAGGTCAGCGCCAGGCTTGTCGATTTTGTTCACCGCAACAACCAACGGCACACCAGCGGCTTTCGCATGCTGAACGGCTTCGATGGTTTGTGGCATCACGCCGTCGTCGGCTGCGACTACCAGAATCACGATGTCGGTCGCCTTGGCACCACGAGCACGCATGGCGGTAAACGCGGCGTGACCAGGGGTATCGAGGAAGGTCACCATGCCGCGCTCGGTTTCTACGTGGTAGGCGCCGATGTGCTGGGTGATACCGCCCGCTTCGCCGGCCGCCACTTTGGCGCGACGGATGTAGTCGAGCAGCGACGTTTTACCGTGGTCAACGTGGCCCATTACGGTAACCACCGGAGCACGGGAAATCGCTTCGCCTTCAAACTTCAGGGACTCGGCCAATTGCTCTTCAAGCGCGTTGTCGCTCACCAGCTTGACCTTGTGGCCAAGCTCTTCGGCGATCAACTGAGCGGTTTCCTGATCGAGCACTTGGTTGATGGTCACCGGAGTGCCCATCTTGAACATGAACTTGATCACTTCAGCCGCTTTAACCGACATCTGTTGCGCCAACTCGCCAACAGTGATGGTTTCGCCGATGGATACATCGCGAACGACCGGACCGGTCGGGCTCTGGAAGCCATGGGCGTTGCGTTTTTTCAGCTTGGCTTTGCCGCGACCGCCACGACGGAAGCTGTCGCTTTCTTCGTCGGTGGTACGTGGAGCAACGCGAGGCGCCGGAACCTTTTCCTTCTCTTTAACCGAAGGACGGTGCGCGGTGTTCTTGCGATCGCCGCCACGACGGTCGTCGTCGTTGCGCGGCTTGTCCGGACGACGCTGTTCGTCTTTTTTGCGCTCTTCAACCGGCGCAACAACAGGCGGCAGCTCGATATCGGCAACAACGGGCTGAGAAGCAGGTGCGGCAGGCGCCGCCTCGGCAGCAGGCTCGTTGTTCGAAGCGCTGTTCTTACGCGCTTCTTCTTCGGCCTGACGCTTGGCTTCTTCAGCCGCTTTCAGACGCGCCTCTTCAGCCGCACGCTCTTCTTGCTCGCGCTTCTGCTCGGCTTCGATCTCTTCGGAACTGCGCTTAACGAAGGTTTTCTTCTTGCGCACTTCAACGCTGATGGTTTTGCTTCCTGCTACACGCAGGGTGCTGGTGGTTTTGCGCTGCAAGGTAATCTTGCGCGGCTCTTCCACTTTCTCGCCGTGACTGCTTTTGAGATGCGCCAACAGGGCTTGCTTCTCGCTGTCAGTCACAACTTGATCGGCACCCGTGTGCGGCAAACCCGCTTCGCGCATCTGCAACAGCAGACGTTCTACCGGGGTGGCGACCACTTGGGCCAGTTCTTTGACCGTGACTTGCGTCATGCACTTCTCTCCTCAGGCCGCCAACTTACTCGAACCAATGGGCTCGGGCGGCCATGATCAACTTGCCGGCACGCTCTGCGTCGATACCGTCGATGTCGAGCAGGTCGTCAATCGACTGCTCGGCCAGGTCTTCGCGGTTAATCACGCCGCGTACTGCCAGTTCTTGCGCCAACCCTTTGTCCATACCCTCAAGCGAGAGCAGGTCTTCGGCTGGTTGCGCGTCTGCCAGCTTTTCTTCCGTCGCAATGGCCTTGGTCAACAGGCGATCTTTGGCGCGAGCGCGAAGCTCGGTGACGATTTCCTCGTCGAAGCCATCGATGCTGAGCATCTCTTCCATTGGGACATAGGCGATTTCTTCCAGGCTGGTGAAGCCTTCCTCTACCAACACCTGAGCAATATCTTCGTCGACTTCCAGCTCGTCGATGAAGTTCTGCAGGATGTCGCCAGTTTCAGCTTGCTGCTTGGCCTGAATATCCGCTTCGGTCATTACATTCAGTGTCCAGCCGGTCAACTGACTGGCCAAACGAACGTTCTGACCGCCACGGCCGATTGCTTGCGCCAGATTGTCTTCACCAACGGCGATGTCCATGGCATGGGCATCCTCGTCAACGATGATGGCGGCAACTTCGGCCGGTGACATGGCGTTGATCACGAACTGAGCAGGGTTGTCATCCCACAGCACGATATCGACACGCTCGCCGCCCAACTCACCCGACACCGCTTGAACACGCGAGCCGCGCATACCGATGCAGGCGCCTTGCGGGTCAATACGTTTGTCTTTGGAGCGCACGGCAATTTTGGCTCTCGAACCCGGATCACGGGAGGCGGCCATCACTTCAATAAGCTCTTCAGCGATTTCTGGCACTTCGATGCGGAACAGTTCGATCAGCATTTCCGGCGCGGTGCGCGACAGGACCAGCTGAGGACCACGGTTCTCGGTGCGAATTTCTTTCAACAATGCACGCAGGCGAGCGCCAACGCGGAAGGTTTCGCGGGAGATGATGTCCTCGCGAGCCAGCAGAGCTTCGGCGTTGTTGCCCAGGTCAACGATGACGTTGTCGCGGGTCACTTTCTTCACGGTGCCGGAGATAATTTCGCCCAAACGTTCACGGTAAGCTTCGACCACTTGGGCGCGCTCGGCTTCACGAACTTTCTGCACAATCACTTGCTTGGCGGTTTGCGCCGCAATACGACCGAATTCGATCGACTCGATTTTCTCTTCGATCAGGTCGCCAAGCTGGGCATCCGGTTTAATTTCACGCGCTTCATCAAGCGTCAGCTCGGATGCCAGGTTGAACAGCGATTGATCATCAACCACGGTCCAGCAACGGAACGTTTCGTAGCTACCCGTTACACGGTTGATCTCAACACGAAGTTCAACTTCAACGTCGAAACGTTTTTTCGTTGCAGTGGCCAGCGCCAACTCCAACGCTTCAAAAATCACGCCGGCCGGTACGCCCTTTTCGTTCGATACCGACTCAACAACCAGCAGTACTTCTTTGCTCATCGTACGCCTCGCCTTTCGCAATCCATTGGATCCGCGGGATCCGCGTCTCAGTCAAAACTGGGAACAATATTGGCCTTGTCGATCGAGTCGATCGGCAACAGATATTCATGGTCATCAACCAGCACCACGACGTCCTGTTCCTCTACTCCGCGGAGGAGGCCCTGAAAGTTACGCCGCCCATCGAAAGGCGAACGCAGTTTGATCTTTACTTGCTCACCGGCGTGCGCGGCGAACTGTTCAATCGTGAACAGCGGCCGGTCCATGCCTGGCGAAGACACCTCCAAGGTGTACTCGCTAGCTACCGGGTCTTCGACATCCAGGACACCGCTCAATTGGCGACTGACCTTTTCGCAGTCCTCGACAAGAATGCCGTTGGCATGATCGATATAGACCCGAAGCAGGGAATGCCGCCCCTGGGACAGGAACTCGATACCCCAGCATTGATAGCCAAGGGCCTCGACTACCGGGGCCAGCAAGGCCTGCAACTCTTCTAGCTTGCTCGACACTTGAACCCCTCGTGCATGTCGTACAAATAAAAAATGGGCGAAACGCCCATCCCTTGAAGCCGCTAAACCTTAGGTTCAACGACAAAACAGCTAACCCAACAAAGCAACCGGCTAACAAAAAGCCCCTAAAAAGGGGCTCCGCTACAACCGATTGCAGGGGAAGGAAGGCTGAACTAAACCTTCTTAGCCATGAGCCCATCGGGCTATCAAACGGCCGAACCCCACATTAAAGCTGGGGCCGAAGTATACGACCGAATTAGCGCGAGGGTCAATCCAATCCCCAGCAACAGCAAAGCCCGCATGAAGCGGGCTTTGCTGTTTAATTGGTACCGAGAAGGGGACTCGAACCCCTACAGCCTATGGCCACTACCACCTCAAGGTAGCGTGTCTACCAATTCCACCACCTCGGCAATTAACGCACTTACTTTTGCTCTGGAGCTTGAGGTACGTCGCTAGCGTTAGACGCTGGCTTTTGCTCTTCGAGCACCGGCACATCTTCTGCAACCGGTTTTTGCTGCGGCACTTCCAACACTGCTGGATCTGGCAAACCTGCCTGACCCAACATGTGAGCTTTTTCCTTAGCAAAGAAGCCTAAGCCCAAGCTAGTAATGAAAAAAGCGGCTGCAAGTATAGCAGTAAAACGACTAAGAAAGGTAGAGGAACCTTGGCTACCAAAAACAGTGGCCGAAGCACCCGAACCAAACGAGGCACCGGCATCGGCACCTTTACCCTGCTGCAGCAATACGAGCGCAACTACGCCCAAAGCCGCCAACAGATGCAGAACTACAACGATAGTTTCCAGCATTTCTTAGTTTCCTGCGGCGCGACAGATCGCACCAAACTCATCCGCATTCAGAGAGGCTCCACCAATGAGCCCCCCATCGATATCCGGCATGCCGAACAATTCAATCGCATTGGCCGCCTTAACACTGCCGCCATAAAGAATTCGTACACCGCGAGCCACTTCAGCATCGCTAGCACTCAGTTGCGCACGAATAGCTGCGTGCACGTCCTGCGCCTGCTCTGGCGTTGCGGTTAGACCCGTACCAATGGCCCATACCGGCTCGTACGCAATGACCGCACGAGCAAACACTTCAACACCGAGCGTTTCTACCACGCAGCTCACCTGGCGATTCACCACCTCGATGGTCTGACCTGCTTCGCGCTGCTCCAGGGTTTCCCCTATGCACAACACGGGCGTCAAACCAGAGGCCTGTACCGCAGCGAACTTACGAACAAGCAGATCATCTGTTTCGCCCAACACCTGACGGCGCTCAGAATGACCTACAAGTACAAACTCACATCCTGCATCTGCCAACTGACTTGAGGCGATTTCGCCTGTCAGCGCACCCTGCTCGGGAACAGCAGCGCAATTCTGCGCACCTACGGCGATGGACTTGTATCTCACGCCAGCCAACACGTCGTTGATATAAAGGCTTGGCGGAAAAACCGCTACCTCTACACCACCCGGCAAAGCCAGCGCGTGCAAGCCATTGATCAACTCAGCGACGCTGGCGCGGGTACCGTGCATTTTCCAGTTACCAGCTACCAAAGGGCGACGCATGCTCTACCTCGTCGATCAAAGTGGGCGCAGATGCTACCCAAGACATTAAGGATTAGCAAGCCGAATCAGGCACAGACTTCGGTAACTATTTTAGCTAATTCATCAGCATAGCTACGCACCTGGGCTTCGTCGTCACCCTCGACCATCACACGAACCAAAGGTTCTGTGCCGGACTTACGTAACAACACGCGCCCACGCCCGCCCATACGCTCGGTCACGCGGGCGCAGGCATCGGTAACTGACGGGTGAGAAACCGGGTCGACGCCACCAGCAAACCGCACGTTAACCAACACCTGCGGACATTTACGCAGCCCCTGCCGGGCCTCAGCCAGACTCTTACCCCAACGACGCAACGCCAACAGCACCTGCAACGCGGCAATGATGGCGTCCCCGGTAGTAGTGTGTTGGAAGCACACGATATGTCCGGAGTTTTCACCGCCAATCTGCCAGTTACGCTCGAGCAGTTCGCTGATTACGTAGCGGTCGCCGACATTGGCGCGCACGAAGGGGATGTTCAGGTCGGCCAGCGCCAACTCTAGCCCCAGATTGCTCATCAGCGTCCCAACGACGCCGCCCTGCAGCTTGCCGAGCTCTTGGAGATCTCGAGCAATGATGTACAGCAGCTCATCGCCATCGACCAGAGCCCCAGTGTGATCAACCATCAGCACGCGGTCGGCATCTCCATCGAAGCCGATGCCCAGATCCGCACCATGCTCCACAACGGCCGCCTGCAGCGCGCCCATGTGCGTAGAGCCGCAGTCATCGTTGATATTCAGGCCGTTAGGGGAAGCGGACAGCACCGTGACGTGGGCGCCTAGTTCGCGAAATACGCTAGGCGCAATTTTGTAAGCAGCGCCATGAGCACAGTCCACCACCAGTTTTAAACCGGCGAAATCGGTGCTGGTTGGCACGCTGCTCTTACAGAATTCGATGTACCGGCCCGCTGCGTCATTGATACGCGATACTTTCCCGAGCTTCGCCGACTCCACCACCGTCATCGGCGCGTCGAGCAGCTCTTCAATCATCAGCTCCAACTCGTCCGGCAATTTGGTGCCCTGGCCGGAGAAGAACTTGATGCCGTTGTCGTCGTGCGGGTTGTGCGAGGCGCTGATAACGATGCCCGCTTCAGCGTGGAAGGTGCGAGTCAGGTAGGCGATGGCTGGGGTCGGCATCGGGCCGAGCAACATCACGTCGGCGCCCGCAGCAGACAAACCCGCCTCCAAGGCAGACTCAAACATATAACCGGAAATTCGCGTGTCTTTACCGATAAGCACACGGCAGGCACCCTGCTTGCGAAACGCCATGCCCGCCGCCCAGCCGAGCTTAAGCATGAAATCTGGAGTGATCGGGAATTGACCTACGCGCCCACGGATGCCGTCGGTGCCGAAATATTTTTTGCCCATTTGCTCTCCGATCTCCTTAATCTGCTGCTTGCACAGCAGCAATCATGCGCACCACGTCGACGGTTTCCGCCACGTCATGCACACGCAAAATATGTGCGCCCTTCGCTACTGCCAAAGCGGCCAATGCAAGACTGCCGTGCAGTCGGTCGCCGACTTCTCGACCCAGCGCCCGACCAATCATGCTTTTACGCGAGACGCCGACCAACAACGGTCGCCCGAGCGCGTGCAGCGCATCCAGATGTTTAAATAGCGTGAGATTATGTTCGAACGTCTTGGCAAAGCCAAAACCTGGATCCAGCACGACCCGCTCAGCTCTGATGCCTGCCTCAACACAAGCAGCCATGCGTTCAGCCAGGAATTCGTACACCTCAGCGACGATATCTTTGTATGCGGGATTGTCCTGCATGGTGCCCGGCTCCCCACGCATGTGCATCAGGCATACGGGCAAGTTGGTGGCTGCCGCCGCCTCCAGTGCGCCGTCACGCTGAAGCGAGCGGACGTCATTGATCAGCCCGGCGCCAAGGCGTGCTGACTCGCGAATCACGGCGGGCGTAGAAGTGTCGACCGAAATAATTACATCCAATTCACGTGCAATCGCTTCGACCACCGGGGCCACACGTTCCAACTCTTCAACCGGGGAAACGGCTCGCGCACCCGGACGCGTAGACTCGCCGCCGACATCAATCAGTGTAGCGCCGGCAGCCACCATTTCAGCCGCATGCTGCAAGGCTAGATCGACGCGACTGAAGCGCCCGCCGTCCGAAAAAGAGTCGGGGGTAACATTAAGAATGCCCATCACTTGCGGGCGGCTTAAATCAAGAAACCGGCTACCACAAGGTAGCCGGTTCGGGTGTTGCATCAGAGACATGTCAGGCCTTAATGCTCAGCGGCTGGACCACCGATAGGTTTTTCAGGCACTTCAGCCGGATCTTGTTTGCTGATCGTAGAACCGGAATCGCCATCATCCTGCCAGTCGCGGGGCTCGCGTGGCGTGCGGCCATTCATGATGTCGTCGATCTGATCAGCATCGATAGTTTCGTACTTCATCAACGCGTCGCACATGGCGTTTAACTTGTCGCGGTTTTCTTCAAGCAGACGTTTGGCGGTGCCGTAGCACTCGTCGATGATGCTGCGTACTTCCAGGTCAATCAGTCGGGACGTGTCTGCAGACATGCTGCTCTGCTGACCACCACCACCGCGCCCCAAGAACACCTCACCGTCTTCTTCGGCATACATAAGCGGACCCAGTTTTTCCGAGAGGCCCCACTTGGTCACCATATTCCGGGCAATCTGGCTGGCGCGCATGATGTCATTCGAAGCGCCGGTGGTGACGCCGTCAAAACCCAACGTCATTTCTTCGGCAATACGGCCGCCGTACAGCGAGCAGATCTGGCTGATCAGCGCACGCTTCGACAGGCTGTAGCGATCTTCTTCCGGCAGAAACATGGTGACCCCCAACGCCCGACCACGAGGAATGATCGACACCTTGTAAACCGGATCATGCTCAGGAACCAGGCGACCTACGATGGCGTGGCCTGCTTCATGGAACGCAGTATTGAGCTTCTCTTTCTCCGACATGACCATGGATTTGCGCTCAGCGCCCATCATGATTTTGTCTTTCGCCAGTTCAAACTCTTTCATTTCGACGATCCGCTTGCCGGCACGAGCGGCAAACAGCGAAGCCTCGTTGACCAGATTCGCCAGATCGGCACCGGAGAAACCCGGCGTACCACGAGCAATGACGGCAGGCTTAACGTTGTCGCCCATCGGCACTTTGCGCATGTGCACTTTCAGAATTTGTTCGCGACCGCGAATGTCCGGCAGGCCAACTACAACCTGACGGTCGAAACGACCGGGACGCAGCAACGCTGGGTCGAGCACATCGGGACGGTTGGTAGCAGCAATGACGATGATGCCGTCATTCATTTCGAAACCATCCATTTCAACCAACAACTGGTTCAGAGTCTGCTCGCGCTCGTCGTGACCACCACCCATACCAGCGCCACGATGACGGCCGACAGCATCGATTTCGTCGATGAAGATGATGCAGGGAGCGTGCTTTTTGGCTTGTTCGAACATGTCGCGAACGCGGCTGGCGCCGACGCCTACGAACATCTCAACGAAGTCGGAACCGGAAATGGTGAAGAACGGAACCTTCGCCTCACCTGCAATGGCTTTAGCAAGCAACGTTTTACCGGTGCCGGGTGGGCCTACCATCAATACGCCACGTGGAATACGGCCACCCAGACGCTGGAACTTACCCGGATCACGCAAGAACTCGACGAGCTCACCCACTTCCTCTTTGGCCTCATCGCAACCTGCGACGTCGGCGAGAGTAGTTTTAACCTGATCTTCGGAGAGCAGGCGCGCCTTGCTCTTACCGAAGCTCATCGGGCCGCCCTTGCCGCCAGCGCCACCTTGCATCTGGCGCATGAAGAACATGAAGACCGCGATGATCACCAGGATCGGAAAGCTAGCAACCAGCAACTGAGTCCAGATGCTCTGCTGCTCAGGTTTCTTACCTTCCACCGTGACGTTGTTGTTGATCAGATCACCGATCAGCCCGCGGTCTTCGATCATCGGCCGCACTGTGGTGAACGGCTTGCCGTCAGTGCCAATGCCCGTAATGGTGAAGCCTTCGATGGTGACTTTTTGCACGCCGCCGTCTTTGACCTGCTCGATAAATTGCGAGTAGTTCAGGGTCTGGGGCTCGCTCGGACTGGAGAAATTGTTCATCACCGTCACCAGGACGGCAGCGATGATCAGCCACAAGATCAGGTTCTTTGCCATGTCGTTCAATTAGCTACCCTCTGAAGCAGGCCCCACGCGGGACGAACCTCGCATTACGGCTGGATATTGATCCGCCTAACTTACTACACAACTTCCGAACCTAGGCAGGAAGCGTCTGTAACCCTTTATGAGGCATTGCCGTGAAACGGCAAAACAACGCTCGACTCTTACAACGTTCGACTGAGCCCTGTCTTCAGGGGTTCAATCTTGCGCCCCGCGAAAGCCGCGAGCTAGCAGATATTGCTCACGGGACCGGTCGCGAGAAGACAGCGGCTTACGCATCTGCACCTTCTCGAACATGGTGCGCACTTGCTTGTGGTACGTATCGAAGCCTTCACCCTGGAAGATTTTGATCAGGAAGTCGCCACCCGGACGCAAGACCTGACCTGCCAAATCCAGCGCCAACTCGCACAGGTACATCGCACGCGCTTGATCCGCCATCTTCACCCCACTCATATTGGGGGCCATATCCGAAATCACAAGGTCCACCGGATGATCGCCGACCGCCTCAAGTATCTGCGCGAGGACGGACTCTTCCGTGAAATCGCCTTGAATGAAGGTGACGTCAGGAATGCTGTCCATTTCCAGAATATCGGAAGCTATTAGCCGACCTTTATCCCCGAGCACCCTACTGGTCACCTGCGACCAACCACCAGGAGCAGCGCCAAGGTCAATCACCGTGTTGCCGGGCCGCAAAATGCGATCTTTTTCTTGGATCTCTAAGAGTTTGTAGCTGGCACGGGAACGGTAGCCGTCCTTCTGCGCCATTTTTACGTACGGGTCGTTGAAATGCTCTTTCAACCAACCTTGACTTGTTTTGGAACGTGCCACTGGGCACCTCAACATTAACGGGGCGTGATTAACTGGGCGGTACCGAGGGCGCTCGGTTAAACTAGCCGCCGCTTTTTACAAGATCAGACGCAGGGGTCAGATTATGCCGCTCACTCAGGAGCAGAAGAAACAGTACAAATCTATCGGTCACCATCTAAAACCGGTATTGATTGTTGCTGACAATGGTTTGACCGAAGGTGTGCTTGCCGAACTGGAGCGCGCTCTGACTGATCACGAACTGATCAAGATTCAACTAAGAATCACCGAACGCGAAAGTCGCTTGGCTGCTATTGAAGAACTGTGCAAAACCGCGAAGAGCGATTTGGTGCAGGTCATCGGCAAGATGGCGCTTATCTACCGCAAGAATCCGAAAGTGAACAAACAGCTGTCGAACGTCACCCGCTTTAGCTGATTGCCCATCACCCGTCAGTGGCGCGCTTTGCGTGCCCTGGCCGCCTCGCCGTCCGGCGCCGGCTGTAGAACCAACAGCGCACCGCATAACGCCAAAACCAAAAACGAGAACAACTGCAACCGCAGGGCGTCCGGCTGCCAGCGATGCAGAGCGCCATACACCAGCGCCACGAGCAAACTCGCGACCATAAGCTGACCGCGAACATCGCGCCACAACGATGAAATGCGCTCGGCCTGCAGCAAAACAAGCATCTGCAGCACCAGCCCACCCGCTGCCAGTAACACCAGCAGCGGACTCAGCGTGTTGGCGATTTCCTCGACGAGCATCGGTGCAAGACCGATCCGCTCCAGCGCAGGCAATACGACGAAGTGAAGCAACCACAGGCCGCCGACCCAGAAAGTCTGAGCCAGCCGCCAGGTGACTACCCCAACATCGAGTGGACGGGCTTTAGATATGACGAACCTCGACAATCTCGTACTCAATCAACCCGCTCGGCGTGCGCACTGGAACCACATCGCCTTCTTCCTTGGCGATTAATGCGCGAGCGATTGGTGAGCCTACGGAAATTTTCCCGAGCTTGATGTCCGCTTCGTCTTCACCAACTATTTGGTAGGTCACGCGCTCGTCAGTTTCAACGTTCGCAATTTCCACCGTGGTGCCAAAAATCACCTTGCCGGTTGGCGCGATGGCGGTCACATCGATGATCTGAGCGTTCTGCAGCCGACCTTCGATATCGCGAATGCGCGCCTCAACCATACCTTGCTGTTCACGCGCGGCATGGTATTCAGCGTTTTCTTTCAGGTCACCCAATTCGCGGGCCGTGCCGATGTCCTGGCTGAGCTTCGGACGCACGACCTTGGTCAAGTGGGCGTGTTCTTCTTCCAGGGCGCGAGCGCCCTGAACGGTCATTGGGTACTTGATCATGCTTTCAATCCTGCATGCAGATCCTGCAAGCGGCGAACGGTCTTCTCGGGACCGAACTTCAGCGCTTCGCAGATAGCCTCGCCCGCTGCAATCGTGGTGGTGCAGTAAATCTTGTGCTGCAGCGCGTTGCGGCGAATGGAGTAAGAGTCAGCGATCGACTGGCGACCTTCAGTGGTGTTGATGATCAGCGTGACTTCGTCATTTTTGATCATGTCGACCACGTGCGGACGGCCTTCGGTCACCTTGTTCACACGGCGCACTTTCAGGCCCGCCGCCTCAATCAACTTGGCAGTGCCGGCAGTGGCTACGATTTCAAAGCCCAAGCTAATCAGGTCGCGAGCGACGCCTGCAACCAGCGGTTTGTCATCGTCACGCACGCTAATAAAGGCGGTGCCGCCCGTTGGCAAGATTTCGCTGGCGCCCATCTGAGCTTTAGCGAACGCCTCGCCGAACGTGTCGCCCACGCCCATCACTTCACCGGTCGACTTCATTTCTGGGCCGAGGATCGGGTCTACGCCTGGGAACTTGGCGAACGGGAACACGGCTTCTTTCACGCTGTAGAAGTTCGGAATGATCTCTTCGGTCAGACCGACTTCTTTCAGGGTTTTGCCGGCCATGACGCGAGCCGCGATCATCGCCAGGGAAACGCCGATGCACTTGGACACGAACGGCACGGTACGCGAAGCACGCGGGTTCACTTCAATAACGAAGATATCCTCGCCCTGCACGGCCATCTGCACGTTCATCAAACCCACCACACCGAGCTCCAAGGCCATCTTTTTGACCTGTTCGCGGATCTCGTTCTGGATGTGCGCTGGCAGCGAATACGGCGGCAGCGAGCAAGCCGAGTCACCGGAGTGAACGCCGGCCTGCTCAATGTGCTGCATGATGGCGCCGATAACTACTGTCTCGCCGTCGCACACCGCGTCGATGTCGACCTCGATGGCGCAGTTAAGGAAGTGATCAAGCAGCACAGGGCTATCATTCGAGACCTGCACGGCCTCACGCAGATAGCGCTTGAGCTCTTCTTCTTCGTAGACGATTTCCATCGCCCGACCGCCCAGCACGTAGGACGGACGCACCACCAGCGGGTAACCAATCTTGTTGGCCGCGCGGATGGCTTCCTCTTCGCTGCGCACAGTGGCGTTCGGCGGCTGGCGCAAGTTCAGGCGCTCAACCATCTGCTGGAAGCGCTCGCGGTCTTCGGCGCGGTCGATGGCATCCGGCGAAGTGCCGATGATGGGCACACCAGCTTCTTCCAGGGCACGCGCCAGTTTCAGCGGGGTTTGGCCGCCGTACTGCACGATCACGCCTTTAGGCTGCTCAACGCGGACGATTTCAAGCACGTCTTCCAAGGTCACCGATTCAAAATACAGGCGGTCCGAGGTGTCGTAGTCGGTCGAAACGGTTTCCGGGTTGCAGTTGACCATGATGGTTTCGTAACCATCGTCGCGCATCGCCAAAGCGGCGTGTACGCAGCAGTAGTCAAACTCGATGCCCTGACCGATACGGTTCGGACCACCGCCCAGAATCATGATCTTGTCGCGGGTCGACGGATTCGCTTCGCACTCTTCCTCGTAGGTCGAATACATGTAAGCGGTGTCGGTGGAGAACTCGGCCGCACAGGTATCCACGCGCTTGTAGACCGGCAGCACCTTCAACTTGTGACGGTGGCTGCGCAGGTTTTTCTCGGTCACACCCAGCAGCTTGGCCAAACGGGCGTCGGAGAAGCCCTTGCGCTTGAGTTTGTACATCACATCGCGATCGATGGACGACAAGCCCATGGTCTTGATGCGCTCTTCGTCTTTGATCAGGTCCTCGATCTGCACCAGGAACCAGTGGTCGATCTTAGTCAGGGCGAAGATATCGTCGCAGCTCATACCAGCACGGAAGGCGTCGGCCACGTACCAGATGCGCTCGGCGCCCGGCACGGTCAACTCACGCTTGAGAATGCCCTTGGCTTCCGGATTGCTCAGGTCGAGCTTCGGATCAAAGCCGTTCACGCCTACTTCAAGACCGCGCAGCGCTTTCTGTACGGACTCCTGGAAGGTGCGACCGATGGCCATCACCTCACCGACCGATTTCATTTGCGTAGTCAGGCGGGCGTCGGCTTTGGGGAATTTCTCAAAGGCGAAACGAGGAATCTTGGTAACGACGTAGTCGATAGCCGGCTCGAACGAGGCCGGGGTTTTACCGCCGGTGATGTCGTTCTGCAGCTCATCGAGGGTGTAACCCACGGCCAGCTTGGCGGCGACCTTGGCGATCGGGAAGCCGGTGGCTTTCGAGGCCAGCGCGGAGGAGCGAGAAACCCGTGGGTTCATCTCGATCACGACCATACGACCGGTGTCCGGGCAGATACCGAACTGGACGTTCGAGCCGCCAGTTTCAACGCCGATTTCACGCAGCACCGCCAGCGAGGCGTTGCGCAGAATCTGGTATTCCTTGTCGGTCAGCGTTTGCGCCGGGGCCACGGTGATGGAGTCGCCGGTGTGCACGCCCATCGGGTCGAAGTTCTCGATCGAGCAGACGATGATGCAGTTGTCCTTTTTGTCGCGGACCACTTCCATCTCGTACTCTTTCCAGCCGATCAACGATTCGTCGATCAGCAGCTCTTTGGTCGGCGACAGGTCCAGACCACGGGCGCAGATTTCTTCGAATTCTTCACGGTTGTAGGCGATACCGCCGCCAGTGCCGCCCATGGTGAAAGACGGACGGATGATGCACGGGAAGCCCAGCTTCTCGAGCACCGCGTTGGCCTCTTCCATGTTGTGGGCAATACCGGAGCGCGGGCAGGCCAGGCCGATATCTTTCATGGCCTTGTCAAAACGCGAGCGGTCTTCGGCTTTGTCGATGGTGTCGGCATTGGCACCGATCATTTCCACGCCGAACTTTTCCAGAACGCCGTGACGCTCCAGGTCCAGGGCGCAGTTCAGTGCGGTCTGGCCACCCATGGTGGGCAGCAGTGCGTCAGGACGCTCTTTCTCGATGATCTTGGCAACGGTTTGCCACTTGATCGGCTCGATGTAGGTGGCGTCGGCCATGGCCGGGTCGGTCATGATGGTGGCCGGATTGGAGTTCACCAGAATGACCCGGTAACCCTCTTCGCGCAGGGCTTTACAGGCCTGGGCGCCGGAGTAATCGAACTCGCACGCCTGGCCGATAACGATGGGGCCGGCGCCGAGGATCAGGATGCTTTTAAGGTCTGTACGTTTTGGCATTTTCTACTCTCGAATCCTTTGGTCAGTCGGCAGGCTTAACGGCGCGCGGCCATGGCTTCGATGAATCGGTCAAACAAAGGAGCGACGTCCAATGGGCCCGGGCTCGCCTCGGGGTGACCCTGGAAGCTGAAGGCAACCTTGTCGGTGCGCTCAATGCCTTGCAGGGTTCCGTCGAACAGCGACTTGTGCGTAGCGCGCAGGTTGGACGGCAGCGTTGCCTCATCCACGGCGAAACCGTGGTTCTGGCTGGTGATCATCACTACGCCAGTATCGAGGTCTTGCACCGGGTGGTTCGCACCGTGGTGGCCATGACCCATTTTCACGGTCTTAGCGCCAGAGGCGAGGGCCAGCAGTTGATGACCGAGGCAGATGCCGAACACAGGGATCTCGGTTTCCAGCACTTCTTTAATCGCTTGAATCGCGTAGTCGCACGGCTCCGGATCGCCTGGGCCGTTAGACAGGAAGACGCCGTCCGGCTGAAGCGCCAGCACTTCGCTGGCTGGCGTTTGCGCCGGCACCACGGTGACGCGGCAGCCGCGCTCAACCAACATACGCAGGATGTTCAACTTCACGCCGTAGTCGAAGGCCACCACATGGTGCGGCAGCTCGCTGGCGTCGATATCCGGGTGGCTGTCGGTCTTGAGATTCCAGACACTGGAGCGCCATTCGTAGCGCTCGGTGGAACTGACCACCTTGGCCAGATCCATTCCTTTCAGGCCTGGGAAGCCGCGTGCCGCTGCCAAGGCTTGCTCGTCGGAGATGTTGTCGCCAGCCAGGATGCAGCCGTTCTGGGCGCCTTTCTCACGCAGGATGCGGGTCAGGCGGCGCGTATCGATACCAGCGATAGCCACAACGTTGTTGGCTTTCAGGTAGTCCGACAGCGACATGGTGTTACGCCAGTTGCTAGCTACTAGTGGCAGATCGCGAATAACCAGACCCGCCGACCAAACGCGGTTCGATTCGGCATCTTCCGGCGTAGTGCCTGTGTTGCCGATGTGCGGGTAAGTAAGGGTAACGATTTGCTGGGCATAGGAAGGATCGGTGAGGATTTCCTGGTAGCCGGTCATAGCAGTATTGAACACCACCTCTCCGACGGTTTGACCGTCGATTCCAATGGCTTCGCCGCGAAAAATGCTGCCATCAGCAAGGGCGAGTATGGCTGGCTTAGTCAAGAAGACCTCCGGTAAATCAAGCCTGACGGGGCGTACGCAGGTTGTAAAAAAGCGGGATGACGCTTAGACACGTCACCCCGCTTTTTTGAGAATCACTTTTTCAAGTTAACTGCGCGCTTTTAGTGGACACACTAAAGCTGTAGCTTACAGAAAAAGGCATTTTTGGTCTACCCACGATGACAACCGTTTAGTCGTCTCAGTGCAGATCAAGCACATCCTGCATATCGTAAAGCCCCGCCGACTTCCCATTCAGCCACAGCGCAGAGCGCACCGCGCCACGCGCGAACGTCATGCGACTTGATGCTTTGTGCGTGATCTCAACGCGCTCGCCGTCGGCCGCAAACAGCACCGTGTGATCGCCAACGATGTCGCCAGCGCGCACGGTAGCGAAGCCGATAGTTTCGCGATCTCGGGCTCCGGTCTGACCTTCACGACCGTATACCGCCACTTTCTGCAGATCACGCCCAAGCGCCTGCGCGACCACTTCGCCCATGCGCACAGCTGTGCCAGAGGGCGCGTCGACTTTATGCCGGTGGTGCGCTTCGAGGATTTCAATATCCACGTCGTCGCCCAACACGCGCGCTGCAGTATCGAGCAACTTCAAGCACAAATTGACGCCGACGCTGAAGTTGGCGGCGAAGACGATCGAGATGTCCTTGCCCGCGTCAGCCAGCCGCTGTTTTTCCTCAACGCTGAAACCGGTAGTGCCGATCACCATGGATTTGCCAGCCTTGCGGCAGACCTCCAGGTTCTTCAGGGTCACCGTGGGATGGGTGAAGTCGATAAGCACATCGAACTGCTCAACCACCTCGGCGAGGTCGCCCACCAGACTTACGCCCAGCTTGCCCATGCCAGCCAACTCGCCGACATCAGCACCGATCAGGCTGCTGTCCGGACGATCAATCGCGGCGGCCAACTTGGCGCCATCGGCCTGCTGAATCGCCTCGATCAGGGTTTTGCCCATGCGCCCGGCGGCGCCCACTACGGCTATACGTTGCATTCATCCAGCTCCCAGCTAATAACTTGCAGCCGGCGAAGCACTCAGACCTCGCCAGCTCCGTTTACACGTCGCCGAAGAAACGCTTCACGCCTTCAAACCAACCGCTCGCCTTGGGCGAATGGCTGTCGTCGGTGGCAAGCGATTTGCGGAATTCCTCCAGCAACTCGCGCTGACGCTTGTCCAGATTGACCGGCGTTTCCACCGCAACCCGGCACATCAAGTCCCCAGCACCACCACCGCGAACCGGTGCAACGCCCTTGCCGCGCAGACGGAACAGTTTGCCGGTTTGCGTACCTTCCGGAATCTTCAACTTCACGCGACCATCAAGGGTCGGCACTTCCAGTTCGCCACCTAGCGCCGCGTCGGCAAAGCTGATTGGCACGTCGCAGTACAGGTGCTTGCCGTCACGCTGGAAAATCGCGTGCTCGCGCACATTCACCACGACATACAGGTCGCCAGCCGGCCCGCCCATAGCGCCCGCCTCACCTTCGCCAGACAGGCGAATGCGGTCGCCAGTGTCCACGCCCGGCGGCACTTTAACCGACAAGGTTTTGTGTTCTTCAACACGACCATGACCATGGCAGGTGCCGCACGGGTCAGCGATCATCTTGCCGTTACCATGGCAACGCGGGCAGGTTTGCTGCACCGAGAAGAAGCCCTGCTGCATGCGCACCTGACCAATACCGCCACAGGTCGTACAGGTAACCGGACTGGTGCCCTTCTTGGCACCCGAACCATCGCAGGTTTTGCAGTTGACCAGCGTCGGCACGCGAATGGTGACGGTAGTGCCGCGTACGGCTTCTTCCAGATCGAGCTCCAGCGTGTAGCGCAAATCGCTACCCCGCTGCGCACCGCCGCGCGAACCGCCACGAGCGCCGCCGAAGAAGTCGCTAAATACATCGCCGAAAATATCGGAGAAGTTCGCCCCGCCAAAGCCGGCGCCACCAGCACCTGCGCCACCCATGCTCGGGTCGACGCCGGCGTGACCATACTGATCAAACGCCGCGCGCTTATTAGCGTCGGACAGCACTTCATAGGCCTCATTGGCCTCTTTAAAGCGCTCCTCAGCCTCTTTATCGCCGGGGTTGCGGTCCGGGTGGTGCTTCATCGCTAGGCGACGGTAAGCCTTTTTCAGCTCGGCTTCGCTCGCGCCACGCTCAACACCCAACACTTCGTAAAAGTCACGCTTAGCCATAATTCTTCAACACTCTTAAATCGGCTTCTCCAGACACGCCAACGCGGGAGCAAGCTCCCGCGTGGCGGATAACGCCCGGCCAACTGACTAGTTGGCCGGGCTGGAGAGCAAGCAAATGGACGCTTACTTGTTTTCCTTGACCTCTTCAAACTCGGCGTCGACTACATCGTCAGCGCCGCCTTTGGCTTCTTCCTGGCCAGGTGCCGCTTCACCAGCCTGAGGCTGCTCGGCGTACATTTTCTGAGCCAGCGGAGCGGTCGCTTCGGAGAGCGCAGACACTTTGGCGTCGATGGTTTCCTTGCTGTCGCCTTTGATTGCGACTTCAAGTTCACCCAGCGCTTTCTCAATCGCAGCCTTCTCATCCGCAGTGGCTTTGTCGCCCGCTTCGGTGATCATCTTACGGGTGGCGTGAACCAAAGCGTCGCCTTGGTTACGAGCGGCAGCCAGCTCTTCGAACTTGCGGTCTTCCTCGGCATTGGCTTCGGCATCACGCACCATTTGTTCGATCTCTTCCTCGGACAGACCAGAGTTGGCCTTGATCACGATGGACTGCTGCTTGCCAGTAGCCTTGTCTTTCGCCGACACGTGCAAGATACCGTTGGCGTCGATGTCGAAGGTCACTTCAATTTGCGGCACGCCGCGTGGCGCTGGCGGAATCTCAGCCAAGTCGAACTTGCCCAGCGACTTGTTCTGCGCAGCTTGCTTACGCTCACCCTGCAGCACGTGAATGGTCACCGCGCCCTGATTGTCGTCAGCGGTCGAGAACACCTGAGATTTCTTGGTAGGAATCGTGGTGTTTTTCTCGATCAGCGCAGTCATCACACCGCCCATGGTTTCGATACCCAGGGTCAGCGGGCTAACGTCCAGCAGCAACACGTCTTTCACGTCGCCAGCCAACACGGCGCCTTGAATCGCAGCACCCATGGCCACGGCTTCGTCAGGGTTTACGTCTTTACGCGCTTCTTTACCGAAGAAATCGGTAACCAGCTTCTGCACCAGTGGCATACGGGTTTGACCACCGACGAGAATCACGTCGTGGATCGCGCCAACATCGATACCGGCGTCTTTCAACGCGATACGGCAAGGCTCGATGGTGCGCTGCACCAGGTCTTCAACCAGCGATTCCAGCTTGGCGCGCGAAATTTTCACGTTCAAGTGCTTAGGACCGCTAGCGTCTGCAGTGATGTACGGCAGGTTGACGTCGGTCTGCTGAGCGGACGACAGCTCAATTTTGGCTTTTTCAGCGGCTTCTTTCAGACGCTGCATGGCCAGCGGATCACCTTTGAGGTTGATGCCGCTTTCTTTCTTGAATTCGTCAACGAGGTAGTCGATCAGACGAATATCGAAGTCTTCACCACCCAGGAAGGTGTCGCCGTTAGTGGCCAACACTTCGAACTGGTGCTCACCATCGACTTCGGCAATTTCAATGACCGAGATATCGAAGGTACCGCCACCCAGGTCATAAACGATCACGGTGTGATCGCCCTTCGCTTTGTCCATACCGTAAGCCAGAGCGGCTGCGGTTGGCTCGTTGATGATGCGTTTAACTTCCAAGCCAGCGATGCGGCCGGCGTCTTTGGTGGCTTGGCGCTGGCTGTCGTTGAAGTAGGCCGGAACGGTGATTACCGCTTCGGTCACTGGCTCGCCGAGGTAGTCTTCGGCGGTTTTCTTCATTTTCTTCAGCACTTCGGCAGAAATTTGTGGCGGTGCCATTTTCTGGCCCTTCACTTCCACCCAGGCGTCGCCGTTGTCAGCTTTGACAATCTTGTACGGCACCATCTGGATGTCTTTCTGTACAACGTTTTCTTCAAAACGACGACCGATCAGACGCTTTACCGCATACAAGGTGTTGTGCGGGTTGGTAACTGCCTGACGCTTGGCCGACTGACCAACCAGGATTTCGCCGTCGTTGGTGTAAGCAATGATCGAAGGAGTGGTACGCGCGCCTTCGGCGTTCTCCAGCACCTTGACACTGCCGTTTTCGAGGATCGAGACGCAGGAGTTGGTGGTCCCCAGGTCGATACCGATAATTCTGCCCATGTTTGCTCTCCTGAAACTGAATTTGGTTGCCGCAGTAGTGGTGGCTAACTGCGGTAGCACTTAAACGCTTGACTGATAGATGGGGGCCTTACGGCAAATTTCAAGCCTGCTCGTCAATCGAAGGTTGCGGCTCGGCAGGCGCCTTGCTGACCACCACCATCGCGGGGCGCAGCAAACGGCCATTGAGCAGATAACCTTTTTGGAACACCTTGAGCACACTATTGGGCTCGACGTTGGTGCTTTCCTGCATCGCCATGGCCTGATGATGCTCGGCGTTGAACGGCGCGCCGTGCGGGTCAATGGCTTCGAGGTTGTAACGCTTGAGCGTGTCCTGAAACAGCTTGAGCGTCAGCTCGATACCCTCTCGCACTGGCTTGATTGCCTCGTCGTTGGGGTTGGAAAGCTCCAGACCACGCTCAAGGCTGTCGACAACCGGCAGCAGATCATTGGCAAACTTTTCCAGCGCAAACTTGTGCGCCTTTTCAATATCCTGCTCGGCGCGGCGGCGCACGTTCTGCATGTCAGCCGCAACGCGCAACGCTTGGTCCTGAGCAGCAGCCAGCTGTTCTTCCAACGTTTGCACGCGGGCCGCCAGGTCTTCGCCCACCGCCGACTCGGCAGCATTTTCAATATCTGGATTCTGGGCGTTCTGGGTCTGTTCGTCGGCCATGCGGTTCTCCTCTTTATATCGCTTGCCTGCTCGGGCTAAACCGTTCCGAGCGGTGAGTAAACAAGTCGCGAGCCTCAACTCACGGTTCTGCCGCTTATATGGGGTCGCAATCTGCCGATTCAAGAGCACAGGAGGATTGTCAGGAACAAAACAAACACTGTATAAATAACCAGACTTTACGCCTGGAGCCTCCGCCATGCTGGTACATCTCTCCGTACACAACTACGCCATCGTTGAGCACCTCGACCTCGAACTAAATGGCGGAATGAGCGTGATCACCGGCGAAACCGGCGCCGGCAAATCGATCATGCTCGACGCGCTCGGCCTCACGCTGGGTGACCGCGCTGACAGCGGCGTTGTGCGCCCGGGCGCCGATAAAGCAGACATTCTCGCCAGCTTCGATCTCTCCGACATTCCCGAAGCGAAAGCCTGGCTGGCCGAGCGCGACCTCGACAACGACGGCCCGTGCATCCTGCGCCGCGTCATCACTGCCGAAGGCCGGTCGCGCGGTTACATCAACGGCTCGCCATGCCCGCAAGGCGATCTGAAAGCCATCGGTGAATTACTCATCGATATCCACAACCAGCACGAACACCAATCCCTGCTGAAGCCGGAAACACACCGCCGTCTGCTGGACGAATTCGCCGGCAGCCAGGAATTGGCGCGGCAGGTGCAATTGGCCGCACAGCGCTGGAAGCAAACGCGAAACGAGCTGGAGCGGCTGTCCAGCGCCGGGGACGAGCAACGCGCGCGCCATCAGTTGCTCAGCTATCAATTGGAAGAACTGGACAACCTCGGCCTTGGCGAAAACGAGCTGGAACAACTCGAGCAGGAACACAAAACCCTGACCAATGCGGAGGGCCTTCTGAGCGCCTGCCGATTGGTCATCGAACAGTGCAGCGAAAATGACAGCGGCAACGTGCTGTCTGCGTTGACCAGCAGCGTGAGCCGCCTGAGCAATTTCCGTAGCCAACCGGGCTCGCTGGGTGAAGCGGTAAACCTGCTCGCCAGCGCGCAGATTCAAGTGGAAGAAGCAATTGGCGAACTGAACCGCTTCCTTGACCATTTCGACGCCGACCCCGAACGCCTCCAGCTACTCGAAGAACGCCTGGACACCATTTATACCCTGGCGCGCAAACACCGCATTTTGCCCAGCGAACTGGCGAACCTGCAGCAGCAACTGTTCGAGGAACTGGAAAGCCTCAATGCAGACGACCAAGCCACCGAGCGGCTCGCTGAAGAGTTGACGGCGTTCGCGCGTCATTACCAGGAAAAAGCTGAAGAGCTCAGCGCCCTTCGCCACGGCGCCGCCAGCAACCTGGCCCGTGCCGTAGAGGTGGAAATGCAGCGTCTGGGTATGCCCGGCGGGCGTTTCACCATCGAACTGCACAACACCAACAGCACCGACCCGCACCCGCAAGGGCTGGAGCAGGTGGAATTTTTGGTCAGCGCCAACCCGGGCCAGCCGCTTAAAGCGTTGGCGAAGGTCGCCTCTGGCGGCGAGCTGTCGCGGATCAGCCTGGCGATTCAGGTAATCACGGCCCAGACCTCGCGCGTACCCACGCTGGTATTTGACGAAGTGGACGTCGGCATTGGTGGCCCGACAGCCGAAGTGGTCGGCCAACTGCTGCGCCGACTCGGTGAGCGCGGCCAAGTACTCACCGTTACGCACCTTCCGCAAGTGGCGGCGCAAGGGCATCAACATTTGTTCGTACACAAGGCGCGTGGCGACGGCGAAACACATACAGCCGTAGCGACCCTGGACAGCGCCGGCCGCGTGGAAGAAGTCGCGCGCATGTTGGGCGGCGTAGACCTCACCGAGGAGTCGCTGGCCCACGCCCGGAAGATGGTTAGCAGCGCTGCTGCCAACGCTTAAAAAACCGCCGCCATAAAAAACGCCGCGCTCTTTCGAGACGCGGCGTTTTTATTTCGTGAGCCTAAAACGTGGACTGGGGCTTCTGGGCTACAGCCAGGCAAGGCGAGCGACGGCAGAAAAGCGCAGCGTACTCAAGTACGTGAGCATTTTATGGTGGCGCTCAACGCAGCATGGCCGACGACCAGAAGATTCCAATCAACGTTTTTTGCGGACGTAGAGAACCAGGTTGTGATCCACCAGTTCAAAACCATGCTCTCGCACGATTTCCTTCTGACGCTTTTCGATTTCCGCATCGAAGAACTCAATCACTTCGCCGGAATCGACACAGACCATGTGGTCGTGGTGACCGCCATCGGCCAGTTCGAATACGGCATGACCGCCATCGAAGTTATGACGCACCACGAGACCAGCCGCTTCGAACTGAGTCAGAACACGGTAGACCGTGGCCAAGCCCACATCCTCGCCAGCCTCCATCAGTGCTTTGTAGACATCTTCCGCACTCATATGGCGCTGCTCTGCAGAGTCGAGCATCTGCAGAATCTTGACCCGCGGCAGGGTCACTTTCAGGCCAGCTTTACGTAGTTCGCTATTTTCTACCATGGTCAGCTTTCTCGTGGTTGCTGCTTCGCAGCTCCCTTCAATGCAGGTATGATCGGTGGCCAAATTGCCCAGCCAAGATAGTGGAAGTCTCCCACCGATGCAAAACACCAAGCTCTTGCTGACTAGCCTCACCGTTGTGGGCTTACTCGCACTCGCCGGCTGTTCATTCCCCGGGGTTTATAAAATCGACATCCAGCAGGGCAATGTCGTGACGCAGGACATGATAGACCAGTTGAAGCCTGGAATGACCAGACGCCAAGTGCGGTTTATCATGGGTAACCCGATGATTACCGATACGTTCCACGCCAACCGCTGGGACTATCTCTACAGCATCCAGCCTGGTGGCCGTCAGCGTTTGCAAGAGCGCGTAAGCATCATCTTCGACGCCAACGACCAACTGGCAGGCCTGTCCGGCGACTTCATGCCAGGCGTGAGCCGCGATCAGGAAATTCTTGGCCAGGATGAAGCGCCAGCCGCAGCGCCGAAAGCCGAAGACAAAGCCAAACCGGAAGAGCCTGCCAAGCCCGGCTCGCTGCTTGAAAAAATCCAGAAAGACGTCGACGTCGAAACCGTACCGGTTCCAACGCCGACACCGCTGGAAACCTCGCCTCAGTAATCCTTTACTGGCGACACAAAAAAGCCCGGACCAGTCCGGGCTTTTTGTTGCCTGAAATTCGTAAACCAAGCGCTGTGGGCAGTGGGACGATTCGCTACCACGCCAAGAATAAAGCTACTGCCGCTTTGCCGCCGCCTTCGCTGCGCGCAGCTTGCGCACCTCTTTCGGATCAGCCAGCAAGGACCGGTAAATTTCTACCCGATCCCCATCTTCCAACACACGCGCTTGTGGATCAGCCAGTGCTTTGCCGAAGATTCCGAGCGGGCAGGTTTGCGGATCCAGTTCAGCAAACGTTGCCGTTAGGCCGCACCGCTCCACGGCTTGCCGCGCCGTCGTACCCGCCGGCACCTGCAACGGCAACAGGTGCTGCTCATCGGCCAAGGCATACACCACTTCAACCGTAATCAGCGCTTCAGCCATGCAACTCTTTAGCCCGCTGGCAGAACGCATCCACCAAGGTGTTAGCAGCCTGGTTGAACAGCGGCCCCAAGGTGGCACGCACCAATTGGCCGGAATACTCGAAGGAAAGGTCCAAGCTGATTTTGCAGGCCTTGTCGGTCAGCGCCTTGAACTGCCAGACGCCATGCAATTCAGTGAACGGCCCCTCTTCCAGATTCATCTCGATGCTTTGGCCATTGACCAGCGTATTGCGCGTAACGAAGCGCTGGCTCAATCCACCTTTGGCCACTTCCAGACTCGCGCGCATCAAGGTGTCGGTTTCCTCGATCACGGTGGTCGAGGCGCACCACGGCAGGAAGTCGGGGTAACTCGCCACGTCATTAACCAGGTCGAATAGCGCCTGGGCCGGATACGGCAGTAAAGCGGAGCGTTGAATATGGGTGGTCATGCAAATCTCACTTAAATAACTGCGTAGCGAACACGATGAGGATACCCAGCGGCGCGACATAACGCATAAGGAAGAAGGTAATGGCGAACAAGCGACGGTTGCGCATCGCCAGCTCATCACGGACCGCCTCGCGCCCCATGATCCAGCCGGCGAACACCACGAAGGTCAGCGCGCCGAGCGGCAGCATGATGCGTGAGGTGAAAAAGTCGATGACGCCAAACAGGTCCAGCCCACCGGCAGCACCCCACTGATAGAGCTGAAACCCTTCGCCTTCACTAATAAAGAATTTGGCCTCTTTCCAGATGTTGAACGAGAACACCGTACCGAGCCCAACGAACCAGCAACTGAAGGCCAGCGCCGAGGTAATCCAGGCGCGGCTGAAACGGGTGCGCTCAACCAGATACGCCACCATCGGTTCCAGCAGCGAAATCGCCGAGCTCCAAGCCGCAACGGTGACCAGCACGAAAAACACCACGCCAATCACCTGCCCGAACGCCACGTTGCCAAATGCCAGCGGCAAGGTAACGAACATCAGCCCCGGCCCTTCGCCCGCGTTCAAACCGGCGGCGAACACGATCGGGAACAACGCCAAGCCGGCGATCAGCGACACGAAGGTGTCCAGCAACGCGACACCCACTACCGTCCCGGTGATGGACGTTTGCTTGGGCATGTACGCCCCATACACCAGGATGGCGCCAATCCCCACGCTCAACGAGAAAAACGCATGGCCCATCGCTGGCAGCAGACCATCCATGAGTTTCGAAGGGTCGAGGTGGAACATAAACCGCACCCCCTCCATGAAATGGCCGGTGGTCAGGCTGTAGCCGAGCAAAATCAGCAGCAGCACAAACAACAGCGGCATCATTACCCGCAGGCTGCGTTCCAGCCCCTCGACCACGCCGCGAGCGATCACCACAGCTGACAACAGCATGAAGGCAGAGTGCCAAAGGATCAGCCGCCAGGGGTCAGCAACCATGTCGGCAAAATAGCGCGCGGCTTGTTCGCCCTCGATGTTCTGAAATTTCCCCCAGCCAACGCCGAGGATATAGTCCAAAGCCCAGCCGCCTACCACGCTATAAAAGGAAAGAATCAGCAGGGCAGTGACCATTCCGGCGAACGCGGCCCACGACCATTTGCCCGCATGGGCGGTGTGAGCGGCGAGCGCTCGCAAGGCGTTGGCAGGGCTCAAGCGAGAGCGGCGACCTATCAAGGTCTCGGCCACCATCACCGGCACACCCAGCAGCGCGATGCACAGCAAAAACATCAACACGAACGCGCCGCCGCCATACACGCCGGTCATGTACGGGAATTTCCAGATACTGCCCAGCCCTACCGCCGAGCCGGTTGCGGCGAAAATAAATACCCAGCGGCTGGCCCACGAGCCGTGAACCGAAACCTTGTCGCCTGCCATAAAAAACCTGCCGGTTGATGCGGCCCAAGGGAGGCCGAAAAGAAGAGGCGCGCATTGTCCGAGATTCACCCCTGCCTCTCAAGGGCACGCGCCGTGATGGCAACACGAGCAGCCTTAGCGTAGCGGCTGCGTAAACTGTCGCCAGCAGCAAGACTGTTGCTTATAATGCCGCGCCTATGGCCAAGCAAAAAAAACACCCTCAGGGCACCATCGCCCAAAACAAGAAAGCCCGTCACGACTACTTCATCGAACATAAATTCGAAGCAGGTCTGGTGCTCGCTGGCTGGGAAGTCAAAAGCCTGCGCGCCGGTAAAGCGCAGTTAGTCGACAGCTACGTACTGTTGAAAAACGACGAAGCCTGGCTCATCGGCGCGCACATCGCGCCACTGACTGCGGCCAGCACCCACGTTATCGCCGACCCGGTCCGCACCCGCAAATTGCTGCTCAACAAGCGCGAAATCGAGAAGCTCACTTCTTCCGTGCAGCAGAAAGGTTATGCCTGCGTGGCGCTGTCGATTTACTGGAAAGCGCACCTGATCAAGTGCGAAATCGGCTTGGGTAAAGGTAAGAAGGAATACGACAAACGCCACACCGAGCGTGAGCGCGATTCCGACCGCGAGCTGCAACGCGCTGTTCGCACCAAAGGCAAGGACGACTAACACCGCCCAACCTGCTGCATCCAAAAGCATCGCGGCTGAAGCGCTCCTACGACTCGCACACTCTGTAGGAGCGGCTTTAGCCGCGATGCTTTTTTGCTTCAGCGCGCTTAAAACCCCTGCCGCCGCTCCGCCCGCGCCACGCGCTGCGCCTCTTGCAGCCCTTCGGCCAGCACTTCCTGTACGTAATGAATATGGCGATTGGAGACTTCACGCGCCTCTTCCGCGCGTCCCTCAATAATCGCTTGGTACAGCTCGCCGTGCTGCTGCATAAGCATTTTCCGCGTCTCGCTGCGCAGGGCGTACATGCCGCCGATGTTGGTCACCACGTTGCGCTTGAGCAGGTCGAACAGCCCGCGAATGGTGTGGAGCAAAACCGCATTGTGGCTGGCTTCGGCAATGGCCAAATGAAAGCGCGCATCCGCCGCGCCCTCTTCGGCGCGACTGACTTTACCTTCGCTGGCGTAGCACTGTTGCAGCGCTTCGAATGCCTCGCGCAGGCGCTGGTGGTCCAGTTCAGTGGCCCGTTGCGCCGCATAAAACGCGCACGAGCCTTCCAGGGTGTGGCGAAACTCCAACAAGTCGCGCTGAGCCTCGGGGTTGCTCTCCAGCAGATGCAGCAGGGGATCACTGAAGGTCGAGCCCAGCGACTCCGCCACATAGTTACCGCCGCCCTGGCGACTGACTAAAAGCCCCTTGGCCGCAAGCTTCTGAATGGCTTCACGCAACGAAGGGCGCGACACGCCGAACTGTTCCGCCAGCGCTCGCTCGGCCGGCAAACGCTCCCCTGCTTTGAGCGTGCCCTCCAAAATCATGCGCTCGAGCTGCGAAACGATATCGTCCGACAAGCGGCGCTGTTGAATATGACGGAACCCCATGCCTTTCTCCGCTACGCCCGATTTCAAATCGCGACCGTTCTAGCCTGCGCCTGAGACGCGTCGGCAGCAGCCTAACGACCGCGCCGTTCATCCCACAAGAATTACCTGACTTCGCCCACCCCAAGACCAAAGTCGTATGTAGGCAAATTGACAGAGTCTGCGTAGGGCTTTTACCCTGATCCGTCGAATTTGTAAATTGGTATGACCAATTACCCGACGCACAAGTTGAGCGCATCCATCCCGCCACAAGCGCCTGGACCGTGACCCAACACCCAGGCACACCCAACAATAATCAGGGAGCCAACCCACGATGCAAACCTGGCAACAGCTGTACACCCCACTGGGCAGCCTTGGGCTGTCCGCCCTGGCGGCCGTCGTACCGATTGTTTTCTTCTTCCTTGCGCTCGCCGTGTTTCGCCTCAAAGGCCACGTGGCGGGAAGCATCACCTTGGCGCTGTCGATCGTCATCGCCATCGTCGCCTTCCAGATGCCAGCGGACATGGCGTTCGCCGCCGCCGGCTATGGATTTATGTACGGCCTCTGGCCAATCGCGTGGATCATCGTCGCGGCGGTATTTCTCTACAAACTGACGGTGAAAAGCGGTCAGTTCGAAATCATCCGCAGCTCTGTGCTCTCAGTCACCGACGATCAGCGCTTGCAGGTTTTGCTGATTGGTTTCGCCTTTGGCGCCTTTCTCGAAGGCGCGGCGGGCTTCGGTGCGCCGGTGGCTATTACCGCTGCGCTGCTGGTTGGTCTGGGTTTCAACCCGTTGTATGCGGCGGGTCTGTGCTTGATCGCCAATACGGCGCCGGTGGCGTTCGGTGCGCTGGGTATTCCGATCATCGTGGCCGGCCAGGTAACCGGCATCGACGCGTTCAAGATCGGCGCGATGGCTGGCCGGCAACTGCCGCTGCTGTCGATCATCGTGCCGTTCTGGCTAGTGGCAATGATGGACGGCTGGCGCGGCATCAAAGAAACCTGGCCGGCGGCGCTGGTGGCCGGGTTGTCGTTTGCGATCACCCAGTACTTCACCTCGAACTTCATCGGCCCGGAACTGCCAGACATTACCTCGGCGCTGGTCAGCCTCGTCTCGCTCACCCTGTTCCTGAAAGTGTGGCAGCCGCGTCGCAGCGCCAACGCGCAAATCGCCGGCGCTACCGGTGGCAGTGCGATGGCAAGCGCGGGCGGTTTCGGCCAGCCGCGTACCACCACAGCGTCGCCTTATAGCCTCGGTGAGATTTTCAAAGCCTGGTCGCCGTTCCTGATTCTGACCGTGCTGGTAACCATCTGGACGCTCAAGCCGTTCAAGGCTCTGTTTGCGGCTGGCGGCGCGATGTACAGCACCGTGTTCAATTTCGCGATTCCGCACCTTGATCAGTTAGTGATCAAAACCGCGCCCATCGTGACAGCACCGACAGCCATCCCGGCGATCTTCAAGCTGGATCCGATTTCAGCCACCGGCACGGCGATTTTCTTTTCAGCGCTGATTTCCATGCTGATCCTGAAAATCGATTTCAAAACTGGTCTGACCACTTTTAAGGAAACACTGTTTGAGCTGCGCTGGCCGATTTTGTCCATCGGCATGGTGCTGGCGTTCGCCTTTGTCACCAACTACTCGGGCATGTCTTCGACCATGGCCTTGGTGCTGGCCGGCACCGGCGCGGCATTTCCGTTCTTCTCGCCATTCCTGGGCTGGCTGGGGGTGTTTCTGACCGGTTCGGATACCTCTTCCAACGCGCTGTTCAGTTCGCTACAAGCCACCACCGCGCACCAGATCGGCGTGAACGACACCCTGTTGGTGGCCGCCAATACCAGCGGCGGCGTGACGGGCAAAATGATTTCCCCGCAGTCGATTGCCGTGGCGTGCGCCGCGACCGGGCTGGTGGGCAAGGAGTCCGATCTGTTCCGCTTCACCCTCAAGCACAGCCTGATCTTCGCCGCGTTTGTCGGCCTGATCACCCTGGCCCAGGCTTATTGGCTTACCGGCATGTTGGTGCACTAAACCCGCTGGCGCCGACCCGCCGTTGCGGTGTCGACGCTGAACTGAACGAGGCGGTTCGCCGCCTCGGGTCTTTTTCCACACGGGACGACCTGATGATTATTTCCGCCTCTTCCGACTACCGCATCGCCGCCCAGCGCAAGCTGCCGCCGTTTCTGTTTCATTACATCGACGGCGGCGCCTACGCCGAGTACACCTTGCGGCGCAACGTTGAAGACTTGGCCAGCATCGCCCTGCGCCAGCGCGTGCTGCGCAATATGTCCGAGCTGAGCCTGGAAACCCGCCTGTTCAACGAAACCTTGGCTATGCCAGTGGCATTGTCACCCGTGGGCCTGACCGGCATGTACGCGCGCCGGGGCGAAGTGCAGGCGGCCAAAGCCGCCGCTGCCAAAGGCATTCCGTTCACCTTGTCGACGGTGTCGGTGTGCCCCATTGAAGAAGTGGCGCCGGCCATCGACCGCCCCATGTGGTTCCAGCTGTACGTGCTCAAAGACCGTGGCTTTATGAAAAATGCCTTGGAGCGCGCCAAGGCCGCCGGCGTGACCACGCTGGTGTTCACCGTCGACATGCCAGTGCCCGGCGCACGCTACCGCGACGCCCATTCCGGCATGAGCGGTGCGAATGCGCCGATGCGCCGTATGCTGCAAGCCATTACCCATCCGAGTTGGGCGTGGGATGTCGGCCTGCTCGGCCGCCCGCATGACCTTGGCAATATCTCCGCGTACCGAGGCAACCCCACCGGGCTGGCCGACTACATTGGCTGGCTGGGTGCCAACTTCGACCCGTCGATTTCGTGGAAAGACCTGGAATGGATCCGCGATTTCTGGGACGGCCCCATGGTGATCAAAGGCATCCTCGACCCGGAAGACGCCAAAGACGCAGTGAAATTTGGCGCCGATGGCATCGTCGTCTCCAACCACGGCGGCCGCCAACTTGATGGCGTATTGTCCAGCGCGCGGGCCATGCCAGCCATTGCCGATGCGGTCAAAGGCGACCTGGCGATTCTCGCTGACTCCGGCATTCGCAACGGCCTCGACGTGGTGCGCATGATCGCCCTGGGCGCTGACACGGTCATGCTGGGCCGCGCGTTTATTTACGCACTGGCCGCAGCGGGCGGCGCCGGCGTGACTAACCTGCTGGAGCTGATCGAAAAGGAAATACGCGTGGCCATGGTGCTGACGGGCGCCAAAACCATCGCCGACATCAACGCCGACTCACTGGTGCGCGAACTCGGCCAGCCCGTGATCGAGCAATTTCAGCAGTAACCCGCGCCATCGTTCAGGAGTTGCCCTTTGAGTCTGCCCACCGCTTTTCTCACCGCCGTCGAACAGCTGATTCCGCGCGAGCGGCGTTTCGACGACGCGCTGTCCACCTTGGCCTTCGGCACGGACGCCAGTTTTTACCGGCTGATTCCCAAGCTGGTCGTGCGCGTTGAAAGCGAGGATGAAGTGGTGCAGTTGTTGAAACTGGCCCATGCCGAACAGGTGCCGGTCACCTTTCGCGCGGCCGGCACAAGCTTGTCCGGCCAGGCCATCAGCGACTCGGTATTGATCGTGCTGGGCGATAACTGGAATGGCCGTGAGATTCGTCAGAACGGTGCGCAGATTCGTCTTCAGCCTGGCGTCATCGGCGCCCAGGCCAACGCCTGGCTAGCGCCGTTCGGCCGCAAGATCGGCCCGGATCCCGCCTCGATCAACGCCTGCAAAATTGGCGGTATCGTCGCCAACAACGCCAGCGGCATGTGCTGCGGCACCGCGCAAAACACCTACCACACGCTTGCCGGCATGCGCCTGGTATTGGCCGACGGCACGCGCCTGGACAGCGAAGACCCAGTCAGCGTCGCCGCCTTTCACAGCACCCACGGCGCACTGCTGGAGCAACTCGCCGAGCTGAGTCGCAACACCCGCGCCCACCCCGAACTGGCAGCAAAAATTCGGCATAAATACCGCCTGAAAAACACCACCGGCTTGTCGCTCAATGCCTTGGTCGACTACGACCAACCGCTCGACATTCTCACGCACCTGCTCGTGGGCTCCGAAGGCACGCTTGGCTTTATCAGCGCCGTGACCTACGACACCGTGATCGACCACCCGCATAAAGCCTCGGCGCTGATCGTATTCACCGATGTAGAGAGCTGCTGCAACGCCGTCACTGTGCTGAAAAGCCAACCGGTATCGGCCGTTGAACTGCTCGACCGTCGTAGCCTGCGCTCGGTTGAAAACAAGGCCGGCATGCCCGCTTTCGTTTGCCAATTGTCAGCTGGCGCGTGTGCCCTGCTGATCGAATCCCGCGCGGCGAGCGACACCCTTCTGCAGGAGCAGATTGGCCAGATCATGGCCTCGCTCGCCGGCTTTCCGGTGGAAAAACAGGTCGACTTCAGCACCGATCCGTCGGTGTACAACCAGCTCTGGGCGATCCGCAAAGACACCTTCCCCGCCGTCGGTGCGGTGCGCGAGACCGGCACCACGGTGATCATCGAAGACGTGACCTTTCCGGTCGAGCACTTGGCCGCCGGCGTGAACCGCCTGATCGCCCTGTTCGACAAGCATCGTTACGACGAAGCGATCCTGTTCGGCCATGCGCTGGAGGGCAATTTGCACTTCGTCTTCACCCAGGCCTTCGACACGCCGGAAAAAGTGGCGCGCTATTCGGCGTTTATGGACGACGTCGCGCATCTGGTGGCGGTGGAGTTCGGCGGGTCGCTGAAAGCGGAACACGGCACCGGGCGCAACATGGCGCCGTTCGTGGAATTGGAATGGGGCAGCGACGCGTATCAACTGATGTGGCAGCTCAAACGCCTGCTCGATCCGCGCGGCATTCTCAACCCCGACGTGGTGCTCAGCGAAGATCCGCAGGTGCACCTAAAGCACCTGAAACCACTGCCGGCCGCCGACGAGATTGTCGACAAATGCATTGAGTGCGGCTTCTGCGAGCCGGTGTGCCCATCGAAGGGCCTGACGCTGAGTCCGCGCCAACGCATCGTGATCTGGCGCGACATTCAAGCCAAGCAACGGGCTGGCCTCGACACCACCGACCTGGAGCGCGACTTCCGGTACCAAGGCGTCGATACGTGCGCCGCCACGGGCCTGTGTGCGCAACGGTGTCCGGTAGGGATCAACACCGGCGAACTGGTGAAAAAACTGCGCGCGCAAAGCGCCGACCAAGGCAAAGCCGCCGACTGGCTGAGCAGCCATTTCCACACCGCTTTGCAAGGTGCGCGCTTCACCCTTCACGTCGCCAACGGCGCACGCATGCTGCTCGGCGCGCCGCGCCTGGCGAAGGTTTCGGCGTGGTTTAGCCAGGCCTCGAAACAACGCGTTCCGCAGTGGTCGCCAGCCATGCCGCAACCAGAACGGGCGCTTCGCTTCACCGCGCCGGTAGACGACGCCCGGCCGCGCGTGGTGTACCTGGCAGCCTGTGTTTCCCGCGCCATGGGCCCGGCAGCGGCGGATCGTGAACAACAGTCGCTATTCGGAAAAACCCAAAGTTTGCTTGAAAAAGCCGGCTATCAAGTGGTGTTTCCGAGCAATCTGGACAACCTCTGCTGCGGGCAGCCCTTCGCCTCGAAAGGCTACAACGAACAGGCAGACGCCAAACGCCAGGAACTGATCAACGCCCTGTTGGAAGCAAGCCGTGGCGGGCTCGACCCGATCTACTGCGACACCAGTCCGTGCACGCTTCGGCTGGTGCAGGACCTCGGCGAACCGCGCCTGGACCTTTACGATCCGGTGCGTTTCATCCGCACTCACTTGCTCGACAAGCTGACGTTCGTGCCCCAGGACGCGCCCGTCGCCGTACACGTAACGTGCAGCACCCAACACCTCGGCGAAAGCCAGGCGCTGATCGACCTGGCGCGCCTGTGCAGCAAAAATGTGGTGGTGCCCGAAGGCATTCATTGCTGCGGTTTCGCTGGCGACAAAGGCTTCACCACGCCGCAGTTGAACGCCCACGCCTTGCGCAGTTTGAAAGAGGCCGTGCAGCACTGCGACGAAGGCATTTCCACCAGCCGCACCTGTGAAATCGGCCTGAGCCAACATGGCGGCATCGACTACCACAGCCTGGTGTATCTGGTGGATCGGGTGACGCAGGCGCGCGTGCTGTCAGCGTAGGGCTGGGTGACGGGAATTCGATACGAGCAGGATGGTGTTAACGCGTTGGGTCAATCGCGGCTGAAGCCGCTCCTACAAAAAATGGGTGGGAAAAGGCTGGAAAAAACACTGAACCGCTTCGTTTAAGTGAAAGTCCATCTGTATACGCCCGCAGATAAAGCGGGTTTTGACAGTCTCGCCCCCTCACGGCTCCGCGAGCCCCACCTGGGGTTCTGGACGAGAGCCGCAGCCACGAGAAGGAGATTCACCATGAAGCGCACCGCCTTGCTGTATCCAGCGGCACTACTGTCCGCGACCCTAATGGCATCACCTGTTTTCGCCGCCGACCTGTGCGACGCCAACCTGCAGAAAATTCAGGACACCCTGACCACCAAGCAGGCCACGATGAGCGAGTCGCTGAAGACTCAAGTGATGGAACTGCAAACCTCCGCCAAGCAAGCGAAAGCCGCTGGCGATGAGAAGAAATGCGTGGAAGCCTCGGCCATGGCCGTGCAACGCCTCGAAGCGCCGAATACCGAAGGCAGCGGCGACAGCGGTGGCGGCAGCGGCGGTAGCTGATTGTCGGTTTTCGCGTAAATGAAAAGCCGGCGTTGTGCCGGCTTTTTTTTGTATGGCATTTAGTCGCCGTCAGGCGTCTTGCGTCGCCCTACTGATCAATCACCACCACCTCCACCAAGAGCTTCATCGCCACTTGCCGCAGCTCTTGCAAGTCCACGGGTTTGGCCAGGCAGTCTTGTGCGCCACGGCGCAGAGCGTCGGCAAACACGTCTTCATCGGCAGCGGCGCTCACCACCAGCACCGGCACATCGCTTAGGTGCGGAGTGCGGCGCAGCAGGTCGAGAATATGCAAGCCGTCGCCGTCAGGCAGGTCGAGGTCGAGCAGCACCAAGTCCGGCGTGAAACTTTCGAGCATGGCGTAGGCGCGCTGAATAGACGCCGCGCCGCGCACCTGCGCCATTCCGCGCAGGCCTTCCTGCAATACCCGCATGCACGCCGGGTGATCTTCCACACACAGCACGGCAGCCAATTCCTTGCTTTCCTTCGCGGCAACGGAGCTCGACGGCGCGCTGGTTTCCGGTGCGGCAGCGCTAGGCAGGTCGATCCAGAAACGACTGCCAATGCCCGGAGTGCTCATCAAGCCCAGCTCGCCATCCATCAACTCCGCCAGTTCACGGCTCAGCACCAAACCGATGCCGGCGCCGGGGATGGTCGAATTTTCCCAACCGAGGCGCTGAAACGGTTGGAACAGCCGGCTCTGTTGATCGTCAGTCAGGCCCGGCCCGGTGTCCTGCACCCATAAACGAATGCCGCTGGCGCGTACCTCGTAGCCGAGGCTGACCATGCCTTGCGGGCTGTTGTACTTGATCGCGTTGGACAGCAGGTTAAGCATGACTTGCCGCACCCGACGGACATCAGCCCAGACGTACATACCGGACTGTTCCGAAGCCATCACCTGCAACTGCTGGCCACGTTGAGAGGCTTCCGGCTGCACCAGCTCGGCACAACTGCGCAGCAGCTCCGCCACGTCGACAGAGGAAAACTGCAATTGCTGGCGCCGGCTTTCGATGCTGGAGAGGTCCAGGATGTCTTCCACCAGCGAGGTCAAATGGCGACTGGCGTTAACGATTTCGCGGGCATAGTCGGCCTGCTGTTCGGCGCCGGGTTGCTCCTGGGCATCCAACTCGATCAATTGCGCGAAGCCGTAAATGGCGTTAAGCGGCGTGCGCAACTCATGGCTCATGCTCGACAGGAAACGGCTCTTGGCCTGGCTGGCCTCTTGCGCCTCCAGGCTGGCGCGGCGCAGGTCCTCCTGCACTTGTTTGAGCCCGGAAATATCCACATGCGTGCCGGCCACGCGCATGGGTCGACCTTGCGCATCGCGTTCCAGCACTTTGCCGCGACTGAGCAGCCAGACGTAATTGCCCTCGGCGTCGGCGAAGCGATATTGCGCCTCGAAGGTGTCTTCGGTGCTGTCGGCAAAACCGAAACGCAGCTGACGCAAGCGGTCGAGATCGTCGGGGTGCACGCGCTGGTTGAACTCGGCAAATGTCAGGCACTGGATATTCAGACCGTAACGCTTCACACCCCGCCCGCGCACGGTAATGGTCATGCTCCGCGCTTCAACTTCCCACAGGCTTTCGGTGGTGCTTTCGAGCACCAACTCCAGCTGTGCTTGCGCTTTGAAGCGCTCGTCTTCGCTGGCCTGGAGTTGCTGCCCGGTCTTCTGGGCCGCCTCGGCCATGTAGGCCAGTTCGTCGATCTCGATGTCGGTGGCCTGCGGCTTGTAATTGCCCTTGCCAAGCTCGCCCATCATGTCCACCACATCCGCCATGGGCTTGGCCAATTTGGCGGTTAGCAGCCGTGAGCGCCGCCACATCCAGGCGAAGAACAGCAGGTAGAAAAACACCAGGCCGGCGATCAGCAGGTAACCAATCTGCTGGTAGCGCTCGGCCAGATTTTCAGTGGCTTGGAAGATGTTTGCTTCATCCACCACCACCATGAGCCGCCAGCCGGTTTGCGGAATTTCGCTCCAGGCCACCAGTTGCTTGCGACCGTCCAGCATCACTTCCTTCACATCACTGCGGCTGGCGGTCATGGCTTGCAGCAACGGCTGCAAATCGCGGCGATCTTTGAGGTCGAAGTCGTCGGGCTTTAGCACCTCTCGCCGCACCGCTTCGGCGTAGCTGTATTCGGTCAGTTCGTTAAGGCCGAAATCCTGCTCGCCGGCTGCGGGCAAGGCGATGACTTTCTGATCGCGGCTGACCAGCACGGCATAGCCATGCCAGGGCACTTGCAGGTTGCCGATTTCGCTGACCATCTGACCGACCGTGATGTCGAGCCCCACCACACCTTCAAGAAAATTATCGCGGTACACCGGCGCCACTGCCGACATCATCCAGCCCTGGCCGGCGGGGTCGAGATACACGTCGGTCCACACCACCTTGCGCTCGGGGTTGTGCTTGGCGTCGGCTAGGTAATAGAAGTTGTAATCAGGAATCACCATGTCGTGGGCATAGCGATCTGGCGTCATGAAGAACGGGTAGATGCGGTTGTAGCTGTCCCAACTGTTGAAATACAGCGCCGACACCAGCGGGTTGGCATCGCGTATCCAGCGCATCAATACGTCCACACGGGACAGGCGCAGCACCTTGGCGTGGTCCTGTTTTTCCAGCGGTGTGGCGTTGGAGTAAAACGAGGCCGCTCGCCCCTCGTCGCGATGGCTGTAATGCACGCCGTCGGGCGTTGTGGAATAGCGTGAGCGCTCCAGTGCATCGGCCTGATACGTCAGGTCGGATAACGCGCGCGTGGTCGCGGCCTGGTAGATTTTTGTCTGCGCCTCCAAGCCCTCGAGGCGCCGGCCGATGATCTCGCCCTCGCGCTGCACGGTGCCGGTCAAATCCTGAGCAGCGCGCTGTTGCAGGTAGTCCAACTGGGTGTCGCGAATGGCGGTATTGGTGAGCAGGTACACGGCAATGAGCACCGACTCCACCAGCACCAGCGGAATCAACGCACTTTGCAAAAACGCGCGCCAAATCCATTGGCGCAAGGGGTAACGCGGGCTAAACGGCATAGGGCAGGTCTCAGCAATAACTGCACGTTACGACAGAATACTTATGAGCCTAATCTTATAGCCTGTTGGCGCCGATGGCGTACGGCAAGCTGGTCGACGCGCTGGAACCTTTGCAGTAGACTGCCGGTCCCAATCGTTAACCACGATAGGTTTTGGGGCCGATTAGGATTCGACGCCGGTTACAAAACTTGAGGGGCATGCCGAGTTGGTAACAGAACTCGTAAATCCACTGTTGCAAAACTCTATAATTGCCAATGATGACAATTACGGTGCCCAACTAGCTGCGTAAGCAGCCTAGTCGCACTTCTGGTAGCTTCGGCTCCAGCAATCATGAGGGGATGTCTGTAAACCCAAAATGATTGTCATATAGAACAGAATCGCCGCGTAGTACGTTGTGGACGAAACGGCTAAAACTTACACAACTCGCCCAAAGCACCCTGCCCGTCGGGCGGCTGAGGGTTAACTCAATAGACACGGCTAAGCATGTAGAACCGACAGCAGCGGACTGGCGGACGGGGGTTCAAATCCCCCCGGCTCCACCATCACTAGCCAAGAGCCCCGAATTTCGGGGCTTTTTGCTATCTGCACCCGCCAATTGCTGCGGGTGTGACACTGCGGTGTGACACTCAAGTGGGGCATCACCCGGTGCTCTACATGAAATACAACCCTTCGTACCTGACGCTCAATCGTCACGGCACCTTCTACTTTCGCATCGTTATCCCTCGTTCTCTGCGCCTGCTATTCAACGGGCAGCGAGAGATCCGCCGCACCCTGAAAACTGACAGCCAACGATTGGCCCGCAAACGTGCGCGCCAGTATGCTGCCCGCTACGAAGCAGTTTTTGACAGAGTGATTAGCGTGGTTGAACGTGATGATCTCGGCCTTACCGAAGCCGACTATGCGGAGCTAATGGAGCTCCTGCCTGATACCTCCAGCGAACGAGGTTGCAGCAACTCAGCTGGACCAATCCTCTCGAACGAGGACCTTGAAATTCGACAGCGCCAGAGAGAAGTAGAGCGCTTGCTCACCGGAGCGTATGGGCGCCCTATTCCCTCTGCGCTACAGCCTTTAGCGCGGCAGTTGCTTAATCTCTCCTCCACGTACATGCCTACAGAGCTGAGGACGTTGCTTCCGAAGCTCCGGGACGAGATAGCGCTGAGCAATCTCCGCACTCCAATCAGCCACGCGGATGCTGGTGCTGTAAATACGCATAGCGAGACATATGACCCCGCTATGGCTAACTGGACGCTCTATCAGGTGTGGCAGCACCAGCTTGCACGCGACAGAGCAGATATCTCCTCCAGTGGAGGACAGGCGAATCATGGGGGCACTCTAGAGGAGCGAGATCGGCGTGCCCGCGTGATGACAGTGCTCACAAGACATAAGCCAGTGACCCAACTGAGCAGGCAGGATTGGCAGGCTGCGTACGACGCGGCGCGAAAGACCAAAAACAACGTGAAGGCATCAGTAGCACCGGACCGCGAAACGCCCTTGGAAGAACTCCTGACAGATGAGACTGCTCAGATGACAGGCCATGAGCGAGTCAGTGCGCTAATTACCTCGATGAAGCAGTTGCAGAATTATGCCAGACACCTTGATCTAACCCAGGTAAGAGTCGATGACTTAATTTTAAAGCCAGTGCAGCGCAGAGCTACGGAACGTTCACGCGACGGAGTGCCTTTTTCGGCAGAAGACCTTGAAGCAATTTTTTCAGGCTTTATCTATAAAGGATCAATCCCTACCGATAGAACCAAAGCCTACCCTTTTTGGTACTGGATGCCTTTGATTGGATATTTTACCGGCGCCCGCACTAACGAAATAGCACAACTTGACACTTCAGACATTAGAAGTATCGCGGGTTATCCATGCATCGATTTCTGCGCTGATGACCCTATTACCCCGGAAGCAAAGCGGATAAAGACAAACGAGGCTAGACAGGTCCCGATTCACCCACGCTTAATTGAGCTAGGATTTCTAGTGTTTGCGGAAGAACAAAAAAATGCAATGCAGAAAAAGTTATTTGGCGATGGCTTAACATATCTAGCCCCCAGAGATGCTGGGACGAGTCACAACAAAGAAGGCTGGGCGAAAAGTGCCGGAAAATTTTTCAACGAAAAGCCCAATGGTTATCTCGTAAAGATAGGAGTACACCATCCGAACGACGGGAAAAGCATTTACTCTTTTCGCCACACCTTCGAAACAGCACTACGAAATGTCCGGCGTAGCGGTGGCTTAATAGATCAAACCGTTATTGACGCAATTAGCGGGCATGCTCCCGAAGATATCGCAGGGAGGCATTACGATGGTGGACCAACTATCGAGCACAAATTGGAAGCGATAAAATCACTTCCTATTCCTCAGGCCATCAAAGTTCTAACTGGCTATCAATCAGACTTTGTAGATAGATTCGGAATCATTCTTTCTAAGAGCATTGCAGGTCACAGGAGGAAACACCCAAGAAAGCTCGCAGCCTACCCGACTACTCCTGACTAGTGCCTAAACCGGAGATCCTGACCTCACTTCGCTTCCTAAACAGCGAAGTGACCGTCTGACTCCCATATTTACCCCGCATTCTAGAAACGAATAAAGGCTCAACATCAAGCGCAAAACCGAGGAGCCCTTGCAAGTTATATATCTCTTGCTCAGAGAGCTTCCCTAATGAAAAATTGTGAATCATTGCACTGAGTTTTCGCTTTTTCTCTCGCCCTAGGGAGATCTTACCTTCATTGCTCAACACGATTCCTGTTACACGCCTTTGATTTTTCTTAGAAACATGAATGGTTTTCCTTTCATTTAAAGTCAAAAATGAAAAACCCTGCTTTTCCATAATGGAAATAAGCATCGACTCAATGTTTGCTGAAGCACCTTTTACATTAGTAGAAAAGGCCATATCATCCGCATACCGAGAATAAACAATTTCATTGTCTGAGCACCATTTACTAACAGCCTCATCAAATCGGTACATTATCGAATTCGAAAGTATTGGGGAGCTCGGCGCCCCAATACTCAGGCAGGGCTCAAGCCCGCCGCCGTGCTGAACACAGCATACTCGTGCAATATCGGCAATGCTTTGCTCCGTTAAAACAGAACCAAGGAAATCGGCCAAATGCCTCACTAAATCGGGAAATTTAATTGACCCAAAAAAATCCACAAAATCGAACTTAGATAAATACGAATTCCGCGCATGTAACTCTGCGTTCTTTTTAATACTTGCCCCTCGCTGGTACGCAACGGCGCTTGCGTGCACTGGAAGATTTTTAAATACCGTATTTATCAAATAGCCTTGCAAGTATTTAATTTCACGCGCCGGCTGCGCTATTAATCTTGTTCCGCCATTTTTTTTATCGATGGTATAGCGTTTGTAAGTATGTGGTGCTCGGAGAATTAAGCGAAAGACGTCCTGCTCTGAGATAGGAAACTCCTCAGAAACGCTCTTCCTGAAGTCATACAAACTCATCTACCACCTCCCAGCCGAGCACCCTGGATAGCCCTAGACCTATTCCGCTCGGTTTTCTCGGAGCTGTAATATTTATTGCAATCCAACTGGGTGCGCAGATGATCAAGAGGCCCCTGCGACCTCATTGAAAACTTCATCCTATGGAAACTATCGTCACTTAGCGCATAAAAAACAGGCCCACCGTAGGTAATCTCTTTAATTAACTTGAAGTTCTCAAGCAGAAAAATCTTTCGCCTTAAGAAATCTCGAGCAACTACTCTTCCGAGCTTATGTAAAAAATCCAAAAGCTCGCTTTCTTTTAACGCGACAAATATTTTAATCAGCTCATATATCAAAACAACGAGATGAACATCGCTCGCAGCGACAAACGTTTGAGACTTTTTCAGGCTGTCTAATTCACCCTTAATGTCTTCGATTACATCGACCACAACGTCATTCGATATATTCAGCGGATCACGCACCTGCCATGGATACCTCTTAACTCCAGTTTCATGGTCACGATGAATAAACCTAAGTATTCCAAGATTTATAAATGATTGCTGCCCCGTGTATTCGGAAGCGACGATAGCTATTAGCTTCTTACTCAAATCCGGCAGTTGCGAGAAAGCGCCGAGCTCGGCGATAGCTCCTTCACTTTCCAGAATAATCACAACAAGTGAGCAAATGCTTGCAAGATCTGACTCAAAATCCATTAGGTTTTTGAATACGCCATCGTTCTGCCAAGACTTAATTTCCTCCGGCCGAAAAATTTCATATGGCGGATGGCTTCGGGTAACAGCATGCCTGAGGGAAGCAATTGGAGGATCAGCTGCATCAGGGTGGTCCTTTTCAGGAACAAAACCACCGCAAAGAAGGACGATTGGATCCGAGGAGTAAAAGATCTTGCTATCCGTCAAATCAATATCAGCAAGTATCTTAGGTCTCGGATCCATGAGAGAAACGCTCTTTACCAAGGTACAGCCGCAGAGAATATCTGCGGACCGGAACGGCTTTTTGTGTAGGGCCGCAGATATTCTCTGCGGAACAAAACCACACAATGTTATGGAGTCTGGCGGAGCGCCCGACTAAGCATTAAGACAATTAGTGCCTTGCAGCTCTATTCGCGTAAAGAACGGGGATCTTTTTACCCTCGCATTAAGCAACGGTCAAGCAATGCATCCCCACTCGACAACCCCGCGATTGCAGCGAAGCCTCACTCAAACCTAAGGAGGATGGCCGGTCTCACAAAACGACCGTTAGATGACCCCCTAAAAACCACCGAACAATGGTGCCATTAATATAGCCTTTACATAATGACACCACCGAGATAATGTGACACTACCTTTAATGACACCAACAAGGAGTCCTTCATGTCGCGCACCTTCATTTACGCTCGCGTATCAACTGATGGCCAGACCACCGAAAATCAGGTGCAGCAAATCAAGGCAGCGAACTTCGATGTGAAGCCAAACCGTGTTGTCGAGGAAGTGATCTCCGGGAGCGTCGCAGCAAAGGAACGCCCCGGCTTTAAGAAGCTCATTGAACGTATGGAGGCTTCGGATGTGCTCATCGTCACCAAGCTGGACCGCTTGGGCAGAAACGCGATAGACGTCCGGGAAACCATCGACTCGCTAGAGTCGGAGGGTATTCGAGTTCACTGCCTCGCTCTTGGAGGAATGGATCTAACGTCGGCAGCAGGGAAGATGACAATGCAGGTGCTGGGAGCCGTCGCGGAGTTTGAAAAAGACTTGTTGGTTGAACGTACTCAGGCCGGCCTAGCTCGAGCCAAAGCTCAGGGCAAACGCCTCGGGCGTCCGGTGGCAGTGGAAACAACCGCTCTTGTTCAGCAACTCAAACAGCAGAACCTGAGCCAAAGCGAGGTAGCCGCTAGGGCCAACCTAGGACTCTCTACAGTCAAACGCCACTGGAATAAAAAGTAAAATAAACTCTTGCAAGTCAACGTGTTACGTGATTATCAACTAGACACAAGACGCGTTGACGCACTAAAATATCCGGACTGCCCAGAGAGGTAGACTTAAAAAGAGCTACGAGAAATCGGACATGGACACCGCCCTATTCAATTTCTTGTGGAACCCAACAGATGACTTCTCTAGAGCAGCACGCTCGCAACTTCCTCGCCAACCCGCTGCATTCGTACCAGCGCTTAGCCGAACACCTGAATAGCATTCACCCCCGTACCGACGGCTCTCGTTGGACAAAAGATTCTGCGTACCATTTTTGCCGTTCCAACGGCATCACCTCTTCGCGCCGGTGCCGAAGTCAACCAGCAGCTTCAGCAGCCAAACGCCGGAATAACGTACTTCGCATTGTTTCCGCCGCCATCGCAGGACTCGCTGCTCTCAAGCTAACACCCCGCGATATCGCGCCGTTCACCCCCAAAGAAGTCGCAATGTGGTCGGGGGAGTCACGGGTCAACGTAACGAGCAACTGGCAGGCGATTGATGCCGCGCTGCGGTGCCTTTCGGGCTTTGCCCCTAAACCGATTGTCCTGCATATCCACGAGGACGACTGACTGAATGACTGGGGCCAGAAAGACACCGGATCAGGCAGCTCAGGTGGTTGTTCTGCGCGAGGCTGGCTACACCTTGCCAGCCATTGCTTCTCGCCTGGATATCAGCCTAAGCACAACCCAACGACTCCTGAAAAAACACCCAACCATTGCTGGTGCTGCAACCAAGGCCGTCATTTCCAAGGCTCGAGAAGAGTTGCTGCACAAGGCATTCGCTTTGGAAGAGATCCAGCTGATTGCGGCGACCCTCATACATGACGATCTCGCCATGTGCCGGCTCATCCGCGACAAGCTTAGTCAGGCATTGGAGTCGCTAGACCTCACCAGTGCAAATGCGCCGCTGGCATGCCGAGCACTTGCGGCCAGCTCCACCACACTCAAGCTGACCCAAGAGGTTGGCCGGCGCGCCCTTCCGCTTGAGAAGCTTAATCAGGCGCTTGAGGTCGACGAGCTTCCGGAGCTAGTCATACGCGTGATGACAGAAGATGACGTCGGAGCTATGCGCGCGCAACAGAGACGAGAGGACGCCGAGCTGTACGGAGAAGTGGAGGACAGCTCGTGGTCTCCTGCTGGGGACTGCGACGGAGAGATCGTCATGGAGAGCTGACCGCTTGTTGACCTAAGTACGACCATCAGCTGTCAAACCCTTAGAACCAGCCACCACCTTTGAACACCCTGGCTGATATGCGTAGGAAGCAAATTTGAAAATCGTCTCCCAAACCATGGCCTGTGAGGAGGTCGTGCTTACCGATGCTGAGTGCGCATATCTGCTCGAACAACACGACGCTGGCATTGATATTGGTCTGAGCTTTCCCGTAGCTGGCGTAGCCGCGAAAAAGCAAAAACCCGTAAAACGGCCTCGCTCTAGAATCATTCCGACACTAGGCGCGACGGTGCATAGCAAGCAGCTCACCATGGCCAACAGAAGTATATTGGGTAAAAGCTATTCCCTATCCCTAGCACTGGGAGAGAGAGCCAAAACGTACCTTGATACCGCTCCTCCAATCGCGACAAAACTGACGACCTGGAGATCTTGCAATCAGTACACGAAGTTGGCACTGGCTGCGGCACCTCTCTACCACATGGCAAAGCAACGTGATTGGGAGCTGAAAGCGTTCACGATGATCCTCAGCCAGGATCTCCATGATCGCCTTGAGGCAGGCGATAGCTCCGCTCTCGAATACATCAAAGATGAGTTCAAGCGTCGGACTTCAGCGACAGTTGGGAAAGTGGAGTATTTGTTCGCTTTCGAACGGGCGCCGGAAGGTCTCGCTTGCGAAGGGAGCCGGCGTCGCTGGCACATTCATGGGCTGATAATCGGGCCCAAAGGGTTTTGCTCACAGGGTAAAGACAACCCACTCAGAAAGGCCCTGAGATCGCTACGGGGCGACGCAGATGCAGATTTGATGTTTACCACGCCCGGCGAGAAGAAAAACACGCTCGCGCTTTCCGGAGCACAACGTTGGACCGTTTACGCCTGCAAGAATGGCCTGACCGTCGAGATAGATCCAACCACCGTCGAGATGTACGACCTAGCCCCCGGCAAGGAGACCTATATCTCGCGCAACCTAAGACGGGAAGCGGAACGGTGGCATGAAGGCATGCGAAGAGGAAAGACGGCGACCGAGCTGGTTAAAAGCGCCCAGCCCGGCCTCTACTGCTCAACGATCATTAGGGGCTCAAAATGAGACCTTCAGCTCGCTGCGAGAAGGCATCACGAACAGCTGCCTGTCCGGACGAAGTTGGCGATCTGAGAGCTAAACTTTTCGTGCGCAAAACCGAACTGCGCGTCCCGGACGATGACTTTCGTGCCGCCTTCGACGCGCTGTCCGTATACGCCCCCCAGGATGGCCGAAGGAGCGCTACTTAGCATTCCTGGCTGCAAACCGAAGTAAACCCGGAACTCTCCCCGCTCTTGGTAGTAAGAGCTCTTGAACACTCCGGCACAGACGGGATCGTCGGAAGCCTGGGTAGTGAGTCGGTAGTAGAGATCGCCCGGTGATCCCTCAAAACGAACTGCTCGTAGACCGGACTCTGATCAGCATCGATAGGGCTCTTTGCACAGCCACTCAGACCGACACCTGCAATTACGACACTCAACACTCGCTTATAAACCACCGTGCCTCCTGGCTAGTTGTGGGACTACTCATGAGCCGAAATCGTGAGTGCCCGGTTTCAACGCTGAATTTCCCGATAGCGCCAAAAACCAAGCGGCGCTAATCATAGTATGTAGAATCATAGTATGCACTTGGCAAAAGTGGGCGGATGCCAATCCCCCCAAATCAATGCGCTTTAGTCGGCGTTTTCGCGACGAATGTACGAGCCAAGCGCCAGGAACTCGGCCTCTCCCAGGAGCAGCTCGCCGAGTCTGCGGGCGTGCACCGAACGTACATAGGAATGCTTGAACGTGGGGAGAAAAATGTGACTATCTACAATATTGAGCGGATTGCGAATGCGCTAAGCGTCGAACCTGCATCCCTTCTAAAGGCTGATGCAGACTAACGCTACCGTAGGCCAGTAAACGAATGGAGTCGAGCATGAGCGAATACAGAGAGTTCCAAGTTGGGTTGGAGCAAGATCACTTAGCGAAAATTAGTCGCGCCGCCCCGATTCCCGCGCTCGCTGAGCTAATCTGGAACGCACTTGACGCTGATGCTTTCAATATCGAGATATTCCTCAACAGTAATGACCTTGGTCTGTACGAAATCGTCATAAGGGATGATGGCCACGGCATCCCTTATCCTGACAGCGAGAAACTATTCGGTTATCTCGGTGGTTCATGGAAAGCCAGTAACAAACAATCTCCCGCTGGAAGATTCCTACATGGACAAGAAGGACAGGGGCGCTTCAAGTCGTTTTCAGTAGGACGAATAGTAGACTGGATCACCACCTATAAAAGTGGCGATGAGTATATGTCCTACACCATGACCGGCTCCGCCGAAGACCCTAAAAAAGTTCGCTGCACAAATGAGCTTAGTTCAGAAACAAAAAAGACTGGAACAACAGTAAAAATCTCTGAGCCGCACAAGGAATTCCGTCTATCCAATGAAAAGACATTGGAGAGCCTCTCATCAATATTTGCAATCTATCTGTCCAAATATCCTGGCATTAGAATATCAATCGACGGACAAACGATTGACCCAAATTCACAGATAGATTACAGAAAGGAAATCGACCTTCCCTCTATACCCTTCCAAGGAATTACTTACCCCTACAGCCTCGAAATTATCGAATGGAAAAACTCAGATTCTAATGAGTTCTTCTTATGCAACGAGAATGGGTTTCCGCTAATCCCTTTAGACAAGAGAATACGTGGCGCAAACGGAACAAGCTACTCTGCGTATTTAAAGTCAGAACATTTAAGTCAGCTCAACAAGTCAGGGCTTTTAGGCCTCGGGGACTTGGAGGAATCGCTTCGATCAGCGGTTGACCAGGCAGTTGCGGCCATCAAGGACTACTTTATCCAAAGAAGGCTGGAAAAGTCGTCTGACAAGATTAAGAAATGGAAAGAAGAAAACGTATATCCATATCACGACGAGGCTATGAGCCCCGTAGGTCGGGCGGAGCGACAAGTTTTCGACATACTCGCTCTAAACGTCAGCGAGCAGCTTACTGAGTTTGAAAAGCAAGATAAGAACTCGAAAAAATTTCAACTTCGTCTACTTAAACAAATAGTTGAGCACAGTCCAAAAGAGCTTCAGACTATCATGAATGAAGTTCTCAACCTCTCTAATGAAAAGCAAAAAGAACTTGCAGAGCTTCTTGAAGAAACCTCGATATCAGCAATAATTACAGCCTCTAAGCTCATCGCCGACAGGCTCAAATTCATATCAGGGCTAGAGGAAATCGTATTCCACAAGGAAATGAAAAAAGTACTCAAAGAACGAAGTCAACTCCATAAAATACTAGCGGAAAACACTTGGGTTTTTGGGGATGAGTTTTCACTTTCCGTTAGTGACAAGTCGCTCACAGAAGTTCTCAGAAGTCATCTAGCAAAATCAAACCACCAAAGAGCAATCGACGAGCCCGTCCGAAGAATTGACGGTTCGATTGGAATTATCGATTTGATGCTAACCAAAAGCATTCCTTGTAATCACCCCGATGAACGAGAGCACTTAATCGTCGAATTAAAGGCTCCAAAGGTACCAATCGGCGAAGATGAAATATCACAGATAAAGTCTTATGCTTTCGCTGTGCATCGGGACGAAAGATTCCGGCAGTTAAAAAACCGATGGCATTTCTGGATAATCTCAAATGACATCACAGATTACACAGAGCAAGAACTAAAGGCCGACAAAACTGGCAAAGGAATTCTATATCAAACTGATGAAATCACTATCTGGGTTAAAACCTGGTCCCAGGTTATCCAAGAATGCAAGCACAGGCTTGAGTTTGTTAGAAAACAACTAAACATAACACTGGACAGCTCAAGCGGACTAGATTTCCTTCGTGAAAAGTACTCGGAGTACACAAAGGGAGTAATTTTGGAAGCTGAGCCTGAAGTAGTTTAGTGAGTTAAACGATGACAAATAGAACTCTCCTCAAATCACACTGCAATGGCTGCTTAGGGATCACAAATCATTTCGAGATCGCACGTACTAAGCAAAGCGGATCAGAAGAAACTAGTGATGGTCGCAACTCGGTAGAGTGGGCCCAGGTCTACCGAATGCTCGAGTGTTGTGGCTGCGAAGAAATTACTATGCGGGTTGATCCATGGTTTTCCGAATATGACATCAGTGACCAAGTGGCCTTCTATCCCCCTCGCATATCTCGTAAACAGCCTGATTGGGTATACCAATTACCTGAGGATTGGAGAGCGCTCGTGAGAGAGGTCTACATAGCACTCGACGCAAACTGCTCTCGGCTAGCGATGATGGGGGCTCGAACGCTCATAGACCTATATATGACTGGCACCGTAGGGAATGCCGGCACCTTCGGGGAGCGAATGGGAAAGCTCATCAGTGAAGGGTATTTGGCGCGCCAAGACAAAGACGTTCTGGACAGTGCTCTGCAAGCAGGAAATGCAGCGGCGCATCGCGGCCACAAACCGACTACTACTGAGCTGTCCCAAGCAATGGACATCGTAGAGAACCTACTTCAGAAACAAGTGCTAAAAACGTCTGCCGCAGAGCTAGCAAAAGGTACGCCCTCGAGACCACGGTAGGCCCTGATCATTTCTGTTTAATGGCGTCTCGACCGGAGCTGATAATTGCAGCGTCAAGCAAACCACGATAAGGTTTCGATCAACATCAACCAGCTCCACCACGGTGTGACACCGAAGTACTGGTAGAGAGCATGCGCCCCTTGGCTCAGAGGGCTGCAATAGGGGAAGGATGGTCGAGTTGAACATCCCCCCGGCTCCACCAAACAAAAAAACCCCGAAGGCGCAAACCTTCGGGGTTTTTCTTTGGGCGGTGGACTAGCGAAGTTGCCACTCCAACCGCTACGACGCTGAACCGTTTATTTAGCGCAAACGTCACTGCACGTCCCCAGGCAACCGCAGCGAAGCCAGATTGACGCAATCCTTTTCGTTGCGCTCAAGCCCGTCGCAGGTGCGTTTAGAAGCTTGGTCCGCGGCATCTTTCAGCAGATTCCAATCCGATTCGCAGATCACTCCGCGCGCTAGTAGCTCATCGGCGCGCGTCATCAGGGTGCGATGGAAATCCTTCGGGAAGCCCAGGCGATACACGTCGTCTTCGAGCAGGTATCGCCAAGCCGCCATTTCCTTTGCACGTTCGGTTTCATTCATGGGCGCCGTCCTGCTCATCCCTCAGGCTCTTCGCCTGCATCAAGGGTTCAAGTCGGGGTCTTGGTTTTGGTGCGTTTCACCCGGCTCTCCAACCGGCCCGGTCGGCTGCGGCACTTTTTCTTTGTTGATGCCGGGCGGTGGTGCCAGTTGCAGCACTTCGCTGGTGTACGCCCACTCTTGCTCGACACGTTCGGGACTGTCGTTTAGATGAGTGCCGTAGCTGGGAATAATCTGATGCAGCTTTTCCTGCCATGCAGGCGTTTCCACTTGGTCTTTGAAGGACTTTTTCAGCACTTCAAGCATGATCGGCGCAGCAGTCGAAGCGCCCGGAGAAGCTCCGAGTAGGCCGGCGATGGTGCCGTCCTGGGAGGTGACCACTTCGGTGCCCAATTTCAGCACCCCACCCTTGTCTTCGTCTCGCTTGATGATCTGCACGCGCTGGCCGGCCTGTACCAAGCGCCAGTCTTCTTTCTTGGCTTGTGGGAAGTACTGTTGCAGTGCCTCGAAACGATCATCGTCCGACTGCATGACCTGGCCAATCAGGTACTGCACCAAATCAAATTCACGCAACCCGACGCGGGTCATCGGCCAGACGTTCTCGGTAGTGGTGCTGCTGAACAGATCCCAGAACGAGCCCTCTTTGAGGAATTTGGTGGAGAACGTGGCGAACGGTCCGAAGAGAATCACGCGCTTGCCGTCGAGCACGCGGGTGTCCAGGTGCGGAACCGACATGGGCGGCGCCCCGGTCGGCGCGATGCCGTAGGCCTTGGCCATGTGCTGCTCGGCAATGGTCGGGTTTTCGGTGACCAGGAACGAGCCACCTACCGGGAAACCACCGTATTCGTGAGCTTCCGGAATGTCGGATTTCTGCAACAGCTTTAGCGCACCGCCGCCAGCGCCCACGAAGAGAAACTTGGTATCAGTGGCGCCCTCTGTGCCGTCTTTAAGGTTCTTGTATTCGACGTGCCAGGAGCCGTCGTCGTTGCGGGTGATGTCCTGCACTTCGGTGGACAGTTTTAGCGCGAAGTTAGGCTGACTCTGCAAATGGCCGACGAATTGGCGGGTGATTTCGCCAAAGTTCACGTCGGTGCCGATCGGTGTCCAGGTAGCGGCGAGTTTCTGGTTGGGGTCGCGGCCTTCCATCATCAGCGGCACCCATTGTTTGATTTGCTCGGGGTCTTCGGAATACTGCATCGGCCGGAACAGTGGGCTCGCCTGCAGCGCCTCGTAGCGTTTTTTCAGGAACTGGATGTTGTCGTCGCCCCAGACAAAGCTCATGTGTGGCGTGGAATTGATGAAGGAACGCGGGTTCTTCAGCGCACCTTTTTTCACCTGCCAGGCGAGGAATTGCCGAGTGATCTGAAACGACTCGTTAATCTCCACCGCCTTGCTGATCGAGACGTTGCCGTTCTCGTCCATTGGCGTGTAGTTCAACTCGGCCAACGCCGAGTGACCGGTGCCCGCGTTGTTCCAACCGTTGGAGCTTTCTTCGGCCACGCCGTCGAGGCGCTCGATCATTTCCATCGACCAACCAGGCTCCAGCTCGTTTAACCAGATCGCCAAGGTCGAGCTCATGATGCCGCCGCCCACGAGCAGCACATCCACCTTCTTTGTTTCTTCTGCAAACGCGCTTTGCAAACCCAACGAAACAAACAGCCCTATCGAGGCCAGCTTAAAAGTCGTGTTCATCAATCACCTCTAGAAAATCAGGGCACATACGCTTGGGAGTTGGTCGAGCGACAGCCTCGAATGGTCTTAACGTGTGGCAGCGGCTTCCCACAATGTCGACGAAGCGGTCGTGGAAATCTGCAGAAGTCAGAGAGTCGACGGTGAGGCTTTGAGGTTTGTTCAACCTCTGTGACCATCGGCCGGAAGGTTGCGGAATCGTTTGGAAAACACTTCGTCGCTTGCTGAGTTGCGAAGCGAAACGCTGCAACGATGCGGTGTGCAAGCAACGAGACGGGGTGAACGATTTTTCTGACCGCCAGGTCAATTAGTTATCCGTTCACATGCAAAGGAAACTCGTCATGCCCCAATTCACCATTCATTACCGCTTCGAAGCCGAGCCTCGCTCGTACGCCATCGATACTGGAAACGCGCAACTCAGCCAGGCGCAGGCGGTGCGTCATCTCATTGAGTTGCACCATGGCGATGCGGAGAACAGCCTGCTGATGCCGGATGCCGAAGCCAGCGAAGCTGAGGTGCTGGAGCAGGCCGAGGTGCTTAAAATTACCGATGTGCAGGTCCAAGCCGGTAGCGAATAGCGCTTTGCGGCTGGAACAAAAAACGCCCGCTTCGTGAGAATGCGGGCGTTTTTTAGTGGGCGATCAGGCGCTTGCCTATTCGGGGTCAGACGCGGGCGGACTGGCTTTCCCGTCGCGCTGCTCATCCCACCAGCGCATCACCTGCTCGCCAAATTCCGGCGGCGCTTTGCGGCCGAAGCGACGGGCAACGTCGAGCACGGTTTGCTGCGCCAGCGCTTCTTCCATGCGTTTTTGCGCCGTGAGCATCACTGCATGAACGCCGCAGGTTCCGGCCATTGCCCATTCGGGCGGGGAACCGTCAAACACAGCGCAGCGTTCGCGCACGTTGCGGCAATCGAAGATGGATTTCTCGCCATCAATGGCACGCACGATATCGAGCATGGTGATCTCGTCCGCTGGGCGCGCGAGCTTGAAGCCGCCGCGTACGCCTGTGGTGGCAACCACCAACTCGGCCTTGGCCAGCCGGGTAAAAATCTTCGCGAGCAGTTCCGGCGGTACGCCTTGCAATTGCGCCAAGGCGCGCACGCTGGCCTCGCGGCTATCACCCTTCTCGTCCGCTAACCACAACATGCAGTGGATGCCGTACTCCACACCTGCGCTATACAAAGCCACTTAAAACTCCGACTGATTTGGTCGCATGATGATGCGAAAGATCTGATATTTTATCAACAAAAAACAAATTTCATTTTTTACATAACCGCAACTACAAACACGCAAGCGACTGTTATTTAAAGAGAAATACGCCAAACACGCAAAGCCTCACGATTTAGCCTAAAAAATCCACTTGAAGCGCATAACTCCGACAACTATAGTCGGCGTTACGAGAGCAACAGCCTGCCCGGGCCTAAGGCGATTGATGTACTCGTTCTTAAGCGACTTTCCCTTCCAACAAAAGAGATAAGAACATGAAACAACGCATTCTGATCGTCGGCGCGGGCTTTGCGGGTATGTGGAGCGCCCTGAGCGCAGCACGTCTGCTGGACCAACACCATCACACCGACACCGAAGTAGCGGTGCTCGCACCTCAAGCCGAGCTGCGGGTTCGCCCGCGTTTCTATGAGCCCAACGTCCACGGCATGACTGCGCCGCTGGGCGAGCTGTTCGACGCGGTCGGTGTTCGCTTTGTGCAGGGCAGCGTGGAAGAAATTGACGTCGCCGGCAAGCGGGTCGGTTACCGGGACAGCGCTGGTGTCCTCGCTACGCTCACTTACGACCGCCTGGTGTTGGCCAGCGGTAGCACGGTGTGGCGGCCGGAGCTGCCAGGGCTTGAGCACGCGTTTGACGTCGATCAAATCGAACACGCCATGCAGTTGGAACAGCACCTGAACGCCCTGAGCCAACGCCCTGCCTCTACGGCGCGCAACACCGTGGTGGTGGCGGGTGGCGGATTTACCGGTATCGAAACGGCGACCGAGATGCCGGCGCGGCTGCGCGCAGCACTCGGGGCCGATGCGGATGTACGGGTGATTGTGGTTGATCGCGGCGGCCAAATCGGCGGCGCAATGGGCGACGGTCCCCAGCAGCTGGTTGCCCAGGCGTGTGAAGAACTGGGTGTCGAATGGCGGCTGAACAGCAGCGTCGCATCGGTAGACGCCACTGGCGTGACCCTCGCGGATGGTCAACGTATCGAAGCCCACACCGTTATCTGGACCGTCGGCGTGCGGGCCAGCGCCCTCACGGCACAGGTGCCGGGCGAGCGGGATAACCAGGGCCGTTTGCACGTGGACCGGAACCTGAAAGTGCTGGGCCAGGCCGACGTTTATGCCACGGGCGATGTGGCCTACGCGCAGGTCGACGACAGCGGCAATTACGCGCTGATGACCTGCCAACATGCCATCGCCCTGGGCCGCTCGGCCGGCAATAACGCGGCCGCCGACTTGCTGGGCGTCGCGCCTATTGCTTACAGCCAGGTCAAGTACGTTACGTGCCTGGACTTGGGTGCTTGGGGAGCGGTGTTTACCGAGGGTTGGCAACGCGAGGTGAAATTTGTGCGCGATGAAGGCAAGCGGATCAAAAGTGAAATCAACGGCTTCTGGATTTATCCGCCTAAAGCCGATCGAGCCGAGGCGTTGGCGGCAGCCGATCCGTTGATTCCTGTGGTGGCGTAAGCGGGAAAACAGGCACACCAAGCCCGTTGTTGCTCCCCCGCGAATGCTCTGCCGCGCGTGCAGGATTCTATGCAGAGAAATCCTGCACGCGCGACGGACCTTCTAGTTTTTCTGGCAGTGCATCGGCGTCGCCTCATAGCCCCAGACAACCGTTGCGCCGTCGTCATGCAGCTCGAGCGATTCATTGCGCCCCTGGTAAGAACTACTAGCGCCCATCGAGCGTGCGAACATCAACGAGGTGCTGTCGCCGTAGCTCGCTATCAGCGTGGAAGGCTGTGTCGGGTAAAACGTGGCGGTGACGACGTTGGTGGCCTTGTTATCGCAGATAAAACGTATCGGCCCCTTACCCGCCACCAGCGCGTAATGCGCCTGCAACTCGGCGATGCGGCGCCGGTAGCTGTCGGTCAGGCACTGGTTTTTGTCACCGGTCTTCCAGCATTCATCACGCGCCTTCAGCCAGCCACGCTGCTCTGCTTTGAGAGTGGGCGGCTTTTCGCTTTTGGCCTTGGCTTGGGCCTGCTTGTAGACCCGCGCCAAGTCATCGTCCAGCGCGCTCAACGCGGGCGTTTTACACACCAGCGCTTCAACGCTGCCGGCAGCCACCTTGGCGCAGTTGAACGATGCCGCGTTCGCGTAACTTACTGGCCACAGCGCCGAAATAAGCGCGAAGCCAAATACTCGATTTTTCAGATTCATCATGCCCCTCCCCTTAAACGACTCTCCGATTGAGCAGCCTGATACCGAACCCAGCCAAACACCGTCAGGCCGGTTCGGCTGTTGCAGCATAGCGTGGGTAGTCGCTGTAGCCCCGCTCGTTACCGCCGAACAACTGACTGGCGTCAAAGCCTGCCAATGGCCAGCCATGGAGCAGCCGTGCGGGCAAATCGGGGTTGGCGACGAAGGCTCTGCCGAACGCAACCAGGTCCGCAAGGCCAGCAGCCAAAATGGCCTCGGCGCGTTGCAGGTCGTAGCGTCCAGCCACAATTACTCGCCCGTGATAAATCGCCCGCAACTGGTGACGAAAGTCTTCTGGCACCTGCGGCGCGTCATCCCAATCGGCCTCGGCTAGGTGGATATAACTCACACCCAAGCCCTGCAGTTTCTGCGCAGCCAACAAAATCGTCGGGATAACGTCAGGACAATTCATACCGCGCGCAGTGATAAAGGGCGCCATACGAACACCGGTACGCGCCGCGCCAATTTCCTCAGCGATACCGCTGGCCACTTCATACAGAAACCGCACGCGATTATCGCGGCTGCCGCCGTACTGGTCGTCGCGTACGTTAGAGGTGGTGCGCAGGAATTCATCGATGAGGTAGCCATTGCCGGCATGGATTTCCACGCCATCGAAACCCGCGGCTATCGCGTTGCGAGCGGCGCGGCGGTAGTCGCCGATCACCTCGTTGATGCCTTCAAGCGACAGCGCGCGCGGCATGCTGACATCGACCATGCGGCCCACACCGTCGTCACCGACCACCCATACCTGCGCGTCGGCTTTGATGGCCGAAGGCGCGACCGGCGTTTGGTCGGCGTGAAAGCTGTGGTGCGACATACGCCCCACATGCCACAGCTGGATGAAAATTCGACCGCCCTGCGCGTGCACCGCGTCGGTCACGCGCTTCCAGCCGGCGACCTGTTCTGCGTTGTAAATGCCCGGCGTAAAGCTGTATCCCTTGCCTTGCGGGCTTATTTGCGTGGCTTCGGTGACGATCAAGCCGGCACTGGCGCGCTGGGCGTAATACTCGGCCATCAGTTGATTGGGCACGTCGCCGGGCTGGTCGGTGCGCGACCGCGTCATCGGCGCCATCACGATTCGGTTAGGCAGTTGCTGCGTGCCCAGTTGCAGAGGTTCAAACAGGTGGGGAGCCATGTTCATGTGGCGATTCCTTGATTAGGTGACGGCGGTAAACGTGGCCGTACCATCACCGATCTCAACCCGGGCAAACACCCAGCGGCTTGAGAAGCACCTTCAAGGAATCGTTAAAAATCTTCGGGTCCTGCGGCGCGAAGCAGGCGCGAAGGGCGCTTAGTCAGAAAGACGACTTGGCATTTGGCTCGCGCTCCGAATGGTGCACGCGGCAACCTTTGCGCTGACGAATTTCCTCATCACTGGGGCGCACATGTTCGAACTCGAAGACCCCGTCGCTGTACACCACGAGATACCCCCATTCCAACTGCATTTCTCCCTGCCCCGGTAATGGCGGCTTGGCCCACCACGGCTCTCGACTGACGATGGTTCGCATACTTCCCCCTCACTGGAACGGGTCGACGGCTTCAGGCGTTTGACCCCTTAACCCTAGATTCTTCTGCGTTTCTGTCACGCCGAAAACCCACGTGCGTTCGTGCAACAGCGCCCTTGCAGTTCTGCAAAGTGCCCGTGCAGCCCTGTCTATTCCGAACCTTGAGCCGTGCCGCCATCATTTGCTCACGGTCTGGCACACAGCGCAGACCCACCTTACGGCACTACCTAATTCGGTCTCTCAACTCTTTAAGGAGCTTCACCCATGAAACTGCAAAAAACCCTGATCGCCGCCGCCATGACGTTATCGTTCAACGCCGCTTTCGCAGCCGGCAGCCCAGGTGTAGAGCAGGACACTCAGGCCTTTCTGCAAGCTCTGGAAGCCGGTGGCGGCAAACCGCTTGAGCAGATGTCGCCAAAAGATGCACGCGCCGTACTGACTGGCGCACAGGCTTCGGTGAAGTTCGACCTTTCCGATACCCAGGTTGAAGACAAAATGATCAACGCCGACGGCCAGAGCATCAAGCTGACCATCGTTCGTCCGGCCGGCGTTACCGGCACCTTGCCGGTCTTCATGTTTTTCCACGGTGGCGGCTGGGTGCTGGGCGACTACCCAACCCACGCTCGTTTGATTCACGACCTGGTGGTGAATTCTGGTGCGGTCGCGGTGTATGTCGACTACACGCCGTCGCCTGAAGCGCACTACCCCACTGCCATCAACCAAGCGTACGCAGCGACCAAATGGGTGGCTGAGCACGGTCAGGAAATCAATGTAGACGGCACTCGCCTGGCCGTTGCCGGTAATAGCGTGGGCGGCAACATGACCGCTGCCGTGGCGCTGATGGCGAAAGAAAAAGGCACACCGAAACTGCGCTTCCAGGCCCTGCTGTGGCCAGTGACGGATGCCAACTTGGAAACCCGTTCGTATAACCAATTTGCCCAAGGCCACTTCCTCACCAAGCCGCTGATGAAATGGTTCTGGAATAACTACACCACCGACGCCAAAGAACGCGCCAACATCCACGTGTCGCCGCTGCGTGCCAGCCTGGACCAACTCAAAGGCTTGCCGCCAACCTTGATCCAGACCGCCGAGTTCGACGTGCTGCGTGATGAAGGCGAAGCGTACGGCCGTAAGCTCGATGCGGCCGGCGTGGAAGTCACCACTACCCGCTACAACGGCATGATCCATGACTTCGGTCTGCTCAACCCGCTGGCCCATATCAGCGGCGCGAAATCGGCCATGTTGCAAGCCGGTGGCGAACTGAAAAAACACCTGCAATAACCCAACGTCGTAACAAAAAAGCCGCCAACGCAAAAACGTTGGCGGCTTCTTTATGCCTGCGAAACGGGCAGTTACGTACGCTGCAACCAACTTAGGAATTTGCCCTTCTTCACTTCTGCCGGCTTTTGCAGCAGCAACGAATCGGTGGCGCTCATGCGGAAAGCGTGAAGCTTCGTCAAGGCGCTCGACACCTCAGTGCTTTCTTGCAGGCAATGCTGAAACTGCTCTTTTTCGATGAGATAAATAATCGCGGAGGTGAGTGCAACGAAACGGCCATGGGACGGCACGCCGTCGGTGACGCCCTCCTCGCCCAACACTTCGCCGGGGCCCATGCGCCCCGCCTCGACGAAATCGCCGCCATTGGCCGGCACCGACGCCGACACCACACCGGTGCCGATCACCATCAGATGCTCGGACACCTGCTCAAAGTCCAGCACCACTTGCCCGGCCACAAAGCGTTGCGCCTGCATGTGCTGGCTGAGTTCGTCTTTCTGATCGCCGCTAAGGGATCTGAAGATTTTCACGTCATCCAATACCGCACGCATCCGGCTCGCCGGCATTTCGCTGCCGCGCTGCACGCCCGCTGCTTCGAGATGCCGATGGGCAAGGTCGAACATCAGGTTGCGCGCTTCGGCACTGCTGCTGCCCGCCGCGATAAAGCCGCTGGCTTCGTATTCAACCGATTCCAGATCCGAACCTTTTACCGAGACACGGCCCGGCGGCTTGGGCAGCAAGGCGCGAACGCCCTGCAAGGTTTTTTCCAGTGCCTCGATGACCACGCGCGGACGCACCGCGGCCGGCACGCTGATGCTGATGGAAACGCCCTGCACATTGGCCGCGCGATTGAGGTTGATGACCTTGGTTTTCGCGGCCACCGAGTTGGGGATCACCACTGTGCTGCCTTGCGCGGTGCGCAGGTAAGTGGCGCGCCAGTCGATCTCAATAACCTGGCCTTCGACGCCGTCAATGCTGATCCAGTCATCCAGTCGATACGGCTTGGTGGTGTTCAGCACGATGCCGGAAAACACATCGCTCAAAGTGCTCTGCAAGGCCAAGCCGATGACGATGGCAACAATGCCCGAGGTGGCGAGCAAACCCTTGACCGGCAGTTGCATTACATACGCCGCTGCGGCTACGGCGGCGAGCAGGAAAATCAGCGCCCCGAGTACGTCTTGCAACAGCCGTCCGGTATGGCCGCTGCGCGGCATCAGCACCACGCCCATCAGCACCGTGCCGGCGCGCGCGAGCATCAGCCACCAGGCGATGCCCAACACAGAACCGAGCACATTCAGCGCCGGCGTCTGCCAGGGCGGCGGCAGCAACGGGCTGAGTCCGGCTTCAACAATCACCAGGCTATAAGTGAGGAAAAACACCACACGCAGCACCACGCGCCACAGCTTGGCGTCGGCCGGCAGCAGTCGCCAGGCGGCGATGTCCACCAGCAGCAAGGCGGCGGCGATTAGCAGCAGATGACTGTTGATCAGCTCGAACATGGGTCTTCCTGATTCAAAGGGGCGGCGCCGGCGCGCGACATTCACCGCGCAAGCGTACAGCGTCTTTTTCGAACACGTCTTTCAACCAGTTGGCCACCGCCTGAAAACGGCCGATGCGCCCGGCGTCACGGTGGCTCAGCAACCAGACTTCGCGGTGCACTTCCACATCATCGCTGAGGCGTTTGAGCTGGATGCGGTCACCCAGCAAGCAAGGCAACAAGGCCAGCCCCAAACCGGTTTCGCAGGCATTGACCAGTGTGCTGACGCTACTCACCCGCAACGGGTAGTGGGCCAGCGGCGCAATCTCGCGCAGCCAGCGCATCTCAGCCATCTCCGACAATTCCTCGCCGTAGGCCAACCAGGGTTGTTCGCACCAGAGGTCGCGGGGAATGTCGGCGAACCGCTCGGCGCCATACACGGCAAAACCCAGCTCACCGATTTTGCGCATCACCAAGGCCGCGTCATCGTGCGGACGCGCCAGGCGTAAGGCGAAGTCTGCTTCGCGGCGCGTGAACGACAGCGCCTGGTTAGCCACCAACAATTGCAGCTGCAGTTGCGGATGGCATTCCATGAGCGCCGGCATGTGTTCCACCAGCCAGTGGCTGAACAGGAAATCGATGGAGGTGATGCGCACCGGCCCGGCCACGCCGTCGGCCTCGCTGCAGGTGTCGAGCAGCATGCTTTTCACATCGCCCAGCACGCGCTCGGCATAGGTGAGAAACACCGTGCCCGCTTCCGTGGCGTGGTAGCCGGAGTTGTCGCGAATAAACAGCCGGCGCTGCAATGCCGACTCGGCGGCCGCAAGACGCCGGCTCATGGTCGACGGGTCGATACCCAGGGTGCGCCCGGCCGCGCTCATGCTGCCCTCGCGCGCCAGGGCCAGCAGGAGCGGAATGTCGTTCCAGTCAAAATTCGCAGCATCGGGACCCACGGGTACTCCTTGTCCTCAGAACGAGGTAACAAACAAACCGGCATCGTTACCGCCGGTTAGCGGACAAGGATAGGATTTTGGTGCTGACCTGGGGAAGGAATTTGCGGGAGGTGGCTCACAGGAAGGGGTAACGGTGCAGCGTTGGGCTTCGCTTTGCCCTGCACTCACGGACAGCCCCGACCTCACGCCTGCAAAAATGCGAACAGCGGTTCGGAGTAGATTGGGCAATCACCGCGCCTGGACCCCCGCCTGCCGGGGGTGACGGTGCTGGTTGATAGTACGCGGTCATTCTCACGGAGGCGGCGGTGCCACGTAGGTACACGTGAGCGGCTACCTACCGTGCGTACCGTCTCAATGTTGCAGCCGATAACCCGTACGAAATATCTGCCCAACAATAACGACGCACACCAGCAGAAACGCCAGCAAAAAGGCGATGTCGACCATTGGGTTGAATTCGGTGATATCGAAGAACGCCCAGCGAAAGGCGTCCACCAGATACACCACCGGGTTGAACAGACTGATGGTCTGCCAGGTGGGCGGCAGCATGTTCAGCGAATAGAAACTGCCGCCGAGAAAGGTCAGCGGCGTGATCACGAGCGAGGGCACGACTTCGAGCTTGTCCCAGCCGTCGACGCACAACCCGACGATAAAGCCGAGCATGCTGAACGACACTGCGCAGAGCAGCAAAATGCCAAACGCCCAGAACGGATGCGCCACTTCATACGGTACGAAAACGCGCGCGGTGATCAGAATCGCGGCAGCCAGCACCATCGATTTCACCACCGCCGCGCCGACGTAGCCAAAGACGATTTCGGTGGGCGACAGCGGCGCTGACAAAATCTCGTAAATCGCGCCGGAATAACGCGGCATGTAAATGCCAAAGGCGGCGTTGGAGACGCTTTGCGTCAGCACCGCCAGCAAGGTCAGGCCGGGCACGATAAAGCTGCCGTACGGAATGCTGCCGATTTCTGCCATGCGCGATCCGATGGCGGAACCGAACACCACGAAATACAAGGCGGTCGCCAACACCGGGGCCGCCAGGCTTTGCATCAAGGTGCGCGCAGAGCGGGCCATTTCGAAGCGGAAGATGGCGTAGATGGAATAGAAATTCATGCGGGCTTTCTCAGCAATTCGACAAAGATGTCCTCAAGCGAGCTTTCCGAGGTGTGCAGGTCTTTGAAGTCGATATCGTTGGCGGCCAGACGCCGCAGGAAGTCGGCGATGCCTTGGTTGTTGCGCGCGACATCGAGGACCAATTCGCGGCCCTGGTCGGCTAATTCCACCGGGAAACCGGCCAGGTCTGCCGGCAGCTCTGTGAGGGGCTGCTGCAATTGCAGACGCAACTGACGACGGCCCAGGCGCGCCATCAGATCGGTTTTGTTTTCCACCAGCAGCAAACGCCCGTCGCTGATCACGCCGACGCGGTCGGCCATTTCTTCGGCTTCTTCAAGGTAGTGAGTGGTCAGCACAATGGTCACGCCACGGTCGCGCAGGCGGCGGACCATGGTCCACATGTCGCGGCGAAGCTCCACATCGACGCCAGCGGTGGGCTCGTCGAGAAACAGCACTTGCGGTTCATGGGCGAGCGCTTTGGCGATCATCACCCGCCGACGCATACCGCCAGACAGCGTCATGGTGGCGTCGTCGCGTTTGTTCCACAGCGACAGGTCGCGCAAAATTTGCTCGAGCAGCTCGGGCGCGGGCGGTTTGCCAAACAAACCGCGGCTGAAGCGCACGCTGGACAACACGCTTTCAAAGCCTTCGTTGACCATTTCCTGCGGGACCAAGCCGACCTTGGCGCGCGCCTCGCGGTAGTGGCGGGGCAGCTCCAGCCCGTCGATAAAGATGCTGCCGCCAGTGGGTTTGACCAGGCCGCAAATGGCGCCGATCAACGAGGACTTGCCGGCGCCGTTGGGGCCAAGCAAGGCGAAAATTTCACCGTGTTGAATTTCCAGATCGACCCCGCGCAAGGCTTGAAAGCCGTTGGCGTAGGTCTTTTCCAAGCCCCGAAGGGATATAGCGCTGCTCATGCAGAATCACCCAGGCATTCAGTAATTTTGCTGCGCAACCAGCGTTGCGCAGGGTCCATATCCTGGGTTGCGCCCCAGGCCATCTGCAAATCATAAACCGGCGCTTCGAATGGCAGTTCATCCACACGCAGGCCGCCGTTGGAGGTGAGCGCGGCAGCGGCGTAATCCGGCACCGTGGCGACCATCTGGGTGCCCGGCAGCAACTGGCTCAAACCGTAAAACTGGGGCACCGCCAATTTCACCTGACGGCTGCGCCCGCGCTTGGCCAGCTCTTCGTCAATAAAGCCGCTCAAGTCACCGGCGAACGTCACCAGCGCGTGGGGGCGGGAACAGTATTCGTCCATGGTCATGGGCTTGTTTTCGGCGTCGCCGCGCACCATCACCGAGCGGCTGCGACGCAGGGTTTTGCATTTGGCATTGGCGGGCAGATCGCCCGTGTAGCAAATGCCCAGAGAAATTTCCCCGGCAGAGAGTTGATTGCAGATCGACAGGTAATGGGTACGACGAACCACTAGCGTCACATGGGGGGCTTCCACACTGAGCGCGCGCATCAGCTGCGGCAGCAAGCCCAGCTCGACGTCGTCGCTCAGGCCGATGCGAAACACTTCGCGGCTGGTGCAGGGATCGAACTCCACGCTCTGGCCGATGGCCGAGGAAATGGTATCCAGCGCGGGGCGCAGCAGCCCTTCCAGTTCGATGGCGCGCGGCGTAGGTTCCATGCTGCGGCCCACGCGCACGAACAGCGGATCGTTGTAGAGGGTGCGCAGGCGGCCGAGGGCAGCGCTCACTGCCGGTTGGCCCAAAAACAAACGCTCCGCCGCGCGGCTGACATTGCGCTCGATCATCATCATTTCGAAAACGATCAGCAGGTTGAGGTCTACGCGGCGAAGGTCTATGCGGTTCATGATTGGGGCTCCCTGTCGTGTGGGAGCCATGATCGTCCGCTTGGCTTGGCCTGAGAATAGACACGGCTGCATAACCGCCGTGCAGAAATGCAAGGCGCCCGCCCGACTAGGGCTGGCGCGCTTTTCTTGCTGGAGAACGAACAGAATCAGCTCTCGGCTTTGCCCTTGGCAGCTTCAAGTTCTTTCATGCGCTTGTCGTACAAATCGCAATGGCTGTCGCGGTCGGCCGAATCCGTATCCAGGCGCATTTTCTCGACCTCATCATTGATCTCTTTAGCCTTCTGCGGATTTTGCTCGGTGAGCTGGTGCACTTTGGCAGCCAGTTGTTGCGCCTTTTGCTCGGCTTCTTCAGGCGTACAGCTGGCCCAAGTGGACCCTGCGGCAAGCAGGGTGGCGGCGGCGGTAATGCTCAATAGAAGCTTCATGGTCCTGTCCTTTGGCGTGATGGCTCTCATGTGGTGGAGGACTGAGCACGGCAGAAAGTTCAGGCGAAACGACGGAAGACGGGCGACAGCGTGCGCTGGGGAAAATCGCGGCTAAAGCCGCTCCCACAGGATTTCGGTGTCCTGTAGGAGCAACTGTCTTGTTCACGCGCCAACTGACTGCCAGGGCGTTCCGTCTCGGAGCATGGCGTTCAGGCGAGTGAGCAAGACACGCATTCAGGCGATCAAGGCTACCTTGGCTGGCTTTCCACGCTGGCGCAGCGCTTGGTAGCGCTGTTTGAAATCCTCCTGGTG